>JAFGTG010000369.1 GCA_016934255.1 Sedimentisphaerales bacterium
GTCGATGCGCTCGGGGGCCTGATGGGATTGGCGACCGATGCGACGGGCATTCAGTTTCGCCTGCTGAATCGCTCGAAAGGCCCCGCCGTCCAGGCGCCCAGGGCGCAGACGGATAAATACAAATATAAGGATTACGTCCGCGATCTGCTCGAACAAACTCCGAATCTTACGATCATTGAAGGGATCGTTTCCCAGATCATCACTGAGAAAGACCACACGCGGGGGGTGAAATGTCATGATGGGAGCGTGTACTATGCTCCGATGGTGATCATCACGGCGGGGACCTTTCTTCGCGGCCTGATGCACGTCGGAACCCAACAGTTCGAGGGCGGACGAATCGGGGAGCCGGCGGCCAATGAACTCTCCGAAAACCTTCAGCGAATCGGATTGGAGCTTCAAAGGCTCAAGACCGGCACACCGGCCAGACTCGATGCGGCGACGGTGACGCTGGACGAGCTTGAGATTCAGCACGGCGACGAAGTCCCGGTGCCATTTTCGTTCCTGACCGAGCGAATAGATCGGTCGCAAATCCCCTGCTGGATCACTTATACAAATGAACGAATTCATGAATTAATCCGGGCAAATTTTGCTCGCGCGCCGCTCTATTCGGGCCAGATCAAATCCATAGGCCCCCGGTATTGCCCGAGCATCGAGACCAAAATCGTGCGATTCGCCGATAAGGATCGTCATCAGGTTTTTCTGGAGCCGGAGGATGAAGCCATGACCACCATTTACTGTAACGGCATCAGCACGTCGCTTCCGAAGGATATCCAGGAGCAAATGCTCAAGCTGCTGCCCGGCACGGAAAACGCCCGGATCGTTCATTACGCCTACGCCATTGAATATGATTATTGCCCGCCCGTTCAGCTCAAGCCGAGCCTGGAGACCCGAAAGATAGCGGGTTTATTTTTGGCCGGTCAGGTCAACGGGACCAGCGGATATGAAGAGGCCGCGGGGCAGGGGATTATGGCCGGTATTAACGCAACGAGAAAATTGCAGGGCAAAGAGCCGATCGTTCTCGGAAGAGACCAGGCGTATATCGGTGTGATGATCGATGATTTACTGACGAAGGGCATTGATGAGCCGTATCGCATGTTCACGTCGCGAGCGGAGTATCGGCTCGCGCTGAGGACCGACAATGCGGACCGCAGGCTAACGCAAATCGGTCGGTTGGTGGGGCTGGTCGATGAACGACGATGGAAGAGATTTCAAAAGAAAGTCGATCAAATTGACAATCTCAAGAAATGGCTGAAATCTTCCACGACGCCGAACACGAGCCGGATCAGCCTGTGGGACCAGCTTCGCCGGACGGATAATCCGCTTGCGAACGCTCTGGCCGAGAATCCGGATGTAAAGCGCATGAATCTCACGAAAGACGTTTTGCAGGCAGTCGTCGTTGATGCCAAGTATGAAGGCTATGTGGCCAAGCAGGAACGGCTTGTGGCGAATTTCAAAAGTCTGGAAAGCAAGAAAATACCGGAGGAATTAGACTACAACGATGTTGCGCATCTGCGTTCGGAGGCAAGAGAGAAGTTATCGGTTTTTAAACCGACCACACTTGCCCAGGCGTCCCGAATCAGCGGCATCACCCCGGCGGATATTACCGTGATTCAAATCCACCTAAAAAAGGAAGAATCAAATATCAAGGATCAAAAATAAAAATGCGGAATCCGCCGAAGGCGGATGACTTCCTTAATTTTGCTTTTTACACGTTGCTTTTTGAATTGTGTTTGCAATGATCGAATTGTCGGAAAATATTTATAACAGCCGCGTGGCGCGGAATGAGCCGAAGTTCAAGCTTTGGCGCTCGGCGGGCTTGTTGCTCACGTACAAATGCAATTGTGCGTGTGAGTTTTGCTATTATAACTGCGATCCCGACAAGGGCGGCCTGATGCCCGTCGAAACCCTCATCGGCGCATGGCAATCGCTCAAGACTCTCGCCGGCGATGCGGCCAAGATTCATATCACCGGGGGTGAAGCGTTTCTCTACTGGGACCATTTACACGATGTGCTCCGACAGGCTAAAAGCGAGGGAATGGGGAAAATCGATCTTATAGAGACCAACGGATTTTGGGCGACGAGTGAGACGATTGTTCGCCAACGATTGAGAATACTTGACGAGCTTGGAATGAATCGGCTTAAAGTCAGCGTCGATCCGTTTCATCAGGAATACGTCGATATGGAGCCGGTCCGACGGTTAGCCGGGTTTGCGATGGAGATTCTCGGGCCCGAACGTGTCCTGGTTCGATGGCAACAATACCTGGACGAGCCGATAGATATGAAAAACCTTTCACCCAGAGATCGAGAGAAACAATATCTGCGTGCGATGAAAGATTACCCGTGCCGTTTTACAGGCCGGGCGGCCGGGAGGTTGGCAGAACTCGTTGCATCCTCTGTGCTTGTATCGAGGGCATCTCGCTCTCGAGATACCTGTCGATTGTCTTTCCTCGGGGCCAAAGGCGTGCACATCGACCCGTTCGGCAACGTCTTTAGCGGTACGTGCAGCGGCATCATGGTCGGAAACGTGAATGAGACTCCCCTTGAAGATATCTGGCGCCAATTCCACCCCGAACAAAACGAGTTTATTCATACATTATTTCAATTCGGGCCGTTCGGCTTGCTCGACAGGGCCGTGAAACTGGGTTATAGAGGACCGCGGATTTACGCGGACAAATGCCATCTCTGCACGCGAATCCGGCAATTTTTCATCGAACACGGCATTGAAGATTCGATCATCGGCCCGGCGGAGTGTTATTCTTCGACGTAATCGGCTGAAAATTTTTTTGAAATTTTCTAATTTTTTTACTGGTATCTTGTACAAATGTACGATATATTGGTTGTACGTTTGTACAATACATATGTAAAAGGAGATAACTGTGAAAAAGAAAGAACTACCCGCTTTAAGTCCCGCCGAAATGGAAATCCTGAGAGTGGTCTGGCAGCTTGACAAGGCCACCGTGCAGGAGGTTTGCGATCATTTGCCGGCCAAAAGGAACATCGCTTATGCAACGGTCCAAACTTTACTGCGCCGGCTTGAAAAAAAGGGCTATCTGAAACATCGCGTTCGAGGTAAGGCCCATGTGTTTTTCGCAGCGGCCAAGCGGGAACATGTCGTCAAGAAATCCGTTGGTGACTTTCTGGACCGTCTCTTCGGGGGCGATGCGATCCCTCTCGTGCAGCATCTGGCCGAACACGGCAAGCTCGACGCGGACGATATCGAGAAGCTCAAGCAGTTGGTGGATAAGAAGTAACCGCTGATTTTCTGGAGTGACAAAATGGAAACGTACCTGAACCGAATCACCCAATATTTACTGACGCAGAGTTGGCAGATCGCAGTATTGGTTGTGGTCGTGGCGATCGTGAATCTGGCGTTGAGAAACCGAAGCGCCCACATCCGCTATTTGCTGTGGCTGATCGTCCTGGCCAAGTGCCTTGTGCCGCCATTGCTCACTGTTCCATTGGCGGTTCTTCCACAGACTCAAACTATGCCTGCGCCGATATTTGAAGGGCCGATTGAACCCCAAGCGGCACCGGTCTCGGCGCCTTCGATGCCGGTTCGGCCGGCCCTGCTTGAGCGAGCGGCTGGCGCAAGGTCCATAAGGCTTAATCCTCGTCAATGGCTTGCTTTGGTCTGGATCGTCGGAGTGGTGGTATTTATTTTGGTTGCCGCGGTGAAAGCGTTGCGAACCCAGCTCTGGCTGAGGAGAAGCCGAAAACCGCTTCCGGCGGAATTACAGGCGGGCATTGCGGATTTGTTCAGCAGTCTTGATTTGAAAAAGGTCCCAAAGGTCTGGCTGGTGGAAGGCATCGGCCAGCCGTTTGTATGGGGTCTGCTGCGCGGCGGGATATATCTACCGGCGAACTTCGTCAAAGTCAACAGTCCCGAGCATCGCAGAGGCGTCCTGGGCCACGAGCTGAGCCACGTTTTGCGTTTCGATGCGTCGGTCAATCTTTTGCAGACGATCGCCCAGGCCCTTTTCTGGTTCCATCCTTTCGTCTGGTGGGCCAATAAAAGAATCCGCGCTGAGCGGGAAAAATGCTGCGATGAGATGACCATCGCCCGCCTGAACGCTCAGGTTACGGATTACAGCAGGGCCATTGTGGACACCCTGGTTACCGAACATGAATCGACCCGGCCGGTTCCATCGTTGGCTGTAGCCGGGCCAGTGAAAAATATCGAGGAAAGGATAAAAACTATGTTAAGACCAGGAAAAAAATTCTACAAACGCCCAAGCCTACCTGCCGTTGCGATTGTTGTCTTGGCGGCTCTGTTTGCCATCCCAACTACAGTAATCCTGACGGTCAGAGCGGCAGATCAGCCACCAACCGGGAACGCCGATGCAGAGCATATCTTCAGCAATCCCATTAACCTAGGTTTAACGGTCAACAGCGCAGCTAATGAATGGGACCCAGAGATTTCAACTGACGGTCTATCACTTCATTTCAACTCCTACCGCCCTGGTGGCTCTGGTAAAGCTGATCTATGGGTGGCAACGCGCAAGACGGCAGGTGCTCCCTGGGGAGAACCGGTAAATCTTGGTCCAATGGTTAACAGTTCAGCTAATGAGAACGCGCCGTGCCTGTCAACGGATGGACTCACGCTCTATTTCAGTTCTGATCGGCCAGGGGGCCACGGTGATCGGGACCTATGGGTCACGACACGAACCAGTACTAAGGATCCCTGGGGTACGCCGGCAAATCTTGGACCGACGGTCAACAGTTACACTTCCGACCATGCGCCGAGCGTCTCGTCCGATGGTCTGGAACTCTATTTTGCTGAGCACTCGCGCGGACCCAAACGCCTAGGTGGTATGGGCAATGCTGATATCTGGGTGAGCACAAGGAAAACAAAAGACGACCCATGGGGCACTCCGGTCAATCTTGGCCCGAGGATCAACACATCAGGGTTCGATATGGGGCCGTGTATATCTAATGATGGTCTGGTGCTTTACTTCTGCCGACTCCAAGAGGAAGACACGCGGTGGCAGTTATGGGCAGCGACGCGGAGCACAAAAGAGGACTTCTGGGGCAATCCAGCCAACCTTGGCTCAACCATCAACAGCCCGGACGGGTCGAACTTTGATCCGGATATCTCGCCTGACGGTTCTACGCTTTACTTTGTCTCCGACCGACCCGGCGCCCTCGGCGGCGCTAATGATTTCGACATCTGGCAGGTGTCATTGAAAGCTAATGCCCAGCCAACTAAGTCACTGCATCAGGCTGCGGCTCATGGTGATATTGAGCAGGTCAAAATGCATATTTTGAACGGCACAGACATCAACTCAAAGGACAATAGGGGCAGAACCGCTCTGCATCGGGCATCTCATTCCGGCCACGTTGAGATTGTGCAAGTTCTTATTGAAAACGGTGCTGATGTCGTGGTGGGAGACAACCTGAACAGGACACCGCTCGAGTATGCAGCGGTTGCCGGTCGCGCACAAGTGGCCAAACTGCTCATCGAAAAAGGCGCGAATCCAAACGCCATCAATGCAGACGAAGAGACACCACTCCATGTCGCTGTTGCTTCGGCGGGAAAAGATACTGTGTCGGTGCTTATCGACAATGGGGCAGACGTCACCATCAAAGATGCCGAAGGATGTACACCAGCGTACACGGCCATAATGAGCCCGATGCCGGGGCGGATGGAAATTGTGGAACTTATCGTGGCCACGGGCAAAGAGCCATCCACTATCTATCTGGCAGCATATCTCGGAGATTTGAACAAAGTCAAAAACTTCATCAAAGAAGGCGCAGCTATCAATGAGAAGGGGCCGGCCGATGGGACTGTTTTGCACTTTGCCGCTGCCGGAGGCCAGAAAGAGGTTATGGAATTCCTCCTGGCCCAGGGCGCGGACATACATGCGCGAGCAATCGAGGATATGACTCCACTCCATATTGCTGTCCTGTGCTCAAACGATAAGGATGTCATCGAACTGCTTATCGATAAGGGAGCGGATGTCAACGCGTACGCCAACATGGGTGGCGAGATGCGAACGTCGGTGCTGGGGATGTGGTTCGCACAATGCGTCATGCAGGCCTTGGGATCCGCCGCTGAAGAAGAGGACAATAGTGATGAGTATATGAAAGCACAGGTCACAATGTTCTGGAACAGTGAGATAACGCAACTGTTACTGTCTAAAGGTGCTAAGATCGGTGGCGGTATGTGGTTGTCTATCGCGGCAATGATGGGCATTTCGGAGATTGTTGGGTTGGCAATTGATCAGGGCGCGGACGTGAATTCAAAAGGTTGGGAAGGCTCGACACTCTTACACAATGCGGCGAGTTCAGGTCAGAAAGAGCTGGTGGAACGGCTTCTCGCCAAAGGAGCCGACGTTAATGCCAGGAACAAGAACGGCCAGACTCCGCTCCACGAAGCAGCCGAACAGGGCTATGGGGATGTGGCGCAATCGTTGATCAGCAAAGGTGCGGACATCAACGCAAAATCGAACACCTGGCATACGACTCCTCTTATCGCTGCAATTAAGAATGGCCACAAAAATGTAGCGGAACTGCTGATCGCCAAAGGTGCCGATGTTAATGCCAAAGGACGTGGCGAAGATACAGCGCTCCACGTAACCGCTATGAATCGCTCCAAGATGAAGGATTGCACCGATATCATGAGACAACTGCTTGATAAAGGTGCCGACATCGAAGCCAGGCAGCGACACGGCGCGACGCCGCTGGCCTGCGCAGCCTATGACGGCAACGTGGAAACGGCGAGATTTCTCATTGAACACGGGGCAAACATCGAAGCCAAGCTGAACGATGGAGAGGCAACGCCGCTATTACGTGCCGTATCTCAGGGTCACGTAGAAACGGTTGAGTTGCTAATTGCCAAAGGTGCAAACACGAAGGCAACCAGTAAAGGTGAAACACCCATACATCGGGCAATCATAATGAACCATAGAGACATGGTCAAATGCCTATTACCAAAAGGGATAGAAGAGACGTTACCCATTAATGTGGTTGCGTACTTGGGTGAACTGGAAAAGGTAAAGAGTTTTGTAGAAAATGGAATTGACGTCAACTCAAAAGACAAATGTGGCTTTTCTCCCTTACATTGCGCCGCATGTGGCAATCAGAGACATATCGTCGAGTTTTTCATAGAAGAGAATGTCGAAGTCAATGCGAAAGATAACCGCGGCTTTGCATCTCTACACCACGCGGGCTGGAATGGGCGTAAAGACATCACAGAACTACTTGTACGAAATGGTGCCGATGTTGATGCCAAGTGCAATAATGGGAGTACACCGCTTTATTGGGCCGCGAATGAAGGCCATACAGATGTGGTTGAGTTTCTTATTAATGAAGGAGCTAATGTCAACAGTAGGAAACGTGATGGCTATACACCCTTACATACGGCGTGCAGCCGTGGCCTTGAACAAACCGCTGAATTGCTGATTGAAAAAGGCGCTGATATAAACGCCAAGACCGATAAGAGCGAGACACCGATGTCTTTGGCCAAGGAGAATGGACACAATCAGATTGTTGATTTATTGCGTAAGCATGGGGCGAAAGAATAGAATTTGGAATGTCGAATTTAGAATGTAGAATTGGGAGCACCAAGTTTTCATTCTCAATTGTTAATTTTGGTGTCTCGGCATGGCGATGGCTTCGATCTCGAAGAGCAGGTCGTCCCGGCAGATGTCGCAGATGACCGTCAGCCAGGGCCAGTCAAGCCTGTCTTTACACGCGTTGAATATCTTCTCGACCTCGACGGTTTTGCAATAAGCGATGACCTGCACGATGTCCTTAGCACCGCATTGCATTTCGCTCAGGACCGCGAGGACGTTTTCGATGGTCGCGTCGATCTGGCGCTGAGCGTCGTCGAGGTGTATGGTCGCTCCGTCGGCGTCGATCGAGGCGGTTCCGGAGACGAAGACGGCCGGACCGGCGGGCATGATACTTCGGGCGGCTCGCGAGAAGGCTGAGCCGTACTCTAGGGCGCTGTGCTGCTTGCCCGTGATCTGGAGGTATTCTGTGCAATCGGTCGGTTCGAGGACCGCCATCAGGTCCATCGCGCAATGGCCGCCGTTCGCCGGGCCGAGCCCGATCCCCGTGCTGGCGGGCATGGATTGGCGGGTCCCGTGGCCGATGAGGCCGCGCTCGATGAAAAACGTCGTTCTGACCCGATTGAATTCGTCATACCACGAGAGGATATCCTTGAGCCACATCCACGTTCGCGGTACGGAAAGATAATTGGCGCCGAGTTTTTTAAGCGCCGCTTCGGCTTTTTCCAACATCACCTGGGCCTGTGCAGGGGCTTCGTCGTTTTGCTGGTCCGTGATATACGTGAGAGCCAGATAGGCCCGGCCGGGCACGCGGAGGATACGTCCGCAATGGTTTCCGTCCAGATCGATCACTTCCGGCTTGCTATCACAACTCACAGCGTGAACCTGCACCCCGGCCAGCGGACCGGATAATCCTTCCGTGGCGATTAAAACGCTCGGAGCCACGCCGTCGTCGAGATCGCCATAAACCCGGGCGCGTACGCTTCGGAGCGTCTCAACCGCCGGAGGGGTGCAAAAAATCCGCTCTTCGAGGATGCACGCTTTTTTCGAGAGCAGGACATCCCGGATGTCGGAAAAGATCTTTTGGGCCTGCTCTTCGAGCGAGGCTTTTTCGGCAGGTGATGCGGATAGATAGATTTCTGTTATGCCTTTTGATTCAACGCTGCGAGTTTCAAGATTTGCGGTCATGTCTGTCGTACTTATCTTTCACTGTATTGGACAATTTGAATTAAAAAAAGCATTCTATCTATTCGTGAGTAACAAATCAAGCTGAAATCCGACTTTTACAAAAGCCTAAAATCATCCTACAGGTGGACTACCGCTGCCCGATGTCTGTTTCCGTTGATGAATCGAGTTGTTTGTATAGGTCAAGGTGCCGGTGGATTTCCTGTGCAAAATTTTCATCTCCGGAAGCACGAGCGAGGTCCAAAGCCCTCTGGGCGGCCAGGACGGCTTCGTGGAATCGGCGCACCTCGGCGTATTTCATTGCGAGCAGGTAGTGGAGCGTGGGCGATCGGTCAATGCCTGGTTTGAGCTCCACGGCCTTTGTGTAATGCTGGAGGGCCTGGGTAATATTTCCCTGGGCGGCCGAAGCCGTTGCCAAGCTGTAGTGGGCTTCGGCATTAGCCGGGGCAAGACGGACCGCTTCGGAGAGGTAACGTGTTGCTTCGTCGAATTTCCCGGCGTAGAACAAGGCCTGTCCAAGATGCTGACGCATGTTCACGGCAGTATATTGAACGTCGATACCATTGGGCATACGCTCCAGCGCCTTGGATAGATGATCGACGGCCTGGTCGAATTGTCGCTGGTGAAACAGCGCCATCCCCAAATCGTGATGGATCCGGGGATCGTCCGGATTGAGCTGGAGGGCCGTACGGTAATGGGCCATTCCTTCCTGATGCTTTTGCTTGACGTTGTAAAAGAGAAAGCCGAGCTTCAGATGGGCTTCGGCGTTGTTCGGATTGAGCTCCAGGGCCTTTTGATATTCCTGGATGGCGTTGTCCGCATCGCCGGCCTTGAAGAATTCGTTTCCGGCTCGAACGAAGGAATAATCGTTCAAAAAGTCTTCATGGATTTTTGTTATCGCTGTGGGTGTAGTGTTCACGAATTCAGGGATGTTCGCGGCCCGGTCCGGACTGGTTAAGTGCTCCAGAAGGACGGCGGGACTACTGTTTCCTCCCTCGTCGATGTGAGTGAGAAAAAGCTGGGTATAGGGCGAATTGGCCTTGGAGGAGAACACGAGCCACTTGCCGTTCGGCGAGAAGCTA
>JAFGTG010000370.1 GCA_016934255.1 Sedimentisphaerales bacterium
CAACACGATTACCTGTTGTGAGACGTCCGCCCATCTGGCCATCGCGGAAGCGGCCCAGACGATTGCCCGCGGCGACAGCGACGTGGCCCTGGCCGGCGGGGCCGAAGCCAAAGTCAACCCCATTGTCATGATTCGCCAGTCCATGCTTAAACGATCGACCGTCGAGAACAACGACGATCCCAAGTCGGCGTGCAGACCGTTCGACGCCGATGCGAAAGGCTCGGTGTTCGGTGAAGCAGGCAGTGTAGTCATCCTGGAGAACCTGGATCATGCCGTTCAACGCGGCGCCAAAATATACGCCGAAGTTGTTGGCTTTGGACAAAGTAACAATATCAACTCGGCCTATGAGCGTCTCGAACCGGATGGTAAAGGCATCCGGATTGCTATCGAGAAAGCCCTTGCCGAGGCCCGGATCGATCCTGATGAACTGGACCTGATTATCCCACATGGGACGGGGATTCCCGCCGATGACCGGGCTGAAGCCCAGGCGATCACGGCGGCTTTGGGCGAAGCGGGAACGCGGATTCCCGTTTGGCCCACCAAAAGCATGTTGAGCACAACGGGAGCCGCCAGCGGGGCGCTGGATGTGATCGCGGCCGCGTGCACCATGAACGAAAACAAGATTCCCGCCGCACAAAACTTCCATCGAAGCGCCGAAGGTTGTGACTTGAATATCGTACGAGAAACTAAAAATCAAAAGATACGATACGCACTAAGCTGTAGCTATACCTACGGCGGGCAAACCGCGGCGGTAATTCTGAAAAAAACAGATTAAATATCCAATATCGAATATCCAATGATGAATGATGAAGTGAACGGATTAAATTAAGAATGCAGGAAGGAGCAGATCGGGACAAAAAGTATGATCTTGAGAAGCGTCTGATCGATTTCGCCGTTCAAATCATCAATCTTGTCGAGACATTGCCAAATACACGTGCTGGAAATCACATAGCCGGTCAGTTAGTCCGTTCTGGAACATCTCCGGCACCAAATTATGGCGAAGCTCAAAGTGCTGAGTCTCGAAGCGATTTCATACATAAAATTAAGATCGTTCTAAAAGAATTAAGAGAAACGAAAGTATGGCTTCAAATCATTCGACGCAAACGGATGACGAGATCTGAAAAACTGACAGAACCCCTTATCGTCGAATGCGATGAGTTAATCTCTATTTTCGTGACCAGTGTAAAAACAGCGGTGAAAAATAAACTCAACACAAAAAGAGAGTCTTAATGTATTACTTCGATATTCGATATTCGTTATTCAATATTCTTCATTATAGAGGTCTCATGAATGACTGAGCGAGTCGTCATAACCGGCATGGGGATCGTTTGTCCGCTCGGACACGACGTGGAAACGCTTTGGCAATCGCTTTTAGCGGGTCAAAGCGGTATGGCCAAGACGACCCTTTTCGATGCTTCGACTTTTCCAACGACCTTCGACGCCGAGGTCAAGAACTACGATCTGACTCAATTTACGGCAAATCCGCAGTATCAGCATGGCAATCGAGGGAGTCGTTTCGCCGTTGGGGCGACAGTTCAGGCCTGTCGGCAGGGGGGCATTGATGTGGATACGACCGAGCCGACCGACGGAATCGACCGAACTCGATTGGGCATTTACCTGGGAGCGGGTGAAGGCCCGGTTGATACCGATATTTTCTTTTCCGCTATCATCGAAGGGTGGAACACCGAAACGAACGAAATGGATTGGGGCCGATGGGCCAAGGTCTCATTCGACCGGATGGATCCTCGATTCGAGCTCGAGCAGGAGCCGAATATGCCCGTGTCTCATATCGCCATGCTCACCGGCGCTCGCGGACCGACGCGAAGCTGCCTGACGGCCTGCGCCGCCAGTACCCAATCCGTCGGCGAAGCGACGATGATCATTCGCAAAGGAGATGCGGATATTATGATCGCGGGCGGGGCGCATTCGATGATCCACCCGCTGGGCTTGACCGGTTTTAACCGCCTCACGGCTTTATCGACCCGAAATGACAGCCCGCAGACGGCATCGAGACCGTTCTCCGCCAGCCGGGATGGTTTCATTCTCGGCGAAGGGTCGGCCATCCTGATTCTCGAATCTCTCAGTTCGGCCAAGAAACGAGGCGTTGAAATCTTAGCCGAGGTGATCGGCTACGGCAGCAGCTCCGATGCGTTCCGCGTCACGGACATGCACGAAGACGGACGCGGCGCGATACAGGCGATGACGGCGGCCCTGATCGACGCGGGGATTCGCTATCAAGACGTGGACTACATCAACACTCACGGCACGAGCACCGCCGAGAACGACTTGATCGAGACCAAGGCCATTAAAGCGGTTTTCAAAGAAAAGGCCAAGCGCGTCCCGGCCAGCAGTGTTAAAAGCATGTTGGGCCATCTGATCGGCTCCGCCGGTGCGGCCGAACTGATTACCTGTGTTTTAGCGATCCGGGACAACATTGTCCCGCCGACGATGAATCTGAACGATTCCGATCCTCAACTGGATTTGGATTATGTCCCGAACGAGCCGCGTAAAATGCCGGTCAACGTCGTCATGAACGAATCCTTCGGATTCGGCGGACAGAACAATGTCGTGATCATTAAACGGTACGAGTGATTAAAAAAAGAAAGACGGGTATCAGGTAACCAGGGAATCAGGATGAAGGATACCAGGGGAGCAGGAAATCAGGAAAAACCCATCGCGGGCTTTGAAAAGTTATGGATCTGGCAGAAAGCGTATAAGTTGATGCAGAACATTCATAGATTCTGTAGGAATCTGCCAAGAGACGAGAAGTTTCGACTGAGAGATCAAATTGAGCGAAGTTCTTCCTCGGTTTGTGATAATATTGCTGAAGGATATACAACTTACTATTATAATGATAGAATGAAAGGCTTTAATATTGCCCGAAAGGAAGCTGGTGAAACGCAAAACCATATACGTAAATTGGCGGGCAAGAGTTATTTAGATGGATCACAATCGCAAAAATGGGTCGAGCAATATGAAGAAGTCATTCGAGGAGTCAATGGCTATATCCGTTACATCAAAGAGAAAAAGGGGGCGAAAAAGTAGGATCGCACGACTTACCTGATATCCTGCTTTCCTGATACCCACAACCTGATAACCTGATATTCCGATACCCTAAAACAATGATTGATATTAAGCAAATACGAGAGAATCCCGAAGCGTTCAAAAAAGCCAGCGTAGCCAAAAAATTCGACGCCGATATCGACAGACTGCTCGCTATCGACGCCGAGTTACGAACGATCAAGCAACAATTGCAGGATATTTCCACGGACAAGAACCGCATCGGCAAATCCATCCCGAAGCTGCCGCCGGACGAGAAGGAATCCGCGTTATCGCAGCTCTCGGAGTTGAAGCAACAAGAATCTCAATATACCGAGGACCTCAAAAACCTTCAGCCGGAATTTGACGCCCTGATGCAGCAGGTCCCTCAACCGGCGGACGACGATGTACCGGTCGGTAAGGACGATACGGAAAACGTCGAGATCAGAAAAGAGGGTCAAATCCGCTCATTCGATTTCGAGCCGAAAGACCACGTCCAGTTGGGCCTGGATTTAGGTATTTTCGATATCGAGCGGGGGGTGAAATTAGCCGGATCGAGAAATTATTTCCTCAAAGGGGATGGCGCGTTGTTGCACTGGGCGGTCTTGCGCTTTGCGATGGATACGATGATAAGTAAAGGATATGTCCCCTTATCCGTGCCGCTCTTAATGAAAGACGAGGCGATGCGGGGGACCGGCTACTATCCCGGCTCCGAAGAGCAGACCTACCGAATGGAAAAGGACGAGCTCAACCTCGTAGGAACCGCGGAAGTGCCACTAACGGCCTATCGCATGGGGGAGATCTTGGACGCGGATGAACTGCCGTTAAAGTATGTTGCCCTGTCGAGTTGTTTTCGGCGTGAAGCCGGGGCGGCGGGCAAGGACACCTACGGCCTCTACCGAATCCACCAATTCGATAAAGTGGAGCAGGTGGTTATCTGCCAAAACAACGCTGATGAGAGCTATAAATACCACTATGAAATTTTATTCAACGCCGAAGCCGTTATGCAGGCTTTGGATTTGCCGTATCGCGTGGTCAACGTCTGTACCGGCGATCTCGGTCGCGGCCAGGCGAAGAAATTCGACATCGAAGCCTGGATGCCGTCGCGGGAGAACTATTGCGAGACCCACAGCGCCAGCAAGTTTTACGAATTCCAGGCCCGGCGAATGAACCTCCGCTACAAGGACTCTAACTCAAAAAAGAACTTATTCTGCCATACACTTAACAATACGGTGATTGCTTCCCCGCGAATTCTGATCCCCATTATGGAATTATATCAAAATGCCGATGGCTCGATCACGATTCCGGATGCTCTCCGTCCTTACATGAACGGCAAGGAATCCATCTTGAAGCAAAAAGCGTGATGCCTATCAAATACAGCCATTCACTTCTTTCTATAAAAAAAAAGTCTTGAGTCTTGAATCTGGAGTCTGTAGTCTATTTAGCTATGGACGAGATACAGAGGAAATTGCGACTCATCGACGAGCAATTAGCGAGGAAAAGTCTTCACGAGCGAATCATCAGTACATGCCCGCTCGTCTTCGTTGCGTCCGGTTTGATCGTGGGGATTCTGATACAAAGTTGGATCGGTCTGTCCGTGACGCTCTGGGCCGGATTACTGGTCTTTTTCGGATTAACGGCTATTGCTTGTTTTAGTATCCTACGACTTCGCTCTGCAAACCGCTATGCCACAGCCTACCTGGCTTTCGGATGTTTCGTTTGCCTTGGAGCGATTCGTCTTACGCATTTCACTCGGCCCGAACCAGGGGACATTCGCCACGTCGTCACCGACGAGCGGAAGCTGGCCACGATTCGCGGATCGATCCTCACCGAGCCGATCGTGAACACCTACCCGGACTGGGCATTCGCCCGTTTCAAACCGACCGATCCGACAACCAGCTTTTATCTTAACGTCACAGAAATAGAAATTAATCACGGCTGGGAAAAAGTCACTGGGGTCGTTCGCGTGCAGGTGGGCGAGCCGGTCCTGGATTTAAAGATCGGCGATGCGATCCAGGCGTACAGCTGGCTGGACCGGTTCGCGCCGGCGACCAATCCCGGCCAGTTCGATACGGCCGAATACCTGGCGAGGAGAAATATCTTCGTCGCCGTATCCGTTCAATCACGGGCCGGCATCACATTACGTCATCGCCTTCCTTTAAGCAACATAATCAGACTTAAATCGAGAATCAGACAAGCCGCTACGAACGCTCTTTTGGGGGATATACCACAGGATGAGAACCGTCTTGGTTTGTTAGAAGCCCTCCTGCTGGGCTATCGGCGAGATATCGACAGCCACACGTATCAGGCTTTTGAGAAAACGGGTTTGCTCCACTTGATCAGCTTGTCCGGGCTGCATCTGGGAATACTGGTCGGCATCATCTGGTGGCTTTGCAAGACCATCGGTTTTATGAAACCCGCCCGGGCGGTGATTTGCGCCGTCGCCGTCGGCATCTTTTTACTGATCGTCCCGCCGAGAGCGCCGACGATACGAGCGGCGATTATCTGCTGGGTATTTTGTGCCTCCATCCTGCTCCGGAGACACGCCAGTCCCATCAACACATTGTCTTTAGCCGCGATCATTCTGCTTTTGTTAATCCGGCCGACACAATTGTTCGAGGTCGGCTGGCAATTGTCGTTTGCCTCCGTGTTGGGAATCGTTCTCTTTACCAAACGTATCGAAGCCTTTGTGCTCGAACGCGGGATTCCTCGCCTCCATGGTGATAACACTTCGAGAAATGTTCGGCGAGTCATCGTTAAATTAACTTCCGTTTTGATTCGGCTTCTCGCCGTCGGCCTGGCGGCATGGTTGGGTTCAGCGGGCATTCTGCTCTACCACTTTCATACCATTACACCTTTGGCTTTTCTCTGGACCGTATTGGTTTTCCCTCTGGTAGGCGCTATTCTCATTTTAGGATTCTTGAAGATGATCCTGTTTTTTCTGCTTCCGACGCTCAGCGCCTTTTTAGGGATCATCGTCCTATTGATATCCGACGTTTTTATTCGGATGGTTGAGTTAATTGCCCGGCTCGATAGTTCACAGATACTCATCGGTCGCGTTTCGCTAACGCCCGTGATTTTATATTATGGCATCATCATTTTCGTTGGCTTCGTCAGCTTTCGTCGATCTCTGACTAAACATATAATCGCCCTGACCGCTGTCTTGACGCTCATCGTCTATCTTGGTGCCATAAAATGGCAACGGACCTACCGAGACGATTTCATCCTCTCATGCCTCGACGTAGGGCACGGCCAGGCGATCCTGGCCCGGCTGCCGGATAACACCAACGTCTTGTTCGACGCCGGATCGCTCCATAGACGCGACATCGGATCGCGAATCATTGTGCCTTACCTGGAACACACTGGGATCAATCGAATGGATGCCATCGTAATCAGCCACAACGACATCGATCATATCAATGGCATACCCGAAATCGTCGAACACTGTCACGTCAAGAGTATCTATGCCAATGAGACCTTCTTCGACAATACGGACACGTGGGGGACGGCAACGTTTCTTCACGATTGGATGAATGAAAGGGGACTCGAAATAAAGCGTATCCGCGGCGACTTGGAGCTCAGCAGGGCGGCCAACCTACAGATTCTCTGGCCCGATCCACAAACCGACGACACTGAGACGCTCAGTGACAATGACAGATCGCTGGTTGTGCTTATGGAATATGCCGGCACCAGGATATTGCTGTGCTCGGACATCGAAGCCTTCGCACAAAAAGAGCTTCTTGAACGCTATCCCCAATTAAAGGCCGACGTCGTCGTGGTTCCGCATCATGGCTCCGCAACAACAGTAGTTCCCGAATTTCTGAAAAAACTCGACGCGAGGATCCTGATATGTAGTTGCGACAAGATCCAATATGAACGGGCACGTAATGCTTCCGATTTTATGGCCGAATTGCACGATTCGGGAAAGCTTTTCTACACATTTAAAGACGGAGCCGTCGTCATTCGGGTGAATCACGACGGCTCTTTACGAACAGAACGTTTTATGCAATAATTCGGGACGATTCCCTATCCTTTTATGTGGACCACAATTTCGACTCGGCGATTCTTCGCCTTGCCGCTGGACGTCGAATTGGATGCGATGGGCCGGCTCTCGCCACAGCCCACGGCGCGAATCAGGTCCTCGGCAATCCCGCGCTGGATAAGATACCGGGTAACCGTCAGAGCTCGTTCGGCGGAGAGTTCCCAGTTATCTTTCCACTGGTCTTTCGTTTTACGAATGGGGTCCGTATCGGTATGGCCGACCACATCAATTTTTTTGCCGTTGTACTTTTCTCGCAACACCGAGCGAATATGGTCGAGTTCAGCACTTGTTGCCGATTTAAGCGTGGCCTTGCCCGAATCAAACAGGATGGCGTTGGGAAGCGTCACCGTAATCGTCCCGGCGTCGGGGTCGAAAGCGACGTCATAGCCTTCGCCGAAACCGGAGGCATCGGCCGGAGTTTTCCGCTGCTGTTCGATCTGGCGCTGGAGTTCTTCAATCAGTTGTTGATCCTGGGAAATCCGGCTGGCAAGTTCGCCTTTTTCTCCGCGTTCATGCTCGAGCTGGCCTTTGAGATTTTCATGCTCGACCAACAGGGCCTGGTACTTCTTTTCCCAGTTCGTACAGCCGGACAAGAGACTTAACGAGAAAAGACCGATCAACAGGACAATCGTTTTGTGACTGAGCGCTCGCATTTGATATCTCCTTATAAATACTTGTTCCTATAGTGAGTTCTGAAAAATTGAAAGGTAGGCATACGTTTGGAAAGAAAAAATCTGTTTTCCTGATTTTTTCTTTAACAAA
The DNA here is from genome assembly GCA_016934255.1 of Sedimentisphaerales bacterium. Taxonomy (GTDB): domain Bacteria; phylum Planctomycetota; class Phycisphaerae; order Sedimentisphaerales; family Anaerobacaceae; genus JAFGTG01. The sequence continues at coordinate 7,844 of JAFGTG010000370.1, forward strand.
ACGCACACCGTTTCTTTCGATAGGATGTTAGCATATGAAATCCCATTATTTTAGAAAATCACAAAGGCGATTTTCTAAAATAATATATGCCTAACTTTCAATTTTTCAGAACTCAAATCGCTGAACCTATGGATAAAATATAAAACCGATTCGGCTTTGTATTAAGTCATGTAAGATCATAACAACAAAGATAGCCAAAGACAAGAAGGGACCGTAAGGAATTTGTCGAATTTTCTGGAAAAACATTTGAAACCCGGCCCAGGCCAGACCGAAAAACGGTGCGATGAAAAACGCCACCGTCACGGGTAGCGGTCCGATGACGGCTCCGGCCGCTCCCATCAAGTGCACGTCGCCCAGCCCCATGGCCTCTTTTCCGAACGCGAAGGTCCCGAAAACGCGAATGCCCCAGACGACGCCGCAGCCGATAAAATAACCCCAGACACTCCCCAGGCATCCGGCGACGACGGGATGATGAATGAAATGGTCCCGGGTGAAGTCCATCCACCAGGCGTGAACTGCTCCGACCTCGCGACTGATCCAAAACGCCAGGCAAGCACATGCGACGATCGGCGCCAGGAAAACGATTTCCCTGCACGCTTCCAGCCGGTGATTGAAGTGTGGTTCTTCTAATGATCCCGCTGATTTGGAAGAATTTTCATTCGTCTGACCTTCTTCGTGTTTAACCTGATCATGGGCCGCGTCATCCGATTCATAGCTTCTCTTGATTAAACCGCCTGTTAGAAGTCCAAGAGAGATCAACAAACCCACCGTTGCGCCCGCCGCCAGGGCGCCGCTGTCGGCCGAAGCGAACGGCAAAAGGGTATAGGCCCCAATATCTTTCGGATCAATAATCATGCCGCCTATCGACGAGCCGATCAATCCCGCCGCGGTGACGAACCAGCAGAGAGACAGCGGAATGATCCAATGCTCCAGGTCAATGGCCGAAGCGGCGATAAAGGTCGCCAGCAGAATGATGTGAAGCAGATAAATCAGCCAGCCTCCCTCCTGAAACGGCGACATATTCTTCCGCACATCCGTATAGAAATACAAAATGAACAAGCCAAGAAAGATTGAACCGGTCAGCAGTTCGATGGCAAAATAACGCGGCGAAATCGGCGTCCTGCAATACCGGCATTTTCGCCCCAGTAGCAACCAGGAAACCAACGGGACATTGTCATAAAAGCGAATGTGCCGCCCGCAGGACGGACACGAGGACGGCGGCGTAACCAGGGATTTATCCCGAGGCAGGCGATAAACCACGACGTTCAAAAAGCTGCCGATACAGCAACCGAGCGCAAAGACAAAAACGAGCCAAATCCATACCGGTACTAACACGGCAATCCTTTACAACGTTCAATAGCTTTTATACGTCTTTTTATGTTGATAATCCGCCTCCGCTTTCGCGACCCACTCAGCGGTCACCGGCTTTATAAAGCACCTTTCCTTTTTCAAGGATTTCCCGCATAAAGCAGTCGCCCATCTGCATTCGCTGTTGCACTTTTTCCGGCGTCCGGATGAGGATATCCACAGGGAATTGCGGTCTCAATTTCATTCGGATTTCCACAGATTTGTCGACACTTCTTCCTTTGAACGGTCCGATGACTAATAAATCAACATCAGAATCAACCGTAACTCTGCCATGAGCATAAGAGCCAAATAGGATGACTCGTTCAGCGCCGAATTGCTCAACGATTTGCCTGCCGAATCTTTTTATCTCGTTTATCGCCACCATAATCTCACACCGTCACCGGATGATCGTGAAGATAATTTATAAAAATTCCTTTAAGGGATTTCCCCACTTCATAACGTAACCATTCAATTTATTTTTTTGACTCATCACTTCTGTTTTTTCCCATTCACGATAGCGGCGACTCTCAGCGGCAGACCGAATAGACGAATGAATCCCGTCGCATCCGTCGGGTCGTATTCGGCGCCCATCTTGAAACTCGCCAGGTCGGTTTGGTACAGGCTGTTCGGACTGGTGGCGCCCGCCAGGGTACATTGGCCCTTGAACAGTTTTAACTTAACCTCGCCGGTGACGTTACGCTGGGTGACTTCGACGAACGCATCGAGCGCTTCGCGCAACGGGCTGAACCACTGGCCGTAATAGACCAGATCGGCATACTTCAACGCAATCTGCTGTTTGTAGTGCATCGTTTCCCGATCCAGCGTCAACGTCTCCAGGGCGTGATGCGCCGTCATGAGAATCGTCCCGCCCGGCGTCTCATACACACCTCTCGATTTAATGCCGACGAGGCGATTCTCGACTAGATCCACCTGCCCGACGCCGTGTTTACCGCCCAGGTCGTTCAGCGATTCGATGATCTTGACGCCGCTGGTGAGTTTGCCGTTGAGTTTCACCGGTACGCCTTCGAAGAATCCGACCGATACATAGTCCGGCTTGTCCGGCGTCTTCGAAATCGGCTGGGAGATCACAAACAAATCGTCTTTCGGCTCATTCGCGGGATCTTCCAGATCGGCGCCTTCATGGCTGATATGCCAAAGATTGCGATCGCGAGAATAGATTTTCTTCTTCGTTTGATCCACGGGAATTTTATGCTTTTTGGCGTAATCCACCGCGGCCTCGCGCGACGTCAGTTTGAAGTTCGGATCCTTCCAGGGAGCGATAATTTGCAGCGACGGATCGATCGCCATGAACGTCAATTCGAAACGGACCTGGTCGTTGCCCTTGCCCGTAGCCCCGTGAGCGACGGCGGTCGCGCCTTCGGCGTGGGCGACGTCCACCTGATGTTTCGCGATCAGCGGACGGGCGATACTCGTACCGAGCAGATATTTGTTTTCATAAACCGCCCCGGCCTTGAGCATCGGCCAGAGGTAATCTTCAACAAATTCCTTTCGCAAATCCTTAACAATGCACTTCGACGCGCCGCTGTCCAGCGCTTTGCGCTTAATCCCCGCCAATTCATCCCCCTGGCCCAGCTCGGCGGCAAAGGCGATGACGTCGTAGCCGTAGGTTTCCTTAAGCCACGGCAGAATCACGCTGGTATCCAATCCCCCGCTATACGCCAAGACGACTTTTTGAATTTTTTTCTGACTTTTAGCCATTGATCATATCCTTAACGCGTTTAGGTCTCACAACAGTTCTTTGAATTATATCGGCCATCCGCAGTGAAAACAATCAATAGGGCAGGAAAAAGAAACAATTCGCCTTATCGGCAAATTCTACACGTTTCGGGAGCAACGACATTCCTCGATTGCCGTTCGTTGTCAAGCGCATCGAAAGCCAATAGAGGACGTTCTCTTGAGTCTCACCGCTCGTTGCGACGTCACCCATCACCAAGAAATATTCCAGAATGCCTTGACTATTTCTCAAGGCATCCTGCGGTATCCTACGGTGGCTTTGTGCCGCGTCCGATAGATTCGGCTACAGGCCGACGGCACGGGAGTACGAATGAATTCCCTGATCGTCGAACCAGGAATATTGATAGGCAGGGCCCATATGCTCGGCGATATGCGTCAGATTCGGCAATACGACCGGCAGCTTGAAGCCCTCTTTCTGTGCGTACATGGTCGCCATCGGCCAGAATTGCTGCAAAGCCATCATCATCTGGTTAAACTGAACCTTGGCATCGTTGTACCTGAACGAGGTGATGTTATCGGGCAAATTGGCCGTGGCTTTTTTGAATCCGTCCGTGTTGCGGATGGACTGTTTGCCGGGACCGAGCTGATCCACGCCCGATTTCAAAAACGTCGGATTGGAGGCGATCACGACTTTGTCTCCCACGACGCACCAACTGGGCATGATCTGGGCCATCGCCAGCGGAAGAACGGTCCACGTATGCATGGTTTTGTCTCCCTGCTCTTGCGAGCTGATCTGAACCATGCCCTCACTCGCCGCCGCGGCGAATTGCCCGAGGGCCGTGATGGATGTCTCCCACAACGCCGCATCCTCCAGTTTGGCCACGAGAGCGAACGCCCCCTGAGCGGAACCGGTCGCGGGACCGCCGGGCATGGAATAGACGACCATCGGGCCACCGAGGCTCTTAAGCAAACCGTCCCGAATCTTAATTTGGAGTTGCTGCTCGATCATCGCGATGCCTTGCTCGACTTCCGCGAAGTCTTCCCCGGCGACGGTTTTAATGGCGTTCATGATCGTATCATAAAGGCCGCCCACGTCGCAATTGAACGCCGAGGCGCCCATCGCACCGGCATCCACGGCATCGAACATCTCAAGGTTGATCGTCTTAAAATTGGTCACCAGGCCCGTTCGCGGCGCGGGCATTTCAACGAGCGAACCGCTGACTGTGTCCTTCCCGTCGAAACCCATTCGGGCCGTGATCGTTTTGAGTTGATCGAGCCCCAACTCTTTGATGACTGTTTTGACAGCGGTAAATTCCTCTTCGCCGCCTTCCATTTGGGCGAACATTTCTATAAGGCTAAATATCTTGTCCTTGTTGAGGTGAATGATCAGTGCGTCTCCGGCTCCCGGAACCTTTTGAATCTGGCGTAAGGCCGGTGCGTTACCACTCTTGAGGTTTTTCATCGCCAGGCCGCTGCCGTCGTTGATCGAAAAGACAAAGTGGTCTCCGTTCCACCCCCAATATCCGGGAACGCCGCCGGGATCTTTCGGGCCATGCATAGTCAGGGAGCCGACCTGAACATCAACAATGTCTCCTTCGTCGGCCAATGCTTCCAGCTTGGCCAGGGCCGAGACGATCTCCGCCTTACGCGGCCCGGCGTCCAGCATGGCAAAACCGTAAATCGGCGGTCCGTCCTGAGC
>JAFGTG010000371.1 GCA_016934255.1 Sedimentisphaerales bacterium
GGCCTTGACCTCATCGACGGTCGCCTTCTTACCCAGGCGGTGCGAGGTATTGGCCATGTGACACAGTGCGGCCGAGAGGTGTCCGACTTCGATGTCGGCGTTCTGGTCGCTGCGTTTACGGCTGCGGACGGCCTTGATAAAGTTCTCATGGTGCCCGGCGCCGCCGCGACCGGAGAATTGCTTGATTCTGTTGCCGTCGTTGTCATAAACCCAGCCACCGCCGTCATCACACGGGAAGTAACCGCCTTCACACTGAATGCAGTCACCAACACGCGTACCCCGGTAATGATCCATGGCTCTTTCGCCCTTCTTGCGCGGCAATCCACGGACCTCGAAGATCAACGGAGCCGGTTTATAGTTGAAGAAAGCGATTTGCGTATTGGCCGTCTCGCCGACATCGTCGGTCTCGCCAACGCCGAATCGACCCCCGATGCTGAAGCACTGCGTCGGCAATCCCGGATCGCCCAGCGCCCAACGGGCGATGTCCATTTCATGGGGACCCTGGTTGCCGATGTCGCCGTTACCCGTGTTCCACATCCAGTGCCAGACGTAATGCAGGTCCGTTCGATTTAACGGCACCATGTCCGCGGGTCCGCACCACAGGTTATAATCCACACTGTCGGAGATGGGATTCGGCCCGTTGGTCCCGTGGACGATTCCATTCGTGTTGGGACCACGGCCTTTGTAGCAGAAACCGCGAACCCATTTGATTTTACCGATGTGGCCTTCGCGAATCCACTCGAACGCAGCCGGGTGAGCCTCGGACGAACGCTTCTGCGTGCCGATCTGGACGATCCGGTTGTACTTGCGGGAAGCCTCAACCATCTTCCGGCCTTCCCAAATCCCGTGACAAGCCGGCTTCTCGATGTAGATATCTTTGCCGGCCTGACAAGCCCAGATCGTGGTCAGAGCGTGCCAGTGGTTCGGCGTGGCGGAAGTAACAGCGTCGATTTCTTTGCTATCCAGGAGCTGACGCATGTCCGTGTACGTCTTGAGCTTGACGCCGTTCTTTTTCTCGAAATCGGCAGCCCGGTTCTCGACGTGAGCGCGATCGGCATCGCAGATAGCGACGAGACGCACGCCCGGAATACTGCTGAAATAGCGCATGTGACCACCGCCCTGGCCTCCAACACCGATTACCGCAACGCGAACGTCGTCATTGGCGCCCAGCACGCGTGAGGCTGTACCGGCCAGCGCAAAACCGGCCCCGACCGCCATCGACCCTTTCATAAAATCTCTACGACTTAACTTACTCATAATGATTCTCCTATATTTTGACTAAAGGTTTAATCCCGATGTTGTCGTTCGTTTATTTCGTCGCGGCATATTGACGGTATTGCTCGGCGACTTTACCTTCTTTCTCGTCGCCCTTATGGAAATAGAAGCGATACTTAAAGGTCACGCTTTCACCAGCCGGGATGACAAGGTCACCAATCCCCTTGGATTTTCGCTCGAAGTCATGCTGGCCGAACGGATTGGCCGCAAACAGCCCGTAGTCCCGAACGTGCCACCACGTCGGATGCCTCGGATTGGACGGATGATCGAAGATCGCCACGCCGACCGTCTGGCCTTCCACCGGGCCGTAATAATCGCACCAGGCTGCGCGTTTGCCCCAGGTCGTACCGTCGGTTTGGCCTTCGCTGTTGACAATATGGCCCTGACCGACCTTACCTTTCAGCCGCATTGTCGGCGTCAGGCGGATCGCCATCGAACCTTCCTTCGTATCGCCCATCGTCACCTTCCCGTTCGAGGCGTGGATCGTGATCTCGAAGTCCATGATACGTCCGTCCGCAGTATTGTAAAACGTATGTGTCCGCGTATCCGTACAAACGACGGTACCGTCTTTCGCGACATACTTGTCGGTCGAAACAATTTCACCCACTTCCGTACCCGAACTGACTTTGATGAATTTGTCATGGACAACTTTACCGGAATTGGCGCCCTCCCCCCAAAAATCTACCCCGTTGATCTCGCCATGCGTGAACCACAGACTCTTGTGGTGGACATGGTCTTTCGCTTCGTCCGGATTAATGTCCTTCATCGGCCAGTTACGAGTCATCGGCGCACCCGTCGGTCCGACCACCGGGTAGAAAAACGGCCGAGGTACGTCCTGATAATTGTATTCGGTAAACAACTTACCGTTGACGACGACGCGTAACTTCTTATCCACGTCGTCGATTTTCACGCCGCCTTTCGACCGCAAGCCTTTCGAAGCATTGGCTTTCGCCACCATTTTCTCAAAGACTTCCCGCTGCTCGGCGAGAGCCGCAACGCGGTCGCCGGGTTTGGCTCGAGCTTCGAGAAGAATCCATCCCTTGTAATCCATCGCAACGAAAAGGTTCATTAACTCCTGGTAGGGATAATCGCCGATATTCAACTCCCGAACGTGGACGGTGTCACCGAAGCGGTCTTTGACCAGGTTGAAATTATATTCCAGCCCTTCACCCTCTAAATCCTGTCCATTGCTGTTCCAGCACACGCCGACGTTGGGATGGTCGGCGACGTCCATAATCTTCTTTATAATCGGAAGCGGCGAGCAGGTCCCATGCACTTCCAGGCGAATCTGCTGGCCGTAATCGGCGCCGAAGCGCCCCAGCTCATTCAACGACTTGCCGATCTGCTCGATCGTCTTTTCCTGAGGTACGTTTTTGGGCAAATCATTCGGTTTGACCTTAACACCCGAGCCGCCGCAATCGTGAGAGAGCTTGACATAGTCTTTCGCTCCGTCGATGTCTTGCCTGAGTTTTACCGGATCGGCGTGATGGAAGGCATAGTTCGTTCCGGGACCCAAAAGCGTTACGGGACTGTCGTCGAAACGTTTTTTTACCTCCCGGCGCTGGTCGGCGTTGAGGTTCGACTCGACGCCGTGGGCGTGCTGCGTTCGCAATTCGACTCCCAAAACGCCCGTCCTTTCACAGTTGGCAATCACCGTCGGCAGGTCCCAATCCTGACCCCAGAGATAGGTCACCAGGCCGAATCGCATTCGCGTTAGCATTCGCATCGACGGTCCCAGTTTCGCTAACGGCCCGGCTACCAACGTACCGGCTCCGAAAACCAATGAACTTTTAAGAAAATCTCGGCGTGAATGTATGATTTCGCTCATGTTATCCTCTTTCTCTTAATCGCTATCCCCATTCTAAAATGTACGGTTATGCTACCCAAACCCGAAAAACAGCGTGGCTCTCACGGTTTGGCCCCAAAGGTATTCACTCTGGCATTTTGTACCGTCCTCATGGATAACCAAAGGCTTGATTGTCCTCTTTTAGAATCCCCTTGTCAAGCGATTTTCAGGGAAAAAACGGGTAGAAAAAGTGCCTAAAATTGAAAGTGCTTAAAGTGACAGCGGAGCTGTCATTCTGAGTGCAGCGAAGAATCTCCCCTCCCCTGGCCAGATCCCTCGACTTCGCTCGGGATGGCACTTACGTGCCACTTTAGACACTTTAGCTCATTTTAGGCACTTTAGACACTTTTTCATTCGCTATTTCCAGCAACCTCTCCGCGATTTTCACATCTGCGTCCGGCCGTGCAACCATCCGGCAGGCCTTGGCCATCTGTCGTCGTTTTTCCTCATCCCTCATCAACTCTTCCAGCTCTTCCCACAACCATTCGGTTCGGTCCTTCTCATCGGGCAGATCATCTATGATAATGGCGGCTCCCGCTTCGACTAGTTTGCCGGCATTAAGATACTGATGCCGGTCCTTATGGTATGGATAGGGCATACAAATACTCGGCGCCCCCGCGACGGCATACTCCGCCACACTGACCGCCCCGCTTCGACCGATTACCAAATCCGCCGCCGCCAACAAATTCGGCATATCATCGAAATACGTCAGAACCGTATGACGGATTTGAGCATTGCGATAACCGCTCAAGACGTGCTCATAGTTAGCCAATCCCGTCAGATGCACAATCTGCCAATCGTCGGCAAAAGCACTAAGTTTTTCCAGCAGTGAACAGATCGTCTTGTTGATGTTCTGTGCGCCACTCGATGCACCTGTGATAAGCAGAATTTTCTTCTGCTCATCAAGACCCAATTGCATGCTGGCCGCATTCGGATCAGGATGCTTGAAACCACTTCGCAAAGGACAACCGACCACGTTGGCCTTTGTTCCTCGTTGGGCGAAATATCGTCCGGCCTCCTCGAATTGTACGAAAACTTCATCGGCCCAGCGTGCAAGGATCTTGTTCGCTCTCCCCGGTACAATATCCACATTCAATAAAGCGATAGGAACGTGGAGCCTATGAGCTACCCAGCAAACCGACGCCGACACAAACCCCCCGGCCCCGATGACGACAGCGTCCTTACCCTCTCGGATAACATCCCGTGCTATCCTGTTACTCTCCCGAAAAGACGTGATAAACTCGATCAATCCTTTGGGCTGAACGGAAAATCCTTTAGCCGGTAACGGTGTATAGGCGAAGCGGGTTTGTCCGAGAATGCGCTTATCAATCTCGCGCATGCTGCAAAAGAAGTGTATCTCTGCCTCCGGCTCGATCCCGGCGATCTGCTCGGCGACGGCGATCGCCGGGTAGATGTGCCCTCCCGTCCCCCCGCCGGCAAAATAAAAACACGTATCGCGCATCGTCCGAGCCTCCTTGCTCTTTTAAAGTGACTAAAGTGACACGTAAGTGTCATCCTGAGGCGCAGCCGAAGGATCTGGCCAACGAAACAAAGATTCTTCGCTGCGCTCAGAATGACAGCTTTGCTGTCACTTTAGCTCATTTTAGTTCACTTTATCACCGATCCAATCGGATGTCATCAATATATATCGTACCCGATCCGCCGAACGACGCCACACCGGATTTGTCGCCCAAACCGACGGCGATCTTATCCACATTCGTCAGATTAATCCCCTGATCGGAAAACGCCTGCAATGGAATGCGCCATTGAGTCCACGAGCGTGCCGTGGCCGCACTCGAGTCCTCATGCGCTACGACCGCAGGTGAGCCGGCGCTATTGGAGATCGCCACGTACAGGGGCTCGGCGGCGTTAGTCGAACCGCCCCGGAACCATAACGATAGTTCTGTAACAGAAGCCTGCGTCCAGTCCCGCGGTGCCGACAGCGTCATAGACGCCTCCGAGTTCGATACGCCGGCATCGTTCGTGTACATAAGCGGCATCGACTGCAAGCCGCCATAAATAATCGTCTGCTCGGCATAGGGAGGCAGCAAATAGCCGACCTGAGCGCCGTTATCCGCAACGCCGTAGCCGTCGATCCACGTCTGCCAGATCGCCTGGCCCGCCGTGTCGTCATCGGTATAGCCCTCAAAATCCTCCACAAGAACAAAAGAACCCGTTGCGAAGGTCCAAAGAGGTCCTGTTAACGTATTCCCCTGGCCATCGACTTCATCCACATGCCAGTAGTAAATGGTGTCGGCACCAAGCAAGCCGGGATCGTAATTCTCTGCGCCCAGCGCTGTCGAGCCTTTATATTCCGGCGCGCCGGTATCGGCATTGCGCACAGTCTCCTTATCCGTACCGATGTAAAGCTGATGCGAAGCAGCAGAATCCGACGGCGTCCAGCTTAACATCGTATTCAATGACACATCCGTCGCACCATACGCCGGCTGAGGGTTGCCGACCGCGCCCGGCGTCGTAAAGCTCCAGACATCGCCTTTATGCGTCTCGACGGCGTCAAACTCATCGACCCGCCAATAATACACCTTCTCCAACTCGAGCGAACCGGGGCTGTAGGTCGTAGTCCCCAGAGGTAAGCCTCCGGCGGCATTGCTCACATCGTCGAAATTATTACCGAGATACACCGTGTGTAGTATGGCCCCGTAGCCCGGTGTCCAACTCAATGTCACGTTGGTTGGGCCCACGAATTCAGCGCCATCCGCCGGATCGGGAGCATAAGCCGTCTTGGGGGGGACCGAAAAGCTCCAAACAGAACCCTTCCACGGACTGTCCGGGTTGGCATCGTTGACTTCGTCGATTCGCCAATAGTACGTCGTTCCCGGAACGAGACCATTCGGAAAAGCATATCCGGGAAAGCCGGCCACGTAAAACGTCGAGGTTTGGTTGCCCCAAAAAACATCGGAGTCCCGGGTGGCATTGCTAACGACATCATAATCATTGCCCAGATAAACATCGTGAGAAACAGCGGAATCTCCCGCATGCCATTCGAGGGTCACCCAAGTGGCATTGATCAAAGCTCCATCGGCGGGATTAGGACCCATCGCGCGCGGGAAACTTGCTCCAGCCCCTTCCATGACAGCCATAATTTCAGCTTCGATCAACGTATGGTTATACAACCGAAAATCGTCTATCCTTCCCACATAACCAATCGTACGGTCGTTTGTCGCCCTGACGCCGATTGTAAATGCGTTTACCCCCGTCATGATTCGGGTCATGCCGGTGCCGCTATGAAAGAGTTCGCCGTTAATGAAAATCTTAACTTCACCGGCATCAACGTCCTTCGTGAACGCAAAATGAACCCATTGACCCTTGTGATACTCGGAAGGCAGTGCCGTGTTAATCCGGTCGTAAGCGCTGCCGTCATATCCTGTATCCCAATAGATCTGTCCATTACCCCACGGCGTATGTGCGGAAGCCTGCCTTGCCGGATTTTCGTCGGCGCTGTAGGCGGCGAAGACAAAGTTGTTAACAGGCATTGTATCATCACCGAAGGCCCAAAAAGCGACGGTCACGTTCCTTTCAATGCTATCCCAGGGCGCGGGCGGTAACTCTACCCACGAGGACCCGTCGAGAGACACGGCATAGCCAAAATTTCCGGCGTCCCAGTCGGCATTACCTTCGAGGGTGCCGTCGTTGCCACCTCCCGAAGAATCCACGGCAATAACGCCGGAACCTTCGTCAAATTTCCACCAGCCGACGAGTTTTGCCTCTATTTCACGCGTCAGAACCACGCTTAACAGAAAAATAAAAGACGTCAGATAAACCGATTTTCCAAACATGATAGTTCTCCTTCAAACAAGATAATCGATTATCTTTCTGATCTATCCATCACGTCGGAAATTTTGGGCTGAAACTGTTGTTCCCTTTATGGCCGATACAAACGGATATCATCAATATATATCGTCCCCGTACCACCGACGGCCGCACCGGCTTTGCTGCCCAGACCAATCGCGATGGAGTCCACATTCGTCAGATTGATTCCCTGATCGGCAAAAGACTGGAGCGGAATAACCCACTTCTTCCAGGAGTATATTTTTGCCGCTTCCGCATCGCTATGGGCGACGATGGCCGGTGCGCCGGTACTATTGGCGATAGCCACGTATAACGGATCGGCGGCGTTTCCATAATTACCCCTGAACCACAGCGACAACTCTCCGACACCTTCGGTCGTCCAGTCCCGCGGAGACGTCAACATGAACGACGCCTCCGAATTCCCCACACCGGCTTCGTTGGTAAACAAGAGCGGCATAGACTGGGAACCGCCGTGAACGATCGTCTGCTCGGCATACGGGGGCATGAGATAGCCGACCTGTGCGCCGTTGTCCGCGATGCCGTAACCATCGATCCAGGCCTGCCAAATCGCCTCACCGGCCGTGTCATCATCCGTGTAGCCCTCGAAGTCATCGACTAAAAGATAATCAGCGGTGGTAAAGCTCCACACAAGTCCCTTTACAGTATTCGTGCTATAGACGGCGTCCACTCGCCAGTAATAGCTCGTATGCCAGGCGAGTTGCCCGGGATCATAGCTCTCCGAACCCAGTGCTTTATTACCTTTGTACTCCGGCGAATCGGTCGTGGCATTCTTGACGGCTTCTTTATCCATGCCGAAGTAAATTTGGTGTGAAGTCGCACTATCCGCCGGCGTCCAATTTAACATCTGGGAGTGTCCTACCTCTACCGCTCCGTTCGCCGGTTGCGGCGCACCGGCGGCGCTCGGCGTTGTAAAGCCCCAAACGTCGCCTTTGTATGTAGCTATACCATCGAACTCATCGACGCGCCAGTAGTAGATCTTCTCCGACTCAAGTGTACCAGGATCATAGGATGCCATACCCACCGGGATACCGCCGGTGGCGTTGCTTACCTCGTCATAGTCATTGCCAAGATAAATGGTGTGCATTTTGGCCCCAAAACCCGCTGTCCAACTTAAGGTGACATCATCCGGACCGACGAACTCGGCCCCGTCGGCCGGATCGGGATAGTAAGCGGTCTTGGGTGGAATAGAGAAACTCCAAACGTCGCCTTTCCACGGGCTGTTCGGATCGACGTCGTTGACCTCATCGATTCGCCAGTAATAGGTCGTTCCCGCTACGAGACCGTCCGGAAAGGCATATCCCGGAAAGCCGGCGATATAAAACGTTTCGGCTTGGTTGCCGCAGAAAACATCCGAATCCCGCGTGGCGTTCTCGACCCCGCTTAAGTTGTCTCCCAAATACACATCGTGCGAGACCGCAAAATCTCCCGGCGCCCAACTCAGATTCACCCACGTGTCCGGATGGAGCGCCCCATCGGCCGGGTCGGGAAGCGATGCTTTCGGAAATCCTCCGCCACCTGGACCATAAACGACGAAATTGTCGAAATCCATCATGCCGCTATAAGCGTGAAGACCCACCCTCCCATCCGTCCACTCAGCATGCTCGACATTGAACATCTCGACATCGTCCACAAAACCGGCGATAGTCGTTTTAGTCACCACCAACTTAATATGATGCCAGTTTCCCACGATCAACGAGTTATTGGTCTGGGCCAGCATCACGGAACTCCCCCGATTATACATATAAGGTCGGGATTCCGTATTCGTCCAGCCGTTGATGATCCATCGATACATCTGGGTACTCGGCCCATTGCGGTCAGCCCACTCCACCGGCACGGGATCCCGAACCCTGAAGAGCACGTTCACCGGCGCATCTCCTTCCGTCAGCGGCTTGACCATAAATTCAATCGTGTATTCCTCCCAATTATTATTCCAATGATCCCATGCCACCATTGAGGCCAGCCAGGGACTGGCCGTGCTGAGCTGGTGGTACACCCCGTCGGCCACTTCCCACTCCCCCGTAATGACTTCCCATTTAGTCTCCGACTCCGCAGGATTCTCGAAGTCGTCAGAAAAGTAGATCTGGGCATTGGCAGGTGAAAAAAACAGTGAAATCACAAACAGAGTCGTTACTATTTCGATTGTCACAAATCTCTTGGAAATCATTTCTTTCTCCTTCAGCTTCAATGGTAAAATGGAC
>JAFGTG010000372.1 GCA_016934255.1 Sedimentisphaerales bacterium
AACCCGATCACCGATTCGAGGCTCTCATTAAAATTCCATACCCACATCTCATAAAGCCGGTACACTTTCCCAAGATCATATTCGATCCAGGTCGGCTGCTCTCCATCCCGGCTGCTCAGCCACATCTCGCCTTCGCTTTCATTATCATGCAGCAGTCCGCTTTCATCCAGCCCGGAGCCGTTTATTGTGTTTTCCGGTCCTTTGCCTTCGTCGCTGCTCGATGCTGTAGCTGTGATGCTCTCACCGGGAATCGAATACGCCAAAGGTTCGGTTGTAAACTGCCATACGGTGCCTTTGAATATTGTGTTATCGGGAGGCGCGACGACCTCATCGATCCGCCAGTAATACGTCTGACCGATTTCTAAACGAATTGTGCCGGTCGCCGGATAGACGTTTGAATCCTGGCGGCCCATATAGACTCCACCCGGATCTACAGTTGTTGTCGCGTCGTTCACATCGTCGAAGCTTGTTCCCAGGTACACATCGTGCGTATCGGCATATCCACCCGGCGTCCAGCTCAAAACCACATCACGCGGGACATCCACTGCCAGATCGGCGGGATTGGGTTCAAGAGCTTTTTGTGCTAATCCCGTGAGGTTTCCCTCAAGGAGCGTTCCACCGTTTTCCCCCATTTCCTTGGTTCGGACAATACCGTTATTCTGCCCCGCTGGCGGTACGAATAGAAATGTTACGATCCCATCTGTATCGCTATTAATGAAATCCGTTAGGGCTTGGCTGACGTCGGTCGATGCTCTTACGCCTCGGGCCGGTGAGACAAAACTCATCAACTCTTCGGTTAAATCGGCGGCATCGAGGGCGACCGGACTGCCCAGAGCCGGAGTCGGATCATTCTGAACACCGGGAGCCGTATTCCAGGTGATGGTTGCCTCGTCGATATTGTCCAAGGCTTCGATAACGCCGTACACAAGGGCCGTACCGCTGTCGTGGCCGTAGTTGCTAAAACTCACATTTGCGACGGATTGGCCTCCACTTAAAAGTTCTGAAACATCATAACTGACAAACGAAACCCTGCGTCTGACGTCGATATCGCGAAAGGCCATACCGGAACCACCCCCCCCGTTCGTATCGGGCCCAATTCCCTCATCGTTACCGAGCTCCCCATCGGCTATGGGCATCAGGCTAAAGGACTGGGCCTGAAGGCCGCTCGTTATACTCACTACTAAAATCAAGCAAATTAACAAAAACAAGTTCTTGTACATCATCGTTCTCCTTCAAAGATAGTTAGACCGATAATATGAACGGTTGTGATTTAGAAAATACTTGATGAGAAACTTACCTTATTAATCCAAACTCCTCACGAATTGAAATTATCTCCTTCTTTCTGAAATTGACCTTATAGCTATAATAACGGCCATTTAATTAAGGTTATTTATACCAAATTTTTAATCCTCCGGTCAAGTCCAAGTAGCTTCCCACCTGTCAACATGGCGTGTAAAGTCGATATGGATGCCAAAAATGGCACGTTTATTGGATGAAATTCTTTCGCTATTTTCCGTGTATGTGTTTTTTCTGTTGTGTAATCACTTATTATTTCGGTATTTATGGAAGTTGTGCCAAAATGGCATTTTCGGACGAAAATGCTGGTATATCATTTGCTGTTTACACTTCAATTGAAGGTAACAGGCAGGGCCGAAAGGAGCATCAAAGAGTCAGGCCTTTGTAAATGCTTAATTATAAAAGGATTAACGATTGAGTTTTTCGACAGGCAGTCAATTAATGGAGGCAAGCAATTATGGCAGTAAAAGAATTGGCATTTGAAACTGAGGCACGAGCCGGGTTATTGGCCGGCGTGGAAAAGCTCGCGGCAGCCGTGAAGACGACGCTCGGACCGAAGGGCCGAAACGCCGTCATCGATAAAAGCTGGGGCGGCCCGACCGTGACTAAAGACGGCGTGACCGTAGCCGAAGAGATCGATCTCGTCAATAAAAACGAGAACCTTGGGGCTAAACTGGTCAAAGAAGCGGCCAGTAAAACCTCGAAAATCGCCGGAGACGGTACAACGACCGCGACGGTGTTGACCGAAGCGATGTTCAAAGAAGCATATAAGAACCTCGCGGCGGGCGCCGACGCGATGGCTCTCAACCGCGGTATGCAGAAAGCAGCTAAAGCCGTTACCGATAAACTGGCTTCGCTGGCCAAACCGATTGATATCGCCAAGCCGAAAGATATCGTCAATATCGCATCGGTCTCGGCGAATAACGATATCGAGATCGGCAAAATTATGGCTGATGCCTTCCAGCGCGTCGGCAAGGACGGCGTGATTACCGTTGAAGAGGGCAAGAGCTTTGAGACAACGGTTGAGTTTGTAGAGGGGATGCAGTTTGATCGCGGTTATCTCTCGCCTCATTTCGCAACCGACCAGGATAATATGGTCTGCGAATTGAAAAAGCCCTTCATCCTGGTGCACGAGGAGAAGATTAGTAACGTTGCTAAACTCGTTCCACTGCTCGAGAAAGTGGCCAAGGCGAAGAGACCGTTATTGATCATTGCCGAGGACGTTGAAAGCGAAGCGCTCGCGACGTTAGTCGTAAATAAACTGAAAGGGATTCTGGAAGTCGCCGCCGTGAAGGCGCCGGGATATGGTGATCGACGAAAAGCTATGCTTCAGGATATCGCCGTGCTCACCGGGGCCGAACCGATTTTCAAGGATCTGGGAATCGAGATGGAGAACATCAGTATCAAGCAACTCGGCCAGGCCAAAAAGGTCACCATCGACAATGATGACACCATCATCGTCGAAGGAGCCGGCAGCCAGGATGCCATCAGCGGCAGAATCAAGCAGATCAAAGACGAGATCGAAGTGACAACGAGCGATTATGACCGTGAAAAACTCCAGGAACGTCTGGCCAAGCTGACGGGTGGCGTCGCCCAGATTAACGTTGGAGCGGCCACGGAAGCGGAAATGAAAGAGAAAAAGGCTCGCATCGAAGACGCGCTTCATGCCACGAGAGCGGCCATTGAAGAAGGTATCGTCCCCGGCGGGGGAGTCGCCCTGATTCGCTGTCTCGACGCCGTGAAGAAATTGAAACTTGAAGGCGACGAGCAAACCGGCGCGAATATTCTAGCCCATGCACTTTCAATTCCCTGTTACTGCATTGCTTACAATGCGGGATCGACGCCCAATCTTGTTGTGAACAAGGTAATGGAAGGCAAGAACGGATTTGGTTACAACGCTGCTACAGATACGTACGAAGATTTACTGGAAGCGGGCGTGATCGATCCGGCGAAGGTGACTCGAATTGCCCTGCAAAATTCTGTAAGTATTGCCGGATTACTATTAACCACGGATTGCCTCGTGACCGAAAAGCCCAAGGAGAAAGATGATATGCCTCCGGGTGGTCCCGGCGGTTATGGCGGAGACATGGGCGGCATGGGTGGTATGGGTGGCGTGGGGATGTAAGAGTTCCCGTCAATGCCAGTCAGTACAACACCAAAGTGTGCAAGGAAGGAAAGAAAATGAAAGAAACCAAAACAACTCAGTCGCGAAGCTATCTTGGTATATACCGGCGCCGAATAAACTGGATTGTCGCCGTCGCTGCGTTGTGCATGTTTACGGTTGTGAGTTGCCAACAAGAAGAGGATGGATTCTCCCTCTTCGGCGAGCTTGGTGAAAAGCACCCGCTAAGCAAGGAGGAGCGAATGGAATGGTGGCGTGACGCGCGATTCGGTATGTTCATCCACTGGGGGCTGTATGCCATCCCGGCCGGTGAATGGAACGGCAAACAAATATCGGGGATCGGCGAATGGATTATGGAACGAGCTGATATCCCGGTCTCGGAATACGAGCAGTTAGCCGGGCAGTTCAATCCGGTGGAGTTCGACGCCGACGAATGGGTGCGCATAGCCAAGAATGCGGGGATGAAGTATATCGTGATTACCAGCAAGCACCATGACGGATTTTGCCTTTGGGACTCGAAGGTGAGTGATTACGATATCATGGATGCTTCGCCGTTCAAACGCGATATCCTCAAGGAATTGTCCAAAGCCTGCAAAAAACATAAAATCCGGCTTTGCTTCTACCATTCCATCATGGACTGGCATCATCCCGATGCCCAGGCGCCCTTCTATCCGAACTATAACGATCGGGAACGCACGAATCCGAATTTCGCAAACTACGTCGAAAACTATATGAAACCCCAGCTTAAAGAGCTGGTGGACAATTACGGCCCACTCGGTGTGATGTGGTTCGACGGCGAATGGATTGGGGACTGGACCGAGCCGCAGGGCAAGGACCTGTACAATTACGTCCTCGATCTTCAGCCCGACATCATCATTAACAACCGTGTCGGTAAGGGTCGAAAGGGCATGGAAGGTCTGAGTAAAAGCGAGGAATTCGCGGGCGACTTCGGCACGCCCGAACAGCAAATCCCGGCCAAAGGTTTGCCCGGTGTGGATTGGGAATCCTGCATGACGATGAACGATACGTGGGGTTACAAATCCTCCGATCATAACTGGAAATCGACCGAGGATCTGATCCGTAAGCTGGCGGACATCGCGAGTAAAGGCGGCAATTTCCTCCTGAACGTCGGACCGACTGCAGAAGGGCTGATTCCGGGGCCTAGCGTAGAGCGGCTGGCAGCCATCGGCGAATGGATGAAGGTCAACAGCGAGAGTATCTACGGAACGACGGCGAGTCCGCTGGGCGAGGTCCCGTGGGGTCGCTGTACAGCTAAATCCAACAAGCTGTATCTTCATGTCTTTGATTGGCCCGAAGACGGTCGGCTTGAAGTCCCCGGACTCGAACAAAACGTTACAAAGGCCTATTTGTTGGCGGATAAAAAACATACCGGACTTCCTATAATGCTTGTAGGGCCGAGTGAGATTGCTGTAACGGTTCCGAAAGAAGCGACGAATCGGATAGATAGTGTTGTCGTGTTGGAAATTGGACAATAATAAAATTGATATACTCAGAACATGTAATTGGAACGATAAAAAGACAAGGAGTGAGTTATGAAGCTTAAACCTCTGGATGATAGAATTGTCATCAAACAATCGGAAGCGGAAGAAAAAACGAGCGGCGGGATTATTCTACCGGATGCGGCAAGGGAAAAACCGCAGATCGGAACAGTCATGGCCATCGGGCCGGGCAAAATCCTGGATGACGGCTCCCGTGGCACTATGTCCGTCAAGGTGAAGGACGAAGTGATCTACGCCAAGTACATCGGGAGCGACGTCGAGATCGACGGTGAAAAATATGTCATTCTCAGAGAAAGTGACGTCCTTGGAATCGTCGAAAGATAAGGACGTTCGTTGATTCAGGTGAATAAAGGAAAGTACGAAAACAACCACAGTTCATCATTAAAAAGAGGAAATAAAAATGGCAAAGCAATTGATGTTTGATGATACGGCGCGGGCCCATCTTAAGGAGGGTCTGTCGCAATTAGCCGAGGCGGTCAAGGTAACTCTCGGGCCGACCGGTAGAAACGTCATTCTCCATAAGAGTTGGGGGTCTCCGAAAGTCACCAAGGACGGCGTCTCGGTTAGCAAGGAGATCGAGCTGCCCGAACCATTCAAGAACATGGGTGCCAAGATGGTCAACGAAGTCGCCAGCAAGACCTCCGACGTGGTCGGCGATGGAACGACGACCTCGACGGTCCTGGCTGAAGCGATTTACACCGAAGGCATGCGGCACGTCACCGCCGGTTCGAATCCGATGGCGATTCAGCGAGGCATCACCAAGGCGGCGGAAGCGGCTACGAAATACATCCAGTCGGTTAGCGTTCCCGTGAAAGGTCACGATGACATTGCGAAGGTGGCGACAATCAGCGCCAACAACGATCCGGCCGTCGGCGAGATTTTAGCTGATGCGATTGATAAAGTCGGTAGTGACGGCGTCATCGAGGTCGAAGAAGGCAAGGGAATGGAGAACGAGTTAAGTGTCGTCGAAGGCATGCAGTTCGATAAGGGCTATCTCTCGCCTTACTTTATGACGAACGC
Source organism: Sedimentisphaerales bacterium (assembly GCA_016934255.1). GTDB lineage: Bacteria > Planctomycetota > Phycisphaerae > Sedimentisphaerales > Anaerobacaceae > JAFGTG01. The sequence goes on from JAFGTG010000372.1 coordinate 5,959, forward strand.
CGATACCCTCGAAGCCATTCTTGAAGATGCTTACATCCTACTTCATGAGAAGAAAATCTCCAACATTCGCGAGATTATTCCGTTGCTTGAAAAGATTGCTCAAGTGGGTAGGCCGCTATTGATTATCGCCGAAGACGTCGAAGGTGAGGCGTTGGCGGCTCTCGTTATTAACCGTTTGCAAGGCGTGTTGAAGGTCTGTGCCGTCAAGGCGCCGGGTTTTGGCGATCGAAGGAAAGCTATGATGGCGGATATCGGTATTACGACCGGCGGGCAGGTCATCACCGAAGATCTGGGCATCAAGCTTGAGAGCATCGAGCTTTCGCAGTTAGGCCAGGCCAAAAAAATCGTAGTTGATAAGGAAGCGACAACGATCATCGAAGGGGCCGGCAAGAAAAAGGACATCAAAGCCCGCTGCGATCAGATTCGTAACCAGATCGAAAAAACCACCAGCGATTACGATCGAGAGAAGTTACAAGAGCGTTTAGCCAAGCTCACCGGTGGTGTCGCCGTGATTAATGCCGGTGCGGCAACCGAGACGGAGATGAAAGAACGCAAGGACCTGCTGGATGATGCGCTTCATGCCACACGGGCCGCGGCCCAGGAGGGCGTTGTGGTCGGTGGAGGCGTCGTTTTCCTGCATGCGATCAGCGAAGTGGAAAAGGACAGAGCGAAGGCCAAGGGCGATGAGAAGATTGGCTTTGATATCGTCATCAAAGCACTGAAGGCCCCGACCACTCAGATCGTCGAAAATTCCGGTGAGAAAGGCGATGTGATCGTTGCCCAACTTCTGGAAAAGGGCAAAAAAATCGGTTACAATGCCAATACCGGTGAGTTTGTCGATATGTTCAAGGCGGGGATCATCGATCCGGCTAAAGTCGCCCGAACGGCGTTGGAAACGGCCGCCTCAGTTGCCGGTTTGATGTTGACGACGAGCGTCTTGATAACGGATCTGAAAGATAAAGACGAAGAATCCATACCGGGTTCTGTAAGATAAGAAGAGTGCCTATAGTTCGGAGTGACTAAAGTGCCTAAAGTTAAAAAAGCAGTTGTGCCAGGCGGCAGTTCACTTTAGTGCACTTTAGCTCACTATAGTCACTTTAGCTCACTTTAGAAGATTATGGCCAAGCGCGATTACTATGACGTTTTGGGCGTAGGCAAAGGGGCTTCCGCCGATGAAATCAAACGCGCCTATCGGCGTATGGCGATGAAGTATCACCCGGACAAGAATCCGGATGATAAAGAAGCTGAGGCCAAATTCAAAGAATGCGCCGAAGCCTATGAGGTCTTAAGTGACGCGGAAAAGCGGCAGCGCTACGATCAGTTCGGCCATGAAGGGCTCCGCGGCGCCGGGATGCATGATTTCTCCCGGATGAACGTTGAAGATATCTTCAGCGTTTTTGGGTTTGACGATTTCTTCAGCGGTATTTTCGGCGGCGGTGGTCGTGGTCGAAGATCGAGCCGGCGAGCCGGACCGTCTCGGGGGTTCGATCTGGAGACGACTGTCGAGCTAACGCTCGAAGATATCGCAAACGGCACGGAAAAAACAATCGAATTTACCCGGCAGGATACCTGTTCGATATGTAACGGCAGCGGCTGCGCCAAGGGAAGCTCACCCGGCCGATGTCCCATGTGCAACGGAACCGGACAGGTGGCCAGAGGAGGCGGTTTCTTCCAGATGGTTTCGACCTGTGGACAATGTGGAGGCAGCGGGCAGGTGATTACCAATCCGTGCAAGAAATGCCGGGGCACGGGTCGAGTACCCAAGAAGAGGACTCTCAAGGTCAAAATTCCACCCGGCGTTCACGAAGGGCAAGGCGTGCGCGTGGCCAACGAAGGCGAACCGGGCCGGGGGGGGGGACCGAGAGGTGACCTTTATTGTTATGTCAGGGTCAAACCGCACGAGTTCCTTAGACGCGATGGAAGCGATCTAATCGCGATTGTCCCTATCACGTTTACGCAGGCGGCGCTGGGGACGACCATCGACGTACCGAGCATCAACGGAACCCAGGGTTTGAAGATCCCTCCGGGAACACAGTACGGCAGCATCTTTCGGATCAAGGGCAAGGGCTTGCCGGATCTGCGAACGCATCGAACGGGCGATCAACTGGTTCAGGTCACTATTGAAACGCCATCGAAGCTTAGCGCCGAGCAGGAAGAGTTACTTCGGAAATTTGCCGAAACGGAAAATACCCGTGTTTCTCCCGAATCCACACGCTTCTTTGAGAAACTGAAGAAACATTTTGGTAGCCACTGATGAAAAAGAGCAAGAAAGATAAATCTAAAGCGGAAGAACCGCATCAGGCGGATCATGAAGAGACCGTCAAGAAAGGCGAAGTGGACGAACTTCGCAGTACGATGGAGTCTTTGCAAAAAGAGAAGGATGAACTTTTTGGTAAGCTCCAGCGGGTCAGCGCCGATTATGCCAATTACCAGAAGCGCGTGCCCAAACAGATTAATGATACGATCAGCTACGAGAAGGAAAGGATCATTAAGTCGCTTCTGCCTGCTCTGGATAATTTCGAGCATACGCTCCAAAATGCGCATTCGGCGGAAAAAGTCGAGGTTCTCGTGAAGGGGATTCAGATCATTTACGATCAGTTTATCGAAATCCTGAAATCCCACAATGTCGAGCAGATTAAGGCGTTGGGCGAGCCGTTCGATCCATCCGTTCACGAGGCGATGACTCAGCAAACGGATATCGAGAAGGGGCCGAATGTGGTGCTCGAGGAATTCCAAACGGGCTATACGCTTAACGGCCGGGTCATTCGTCCGAGCAAAGTGATCGTCAACAAACTGCCGATTGAACCCACCGGACGGGAGGAAGCAGCATCTGAAGAACCAACGACTGATGAATGCGAAACGGTCGAGGAGGAGTAACGGTTATGCCAACCTATGATTATGTCTGCGAAAATTGCGACCACCGGTTCGAGCTATTCCAGAGCATCAAAGCCAAACCGATTCGGAAATGCCCAAATTGCGGCAAATTAACGGTAAACCGGCTCATCGGCGCCGGCGCCGGCATTATCTTCAAAGGCTCCGGCTTCTACGAAACCGACTACCGAAGCGACAGCTATAAAAAAGCCAAGGAAGGCGAAACGAAGACCAGTTCCGACAAGACGGACAAGAAAACCGAAACCAAAGCCAAAGACTCCAAACCCGCCGACACCGCTAAGCCAACCAAGAAAGACAAGAAGAAATCGGCGTAAAATATGTCATCCCGAGCGAAGCCGAGGGATCTATTGAAAAAACTTTGCGAAGCAAATCCTTATTGCTTCAATGGGGGACTTCGGGAGTTTTCAATTGCAATTCTTTAATACGACTCTGGACGGCTTCATACTTTTTTGTAGTTGATTCAAGTTCGTATACCAAATCTTCAATATTCAGTGGTTTTTGTTCAAGTTTAATGATTTGAGCTTTTTCTTGAGCTATTGTCTCCCGGAGATGCTGCTCGAACAGCTTCATTTGCCCCAGCTTGCTTCGTTTATCAGTAAGACGGGAATTTTGCTCCTTCGATGGCTCTTTTATGTTTTCGAGGCGTTGTACTTCGGTTTCGAGTTGGACTCGTTTGGCCTCAGCCTCCGTGAGTCTCTTTTGTAAAGCAGCGGCACGTTCGAGTATCATCTCACGCCGTTTTGTTCGATTGATGGGCGAATATTCTTCTCCGTATTCCTGGATCGTTTGTCTGTAGTTTTTAATCCTATCGGATAGGCGGTCACGCTCATGCTCAAGGAAAGTTAATTCCTCTAACAAATCCTCACGATCTCTTTTTACATTGTTTGCCGGCGATCCATTTGCTGTTCGGATCGTGTCGATTTGTACATCGGTTTTGACGTTAGGTTTGAGCGCGACGTTCTTAAAGGTGATACCTTTGAAACGTCTGTATTCAACTGCAATTTGTTTGAGGTCTTCTTGTTGAATCGATTGCAGCCGGAAGGTGTACTGCATCATTAGCTTCGCTCTTTGTATAGGGCTTACCAAAGACGGCCCTCCGCCATAACCACTCTTTAGGGCTTTGTGGATCTTTCCATCTTTGGATTCATATATGACGTTCATATCAACGTCATTGGCATTGACAATTGCATCGATCATTAACCCACTTTCCGGTTTACGTCGATCCGGTCGAACCGGAGTTAGCATAATCGTTGAATCATTGTCTATCCAAAAACTTTCGGTATATAAACCGGCTCTATTCGGACTCCCTACGCTCCCTTCACTCCAACCCTTCGTTGTAAACGGCCCGGAGGCGGCCGCAACGCTAATGTTTCCGATCTGAGGCAAACCTCTTTCTCGTAGCCCGTTGTCGGATTCAACGAAATTGATAGTGATTCCATCTTTGTCCGGATGTCCATAGCCTCCCTGCATTCCAACCGTTACATCAACCATGACGCTCACATCGGATGGTGTAAAGCGTAAAACGTATCCATATTCGAATTCCCATGTTCCAAGGTGTCGTATATCGCGAGGAAGAATCTTGTCTTTGTAAAGAACATATTCCTGCTCCGGGATGAGAATCCCGTTCGGTCGCCACCAGGATAGTTCATCTTTACTTTGCCCAGTAAAAAGTCCAACCAGCTCAACGGTTGCTCCATTGGGTAATGTGACAACATAGGCTCCTTTATCCAGGGAGCCTGTTGAAAACTTAGTTTGATGAATATCGGATCTGCCGGGATATATCATAGATTGATCGGCTATTTGGCCGTTCTCGATTTTGACTTTCAATGTCGCCTGGTTATTGTTTTCATCAATCTCGGAAATACTGTTGTCAAAATCCAGAACGACGGTGAACTCATATTGGCCATCCGGCAAAAGGAAACCGAGCGTACTCTCACCCCACCATTTCCCCGGCTGAATAGGTCCCGCTCCATGCTGGCTT
>JAFGTG010000373.1 GCA_016934255.1 Sedimentisphaerales bacterium
AAAATCTTATTTTCTTTCTTGCCCGTTGTCGGATGCAACAACATTACGGAAACATCCTCTTCTTTCAACGGTAAATCCCTCAAAATCAATAGCTCATCCGTCACCAAGTTTTTCCCATCGAGACCTCTGTTCAAATAAACTACGATTTCTTTACCTGAAGCCATAGTTAAACGATATTTACCCGGTCCCTGGGTAATTCGAACACCCTCTGGTTTCAAAGCAATGTAATCTTTCAGGGAAGCAAAAAATTCCATCAGGATTTGAGATTGGCGGGCATATATCTTCACACTCGCATCATTAAAGTCGATAGGGTACACCTTCGCGTAAACACCCGCGCCCTGTACTTTGGTCATCATAGAACACCATTGGTATAACCGTAACGCATCCGGATTTTCATGAACGCTGTATCCCGGACTGTTCGTACTGATGACCGGTTTTCGATAACGTGTACGATACTTAGAAACCAGGGCCTCTTTAATCGGTTTGCGTTCTCCGGCGGTGAGATCTTTCACGACGTGGCCTTCGGATCCTTCACAGATAATCAACTCCATGCGCGGATGACTGAGCACATAGTCCAATCCCAGATCGTTTTTCTTATAGAAATGATCGAAATCCATCCCGACGAGCAGATCGTTGCCGGTTCTTTTTTCCCAATCTTCGATAATATCCAATGTATATTCAATCCACGCCTTAGAAACCTGGTTTTTGAAGGCGCCTTCGTTCATCAAATCGATAATGACGTTCCCTTTATCACCAATAGCATCTAATATGTGTTGAATCCACAAGCGATGAATTTTCCTCCACTCGGTGTGCTCCACCATTTCATTCCACAGGGTGTAGCCATTACGACCTTGGGGGATGGGAAATTGATTGACGTTGTTTCGAGGGTGAAAATAATTCGTTTCCCACGTCGCCACATCGTCCCGTGTTTGAAAAAAAACGCGCTGATAAAGCTGCATCTGCAGTATGATACCTCGATCGGCGCACTCTTGGATAACACGGGCGAAATTTTGCCAATAGCCGTTATTAAATCGAGCCAGATCAACGATGGGACGACCCTCTTCCCAACGGACGATCTCGAAGGGAATTAAACGTTTATCGGCATCGTAAGGTACCCAGGGATAGCCACTTTCTGGATAAACTCGCCCATATCCAAGCCGGTACTCTTGCATCCAATCCAACCATTTTCGGTGTGGAAATACCGTCGATCCCCATGCGACAGCAAAGGGGACCACCTCCGGCAGAGGCCCCACTTTCAACATCGGTTTACCGCCGTATAGAAGCGTCGGATTATCCGTCCCGGCATTAACAATGGTCATCTTCATGGGTTTGGATGGATGACGCCTCAATGCCGATTCAGTTCGGTTTTTCGCCGGTACGGCGCCGATCATCAAGATAACCGGGAGACAGAATTGCACACATGTCCATTTTCGCTTCATGAGACTACTTTTTGATTAACGACGAGAGAACAATATTCGGATTTACTTCGCGTCCTGGTTTATCGCCGTTTTTAAAGCGATTATAGCTGGCGAGTCCGGCATCTTTTCATAAGCCGCGGCGATCGCTTGTTTCGCCTGATTCAACCGGTTCGTATGGAAATACACATAGCTCAGGAGAAAGTGCAACCGGGCCGAACCGCTCCTGGCCACCCACTGCTTCACATCGGTGATTCTCTCTGTGAGTTTATCGGCCCCGCCCAGCATAGCTTCAAAGTCAACTTTCGTTTGTACGTATTCGGGCTGGACATCCAATGCCCTGGCCAAAAACAGAGCACTGCTCATATATTCCCCGGCGGCAAACAAGGCATGACTTTTCCCCGCCAGAACAATGGGATTATCCGGTTGATAAATCGCCGCCAGGGTATAAGAATCCACCGCCCGATAATACCGACCCGCTTTCAGGTGATCCTCGGCGGCGGATATGTGCCGATTGAATCTGGCTTTCGAAAAAGATTCCAGATTTTCATAATTCTCGTAGAGACAGGTCCCTGTGCTCCCTTGAGGACGCCTTACGGTGCTGTCTCGCTTTCTATCGCCGGATATTGTCTTATCACCGGATATTGTCTTATCACCGGATATTGTCTTATCGCCGGATACGGACGGCCACAGGGAGCCGTCCCTACCGCGCTCGTCGAGCATCGGGTCTTGCGTATCGGGCGCCGATCCAACATCTTTTTGCAAATCCACCTCGACCGATTTCGTCAGAGCATCCAGTTGCCGTCGAATTTGTTCAAGAATTTCACCCCGGTCGTCAGAGCCAAAAGAACCGACATCGGATTCGGGTTTCGCATCGTGTATCTCATTGTCCACTTGAGATACCGTGGACAATTCACCAGATATGAAACTCACCTCCTCACCCGGATATTGCGTAAGATCATCTCTCGCCGGGAGGTCCTGTCGCAACTCCGAATCTGCGAAACCGGATTCTGAATTCTGACGTGAATCTATAGCTAAATCTTGTATTCCTTTGTTCTCATCTTGGCCCTGCTCTCGATAACGATCAGACCGTATGTCTCGCGTCTGGCGCATGCCAAGTTGGCCAGGTACTAATTCATTAAAATTTAGAATGTCGAATTTAGAATTTTGAATTCTCAATTCTTCATTCTCAATTCTCAATTCTTCTGCATCCTGATCCAGTGACGTATAACCTCGTGACAAAGAATTCAAACCAAGCAAACCATCACTGACGGAAGAAGCTCCCTGTTGAACACGATCATCGATTCTCATACCCATCGGGCTAAAGACTTCGGACCGACCGGGCACCATCGTCGTTACCGTTTGAGTCGGAGAATAAAACGGTTGGACGCGGTATTTATTCGAGCGATCTATAAAATCTTCCGATCCGGCGCTATCTCGTAAAAAAGAATTGAGCGCCGAGGAGCCAAGCGACGCATTGAAACTCGTTGTGGATTGGTATGGTATCGAGCCGCGAAAGTGCATACCGCGACGCACATTACCGGTGATTAACAGATTACCGGTCGGATCGATTGGATTGGGAGTGTTGACCAGGCCGCTGCGAAGGTTGCTTTGTGGAATTGTGCCATAACCAGCGGGATTTCTGGTAACAGGACTTTCCACGGAGCGACCCGCCGGCAATAAAACCGTAACGCATAAAACTACAACAATTTCAAGCTTCCAAGCCTTCATGGTACAGAATACCCATATTGATTATTGAATATTGACGATTGTCTATTGAATAAATCCACGGTGCTCAAACTCGCCTTGACAAAATAGACGTTTCAGGTAGCTGTTCGCGTGCAAATAGTCAATAGTCATTGGTCAATAGTCAATCCTTCAACTATCACTGTCTCACGATGCCCTAAATCGAATTAACCATTCGGGTATTCTTTGTATTTCGGCTTTTCGGCCCAACGAAGTTTAGTCGCTAACGTATCCCATTGATTTCGAAGCGGATTATTGACAATCAGAAAATCGCACGTATGTTTTTGAATCCTCACCACATCATCAGTTGAAAGCGTCGAGGAGACCTGGCCGTCGATGGAAACCGTCGTTCCTTCATTGACCCGTATCCCAAAAACCTCGATGGTGCTCTCGGCATTGATCACGATGGGTCGAAAGCTTAACGAATGAGGACAAAGCGGCGTAATCACCACGGCATCCATCCGGGGCGAGACAATAGGCCCTCCAGCCGAGAGATTATAGGCCGTCGAACCGGTCGGCGTCGAAATGATCAGTCCGTCGCTGACGCAACCGGCTAATGATTGTCCGTCCACCAGAATTTTCAGTTCAACCATTCGAAAAGGAGGCCCGGCTGTGATGAAAATGTCGTTGATGGCCGCCGAGCAAAACCGTTCGGATCGATGGGATTCTCGATGACTGAAAACACGGCAATCGAGCATCATGCGCCGATCGACGGGGACATTTTTTTTCAATAAACGAGGGAAAAAATCTTTGAGCTCATCGACGCTAAATTCCGCCAGGTAACCGAGCTTTCCGACATTGACGCCGAGCACCGGCACGGAGGCTTCGCCGACTTTTCTCGCCGTCGAGATAATGCTCCCATCACCGCCGAAAACAATAGCGAAATCACATTGTTCAAGGCCTTCCACCTTGGAAGACGTCAATCCGGGCTTTTCAGCGTCTTTTAAATCATCAATACCATAGCTGGCTATAATTTCAGCCCTACCCTTCGCAAAGCCGACAAATTCGTCTATCGCCTCATTGACGCCGAGTTTTTTCGGATCGCCGAAAATCACCAGTTTTGGCAAAGATTTCATACCTCGCCTCGGGAATCATGCCTTTAACATTTTCCTGACCGTCTCCGCTATGCTATCGGCATTCACGCCCGTCTCCATCAGTTGCTTGCTACGAGCATTATGCCCAATAAATCGCCTCGGGGCCCCAAGCACACGAATATCCTTAAGCGATCGCCCTTCCGCTGCAGCCAATTCCAGGATAGCCGAACCGAATCCACAGGCAACGCCGTGATCCTCGACCGTCACGATACCTTTGCCCTTCTTTATCAAGGAGATAATCTTCTCATCAATGGGAGCCGCGAATCGACCATTGATTACATCCACCGAAATCCCGTCTTTAGCCAAAATCGAGGCCGCTTTCAATGCCTCCGTGACGATACTTCCATAACCGACAATGGCAATGGTAGAATGCTTCGATCGTCGGATCGTCACACTCTTTCCCAGCTTAAAGGGTTGAGCGTTAACCGCTCTGACATACTCTTCGTGTGGAACAAGATCCTTCGGATACCTAATCACCACGGGCGCGTTCTCTCCCAGAGCAAACTCCAGGGCCAGCTTCATCTCGATATCATTAGCGGGAGCGGTCAGTATGATATTCGGCATCATTCTCATATAGCCGATGTCCATAAGCCCGTGATGCGTAGGACCATCCGAGCCGACAAAACCCGCCCGATCGACACAAAAAATAACGGGCAGATTCTGCAAAGACACTTCCTGGAATATCTGGTCGTAACTTCGTTGTAAAAAGGTCGAATAGATACACACCACCGGTTTTAAGCCGTCCCGGGCCAGACCGGCGGCGATATCGACCGCGGCGCTTTCTGCAATCCCCACATCATAGAACCGTTCGGGGAACTTTTCACGAAACTCCACAAGGCCCGTACCGTCGCACATGGCGGATGTAATAGCGACAATGTTCTTATCCTTTTCGGCCAGCTTGGTCAGATGCCTGCCAAAAGAGGCCGTGAAACTTCGCCGGCTCGGTGCCGGGCTGGATTCCACTGCATCGCCATTGAGTTTAAACGGACCGGTCGAATGAAACTCGGTGGGCCCCTGGTCCGCCGGCTGGAAACCTTTGCCTTTCTTCGTGTAAACGTGCAGAATCGCCGGGTGATTCAGATCAGCCAGCGCCTCGAATAACTGGACCAGTGATCCGACATCGTGGCCGTCCACGGGACCGAAGTATGGAATATTCATACTCTCGAACATCTGGCTGGCCGGCAAAGCCATTCGGATACTCTTTTTGATTCTTTCAAGCGTTTCGTCCACACTTTTTCCGATCACCGGCATGTGCTCCAGGATATTGCTGGTCGTCTTCCGCAATCCCTCGTAAGTATGGCTCAACCGAACTTTGGAAAAATATTTCGCCACCGCCCCGACTGTCACGTCGATAGCCATCGAGTTGTCATTGAGCACGATCAGCAGTTGCCTTTTGACCAATCCGAGATTATTAAGGGCCTCAAAAGAAGCTCCGTTCACAATACTCGCATCGCCGACAATCGCCACGATCTTATTGGTATCTTGCTCCGGTTTTTTAATTTCCCCTTTAAGCGTGAGTCTCTTTTTCTCCGCCTGCTCACCTTTTATTTGCTCGGCCAGTGCCATTCCCACGGCGGTGGCAATCGAAGTCCCCGCATGACCCACGGAAAACAGGTCATACTCGCTTTC
>JAFGTG010000374.1 GCA_016934255.1 Sedimentisphaerales bacterium
CCGCGTCCGGCTGCTCGCTGGATGGTATATCCTTCGAGGGGTCGATCACCGTGTTGGTATTGGTACCTTTGCATTTTCCTTCTGCCGCTCTCCGCGCCCCATAATTTCAAATCGTTTATTTATTCCTTCAATTCAGTTAACACCATCGACATCCGGCCGATTCGGATCGGTTTTTCGATCAGCAGGCCGGACGTCGCACTGACCGGCTTATCTTCAACCAATATGGCCTGGTTGGCCTTGCAGAGTAACCGTCCGTTCTTGACGTACAACGCAATCGTTTCTTCGAGCGACTCTGCATGGATATGACTGCCCGCGTTCGGACCGATCAGAATATCCCGGTCCATCAGGATAATCTGGCGGACGTCCGCCCGGCCCAATTGTGCAGTCGAGAGATTCAGCATCGCCGTGGCGCTGGCCGGGTTCGGAATCATAAACCGCATCCCGCATCTCGGCGACAGGCCGATACGATCTCCATTGGCGAGTAGTTTGTTCGTCGTTGTTGTGTCATTCACCCGGACGGGACTGGCTGAACGGATGAAATAATCATCCTCCGCTCGTTCGATGGTCGCGACCGGCAGATTCGGATCGGCCATCAAGCCCACCGTCGGGTGCGCCGAAGAGCTGATCGGCCCGATGGTCACGCGCCCGTCCCGCAAAACGATGAAACTACCAATTCCATCCACCTGTAAAACGAACTTGGATGGTAGCGAACCTTTCGAGACGTCCGAACCTTTATATCCCATAGCTTTCGGCTGCTCCTCACTCAGTTGTGAGTCGCTTTCTCTCATCGCCTGTCGTCCATCGTCCATCGTCCATCGTCTATCGTCAGCAATCGGACTGGCTGCTAATTCATCGAGCAAATCGGCCGCCTGCCGCGTCTGGTCCGCAAGCGTGGCCAACCATTGGGCCGAAGGACACACCGACGTGGCCTTTCGAAGCAGAGGAACGGCCTCACGAGGCCGACCGGCCGCGATGTGTTCGGCCGCCTGACGGCATTGAGCCAGCACCCGGCCCAGCTCGGATATTTCACCGGAACCGTCGGCGATGGGCGACACTTTCTGCCAGAAGGACTGGGCGAGGTTCATCCGGCCTTCGTTAAGGTTCTCCCTGATCTGCTTAACGGCCATCGCCCTGAGCTTGGAGACTAATTCGACAATCTCATGATTTTGATTGCCGGCTATCCCGGCCTTCAGGGCGATCTCGATGGCACTATCCAGGTCGTTTCGCCCTAAAGCCTGCTCGACCTTACTGATGGCTTGGCCGATTTGTAATCTGACAACCTCCGCCTGCTGCCGGACAATGCCCGCCTGGCTGTCTTGATCGTCGGTTCCGTCCAGGATTTGCTCGCCGGCCGAGAGCCAGCCGTCCTGGATGTGCTGTTTCGCCTGGGCCACTTTGAATGAGCGATGGCGATCTCGCAGCCGCCTTTGCTCCATTTCAGCACAAATTGCCGAGCGGAGCTTCGCGACTTCCAGCGTGTTTCCGGCCAGCTTTTCCGCCTTGTTACAGTCGAGCAGAGCCAGTTGGATCCGCTCGGTTTCGAGATTTTCCTGACCCCGCCTGGCAAACGCCCGAGCCAGCCGGCCGATCAGCTTCTGGCCGCGACGATGTTGCCGGATATTTTCCGATTGAACGATCTCGAACGCCTCGTCCAATCGGTTATCGGCTATCGCAGTTTCGGCTTGTTTTAATCGTAGGATCAGCACTGCCTTACTCCCACTGAATTTAGAATTTGGAATGGTGAACGAAGAATTCTAAATTCTCAATTCTAAATTCTATATTCTACCACGTCGGTATTAATTTTCCAATAGTGACTCGATCGGCTCGGTTTGACCTGTGGTGCTCGCTACCCGTTTCTGATCGTCTTTCGCCTTGAAATAATCGTCAACCTGGATCAGCAGATCTTCCTCGGCAACCGCATCGACGGGGATAGCCTGGACGAACTGGTTCTCGTGGGCCAATACGCGTTCTGCCACGTCAAGCCGCTTTTTGATGTCGTTAATGAGCTTTTCCGTCTGGGCGAGTTTGCTATTATCCACCTGGATTTTCGATCCCACGGCGGCCGCCTGAATCAGACGATGCTGGCTTACCAGCGACTCGATCTTATCTTCGAGCATTCTCTTCCGGCTGCGCGTCTTCTCCAACAGGTCCATCGCGGCGTTAAGCGAATTCTCACGGGTGGTCAAAAGCCGTTTTTTGCTCGCCAGGACCACTTCGCTCTCTTTGAACCGCTCGAACCGTTGGGCGAGGTCTTGTTTGACGTAACTACGGGGATATTCCCGGCCGCCAAAACAATACTCGGCCTGGGGTTTCTCTAAAGCGTTACGCAGCTTAGTGATACGAACCTGCTCTTCCTCGATGGCTTCTTCGCCTTTTGCGATATCGACCTTCAATGCCTTGACTTCCACCTCTTCCTCGGAGATCAGCCGGACGTTGGCGCGCATCTCGGGGATGATCTCTTCGACGAGGTCGCGGGCGCGTCGAAGCTCGAACTCGATGGGCACCGAGTCCTTGACTACCGTCCGTACCGATTTGGCCGAACTACGGACATAACTGACCACATCTTTTCCGAAGATCAGACCGCCGACAAGAGACAGGCCCGCGACAACAAGCACACTTCGTTTCAACCATTTGATAACCATGACATTACTCCTTAAAAGCACTCAACTTACATTCACTTTTCAATTCAGGTCCTCACTGGGCCACATAAGGATGGTCGGTGTTCGATTTCGATTATTTCAGAAAATTTCATAACTCGTTGCTCGATTTTTGTACACCCCCGAGGGCACAGAGGACAGACGACATACCGAAAAAAACGTGAATTTATGGGCATTTTTGAGAGCATTTGGGCTATTTATGTGAATTTTTGTAAAAAAATGTAAAATTTTGACAAAGATTTCGCAGTTTTTAGACACGAAGTGCAGAAAGCAAACGATGGACGAGGGAGGATGGACGAGGGACGAATGGTTGAAAGCCTTCCGGCTCTTTGAAATCCTATTATGAACATCGGAATTAAGGAGGAGGGCAGACGACACATTATTTAGCCCCCGGTTTGACCGGGGGTTTTTGGTTTGGATGATTCAAAGTAAATTTTTAACAAAAATACGTAGTTACCACAATAGATTTTTATTTTGAAATCTGGTAGAATTACGAAGTCGAGGCATTGTGGACGAATTATTTCGGATTTTTTAGACGCGGATGTACACGGATTTACACTGGTTTTTTTTGCCACGGATTTCACGGTTTTTGGGATATAAAATAACCAGATACTAAATACCAACAACTAACGACTATTTTTAGCCACAGAGGGCACCAAGGACACAGAGAAATAGAAAATAGTCAATGTAAAAGGGCCACAGGTTTCACGGATTGCACGGACTTATATCTAACCACGAAGGACACGAAGAACTCGAAGACAATAGTCAATAATCAATAGTAAATAATCAATGACAAGGATTCTGTCTCCTGTATTCTGGATTCTGTGTTCTGTGTTTACATTTTTTTATTTTTTTCAGATTTTTTAGAGAAAAAACGCCAACATTTAGGGAGCCAAGATCGCTCTGTTTGTAAAAGAAGATAAATTCCGTAAAAAGATTTGAAGAAGACAATAATATAAGGGACAAAAAAACAGTTCGACTAATAAGGAGGTAGTTATGGCTAAAAGGATTTTTATCAGCTTTGCGATCGAAGATAAATGGGCACGCGATTATTTGCGCGGCCAAGCACGAAATGAAAATAGTCCATTTGATTTTGTTGACATGTCAGCAAAAGAACCTTGGGATGAGAAGTGGAAAACGAACTGTCGATCACGTATTAAGGGATGTAATGGTGTTATTGCTCTTGTGAGCAAGAATACTGCAAACGCTGACGGTCAACTTTGGGAGATAAAATGCGCCAAAGAAGAAAACATTCGTATAAAAGGTATTTATACAACAACTGATAAGCGTCCAACTAGACTACCTTCCGAATTGAATGGCGTCCCAATTGTTTCATGGACATGGTCAAACATTGAAAGTTTTGTGGACTCACTATAGTACTGGTTATATATGTCAAAGCGAGCTCTTATCGTTGGTATTGATGAATATGATGAATTGAATAATCTCGCGGGTTGTGTCGCTGATGCTGAGACTATCAAAGAAGTTCTTTCTAGACACGAGAATGGAGATATAAATTTTGACTGTCAACTCCTTGTTAAACCTGGATTGTGCCAACGTATAACAAAAGTCGTATTACGTGAGAGATGGGTCGATCTATTTGATTTTGATGGTGACATACTGTTCTATTTCTCAGGGCACGGAGCATATAGCGAAACTGGGGGTTTTTTTGTTACACAGGATGGTAGCCGCGGAGATCCCGGATTAGCGATGAACGATTTACTGACTTTAGCGAACAAATCTAAAGCAAAATCAATTCTTTTTATACTCGACTGTTGTTTTAGTGGTGAGCTTGGAAATCCACCTAATCTGCAAACTCCATATGCTCTTGAACAAGCTCAACTTCGACGTGGTGTTACTATCTTGGCAGCTTCTCGACCTACAGAGCCTTCAGTAGAAGTGGGTGGACATGGTGTTTTTACAGATCTTGTTCTTGGGGCAATGCGAGGGGGAGCTTCTGATGTGCGAGGGAGAATATCCGCTGCGTCGATCTATGCGTATGTAGAGGCAGCCCTTGGTCCGTGGGATCAACGTCCTTTATACAAAACTCACGCGAGTAGCTTGCCTCCTGTTCGACTATGCTCACCTTGTGTACAAGATACCATTTTACGTAAAATCCCGGAAATTTTTATCACAATTGATAGCAAAATAGTATTAGATCGTTCTTACGAAGAGACAGAAAGGGGTGCAATTAAAGAAAATGTAGAATTGTTCAAGATATTCAAGAGATTGCGTGACGCACGACTTCTATGTATTGAATGTGGCGACGATCTATATTGGGCAGCGCTTAAAGAAAAAAGTGTTCAACTAACTCCTTTAGGACAGTTTTATTGGCGTCTTGCCAAGGAAGGACGTATTTAAAAAAATAATGAACATCGGAATCACAGGGCACCAGAGTATAGGTGATGAAACAGTATGGAACTGGGCGGAACAAAAAGTCACCGAAATCCTAGAGATATATAAGGAGGTTTTGACAGGCGTTTCATCGCTGGCTATCGGTGCTGATCAGTTATTCGCAAGAGTAGTACTGACCCTAGGAGGTAGACTATATGCAGTGATACCATTTCCCGGTTATGAGCGTACGTTCAGGAATTCTAAAGATTTAAGATCTTATCAAATATACCTTGAAGCTTCTGACAAAATTGAGATTCTTGAACCATCAGAGAATGATGAATTATCCTATCTGGCAGCGGGTAGAAGAGTAGTTGACCTAGTCGAACTTATAATTGCCATATGGGATGGAAAACCATCTAAGGGCTTGGGTGGAACGGGTGATATTGTAAAGTATGCGTTAGACAATAATAAAAAGGTGGTCCATTTCAACCCTATTGATAAAGAAATCGAAGAAATTTAGTTGGAGGATTCTCACATGGCAAAGAAACGCGTTTTTATTAGTTTTGCAGTACCGGAAGATACCTATGCGAGGGATATAATACTCCCCAAAAACTGGGCGCATAGTTAAGGTAGAATTGTCGCCTGAGACGATAACGTATTCAGAAGCATTAGTTTTTTCACTCGATAAGACGGTGGAGTCTTCTGGTTAGGCTCACGTTGTTGCGTTATCTCCATTGTTTCGAGGTTTGGGTCTCGGAAAGTCTGGGACGAATTGATCTATTCAGTCTAATATTACAAAGAAGCAGTTTCAAATGTCTATTCAACTCCCACTCGGAGAAGTTTGCCAAGTGCCCCGGTTTTGAACGTGGATTTAATGCACATATTTTCATTATCAATTCTTTTTTGCTCATCTCAATATCTCTATCGGTTATCGAGCAATTTTGATATAGAAATTTTTTCGAACTTTTGGTATTTTTTTCTGATACTGCTTACTGTAACCTTTATTCTCTCAAAATCACCAAGGCTCATAACAACTTAAATGGGGATGATCTCCGATATTCTAAAAGGAACATACTAACCAGTGCATAGATTACACTACACATTTGTATTTTGCCATGTATAATGGCGTCCATGAAAATAGATGGACGAACACTCGATC
>JAFGTG010000375.1 GCA_016934255.1 Sedimentisphaerales bacterium
GATCAGTCGATTGGAATTAGCCGGTAAGAAATTTCATTTCATCGGCGCCGGGGGCGTCGGGATGAGCGGGCTGGCGCAGCTCCTGATGAATAACCATGCCATCGTCGCCGGTTCGGATCAGACGCCCACCGACGTCACAGAGCATCTGTGCCGAATCGGGGCGGATATTAACATCGGCCACCATGCCGAAAATCTCAGCCCGATGATGGATGCGGTCGTTATCTCTGCGGCGATAAAAGAAAATAATCCCGAATTGAAATACGCCCGCATGCGAGGCATGAAAGTGTATAAATACGCCGAGATGCTGGGCGAATTGATGGACCATTATGAGGGCGTCGCCGTCAGTGGCACGCATGGCAAAAGCACGACAAGCGGATGGCTGACGTACCTGCTCAAACGAAGCGGTATGGATACGAACTTCATCATCGGGGCCAATGTGAATCAACTGGCCTGCTCTTCAGGTGTCGCCAACAATAAGTGTTTCGTCGCGGAGGCGTGCGAATACGACCGAAGCTTCCTCAATCTCAAACCCACTATCTCCTGCATTCTCAATATCGAGCAGGACCATCTGGACTACTACAAGGATGAAGACGAGATCGTCGAAGCCTTTCGTGATTTCGCGCTCGGAACGAAATTGGGTGGCGTGGTTATCGCTAACGGCCAGGATGCGAATGTACTAAAAATCGTTGCGGACCTCCGTCAGCGAGACAATGGCATACAATGTGAAACTTTCGGGCTTGACGAAAGCTGTAATTTCTACGCCAAGAATATTGTCCTCAAAGACGGACTCTATAGCTTCGACGTCCATCAGAACGGCACCTTTCTGGGTTCGACACGAATTTCGCTGCCAGGCCGACACAATATACTCAATGCCCTGGCAGTTACGGCCATGGCGATCAACATCGGGCTGGAACCTGAATGCGTTCTTCAATTGCTGCCGGACTTTACTGGGATGGATCGCCGGCTCATGTTGAAAGATCAAATCGATCAGATTACGGTGCTTGATGATTACGCCCATCATCCAACGGAAATCCGGGCGTCGCTCGCGGCGATACGCCAACGGTATCAGCCGAAGCGTCTCTGGTGTATTTTTCAGCCGCATCAGTACAGCCGAACGAGATTTTTGCTTGATGATTTCGCAGAAAGTTTTAAGCTTGCCGATATAACAATTGTGCCGGAGATTTACTTCGTCCGCGATTCGGAATCGGCCAAAAAAGAAGTCAACGCCCAGATTCTGGTCGAGCGAATACGGGAGCACGGAAGTCAGGCACTCTTCATTGAAAGTTTCGAGGCCATTAGTGATTATCTCAAGCGCAACGTCCGATCCGGCGATCTGGTCGTAACCATGGGTGCAGGCGATATTTGGAAGGTAGCAGATGTCTTTGTTCAGTGGCTTGGAGGAAATCGTTAAAACCAACTACCCGTTGGCCAAGCAAACGTGGTACGGCCTCGGCGGGCCGGCCGATTACTTTATCAGACCGAAAACCATCAAACAGCTTCAGAAGGTCGTCGAACGATGCCGAGAAAACGGCGTCCGGATTCACGTCCTGGGCTTTGGCTCAAACCTGCTTGTTAACGACGAAGGCGTCCGGGCGGCGGTGATCCAGCTCGACGGCGAACAATTCACGGAAATCCATTTCGACGGTTCGGAGGTCACGGCCTGGGCCGGTGCGGAATTGAGCAAGCTGGTCCTGACCTGTGTGGAAAAAGGGCTCTCAGGCGTTGAAGCCTTGACCGGTATCCCCGGTTCGGTAGGCGGAGCAGTCAAGATGAACGCCGGCGGTAATTTCGGAGACTTCGGCTCTGCCGTGGAAACGGTTACCCTCATGGACAGTACCGGCAACATCTTCGAAAAAAGCAAGCCGGAGCTGGTTTTCGACTATCGCCAAACGAACATTACGGCAAAATTCATTCTCAACGCACAATTAAAACTCAATAACGCCACGCCTGAACAAATCATGCAGACGGTCAAAGAAATCTGGATTTATAAGAAAAACAATCAGCCGCTGAATACGAAGAATTCCGGTTGCATCTTCAAGAATCCCAGAGGCGTTTCAGCCGGCGCGTTGATCGACAAGGCCGGCTTAAAGGGCTTGCAGGTCGGCGGTGCGGTTGTTAGCGACAAACATGCCAACTTCATTATTGCCCAGGACGGCTGTACGAGCCGTGACGTTCTGAGACTGATAGAAGCCATAAAACAAAGAATTAAAGAGCAGTTCGACATCGATTTGGAACTCGAAATCGAGATTTGGTAGCAGCGATGACAAAAAGGAAACTGAAAGTGGCTGTTCTTACGGGCGGAATCGGCGCCGAACGGGACGTCAGCCTTCAAAGCGGGCAGTGCGTTACGGAAGCGCTAAAGGAGGCCGGCTTTCATGTGGTCACAACCGATATTCGACCGGACGAACTCGGAATCCTCCAGGACAGGAGCATCGACATATTCTTCCCGGCGCTCCACGGCACCTTCGGAGAAGACGGCCAACTCCAGCAAATGCTCGAAGACCGATCGCTTCTTTTCACCGGTAGTGGATCCATCGCAAGCAAGCTGGCGTTCGATAAAATGGCGAGTAAAGAGCTTTTCGAGGTCGAGGGAGTCGTCGTACCGAAAGCAGTGGAATTTCGCCCCGAAAGCAACGTCGAGCTGCTCCATCAACAACTCTATTCCTTCTCGCACACCTATGTCGTCAAACCCGTCAGCGAAGGAAGCAGCGTGGGCGTTCAGATGGTCTCGACGCCGGACCAGGCTCTCGAAACCGCGTGGCGGATATATGACCGCTTCGGGGATTGCATGATCGAAGAATTCATCCCGGGCAGAGAAGTCACGGTCGGTATTCTCGGCGAGCAGACTTTGCCGATCATCGAGATTCGAACGCGGAATGATTTTTACGACTACCATGCTAAATATATCGACGAACGGACGGAATTTCTTTTCGATACGATAACGGACCCGGCTGTCGCCGCACATATCAGCCGGGCGGCAATGGATTGCTTCGCGGCGCTCGGCTGCCGGCATTTCGCACGGGTCGATTTCATCCTGGGCGATGATGGAACCGCTTACGTTTTGGAGTTGAATACGATCCCGGGCTTTACCACTCATTCTCTCTTGCCCAAAGCGGCGGCAAGAGCCGGACTCTCCATGAGCGATTTATGTGCGAACATCGTCGAAGCCGCGTACGCCTCGCTCCTGAGCCGCAACGCATGAACCAAGATATGTCATCATGAAGTTCAGGAAGAACAAAAACAAACAACAGGGACGAACAAAAAGCATCTTGTTTAAAAGCGGGAATCCCAAAAAGAAAAAAAGCTCAGCCGGCGTTTTAGGACCGAGCCTAAAGAGTATGCTGAAGGGGCTGGGAATCGTCGGCACGCTTTGCGGGATTGTCATTGGGCTCGTCTTCCTGGAGAGATACGTAGGAAAAACGAGTTCCGCTTCAAAAGATGACATGCTCATCGAATTGGTGGACGTCCCGGTGTGGGTCAGCGAACCGCTCAAAGAGAAGGTTTATGCCGTAGCAAAAGGGTACGGGGAGAATCCGATTGTGGATGAAGACGCGGCGTTATCCGTGCAACATCAAATCGTTGAACAAATCCCCTGGCTGGACGACGTGAAAGTACGCATCAACCACGGCCGTCTTTACATCGCCGGTCGCTGGCGCCAACCCGTTGCGCTGATCAAATCCGGTCCATTTCAATTTTACGTGGACGTCGAACAAGTCGCGCTCGATTATGTGCCGATGCCGCATCTGACAATCGTCGAAGTCACAGGGCTGTCGTCGATTATCACGGTCCCGCCGCTGGGCGACGTCTGGCCCCGCAACGACCTGGCCGCGGCGATCCAGATCCTGGACCGGCTTCACAAAATGGACGAAACGCAAACGCCGGATAAGCCGTTACTGAAAGAGATCGACCGCATCGACGTCAGCAATTACAAAGGCCGCCAGAACAGCAACCAGGCGCATATCATCCTGTACTCGAAAGACAATACCGAGATCCTATGGGGCGCCGAGATAGGAACATGGCAGCGACACCTGGAATCGA
>JAFGTG010000376.1 GCA_016934255.1 Sedimentisphaerales bacterium
CCGGATGCCGTTACGCCGAGAATCAGAATCATTTTACACTTTACTGTTTGTCGTTTGTTGCTTACTATGGCCCAAGTATCGGCAATTGTCAATAGCAGGTGTTAGGGTGCAATCGAATAAGGGTGACAGAGCTTCAATGAGTGACTTCAAGGTTCGATTACAAAAAAAAGCCCAGTTCGTAAACGAAACACTCCGGCGGATATTGGATCACCAGGAAATCTATGGCGATTTAAAAGAGGCCATCCGATACACGCTTGAATCGCCGGGCAAACGGGTGCGTGCGGTTTTGCTGCTCTGGTGTTGTGAGTTAGTCGGCGGGCGGACCAATCACAATGCCGAAATGGCTTCAGCGGCGATTGAGATGGTGCATACCTATTCGTTAATCCATGATGATTTGCCGGCGATGGATGATGATGACATGCGGAGGGGCTTGCCGACGTGCCACAAGGCGTTCGATGAAGCGACGGCCATTCTCACGGGCGACGCGCTTTTAACTTTGGCATTCGAGATTCTTGCAAAGGAGATCGACTCGCCGGCTGTCGCCGTCAGACTCATTCGTCAATTGGCCGAGGACGCCGGGGCGTCCGGGATGATCGCCGGGCAGATGGCGGACTTGAGGGCGCAAGAGTTCACCGGTACGAAGGAAATCCTGGAGTATATCCACGTCCACAAGACCGCTAAGATGTTCCGATGTGCCGCTGCCATGGGAGCGATCTGTGGCGGCGCGACGCAAGAGCAGCTCGACTGTCTTGGCGAATACGGTTTGCGAATGGGTTTGGCTTTTCAGATCGCCGATGACATTCTCGATGAAACGGCATCAAGCGAGCAGTTAGGTAAGACCGCCGGCAAGGATCTCAAAGCCGCCAAGTGCACCTATCCGGCGGTTGTGGGGCTGGAAACGGCCAGGACGCTTCAGGAGCAAGTGACGTCTGAAGCCGTAGCGGTATTGAAACCGTTCGGCAAAAAGGCCGACGTACTCCGCGAGTTTGCTCAGGTTCTGCTGCAAAGAACAAAGTAAACCATCTTTACATATCTCTTTTATCATACGAAGATTTCTTTGTCGTATGAGGGGGCACATCGGCTACACAGAAAATGTTCCGAAGCCCAGGAAGCTTTCACAGTGGGGACATATGATGAGTTGTTTTTGTTCGACAATGCCTATTCCTTTGGTTTTGATCCAGATCGTATCGAGTTTTTTCCGGCAATAGGGACATTTTGGAACCACGTCGCGCGGCGCATTGTCTATTTTAACACCTTCAAAGTTAAGAACACCCATAGAATATCTCCTTTTGCTTTTTATAAAAGTCTTTATGTCTTATTTTCACTGTCGGAAGAAGCGAAAATATCGGTCACACGATCATATTTCTAACTCTATCTCGTTACTCTAACACCTTGTCCGGCGTTCTCAAACGGAATCATTGAATTTCCAAAAGTCTATACGTTTTATTCTTAGTGAAATTATTTATTTCCAATAAACGGAGCAAAAAATTTTCATCCTCTTTTGTGAAAAGCCGGATAATTTTTTGCATTTGTGGAGCCGGGGAGTGCGTCTCTAAAAAAATGGTAAATCAGTATAAAAAAAGGTGATTTTAAATTTCACCGGGAATAAACAGGGATTTGCCTTATCGGTATGTTGTTTTTTTAGACGCGGGTATTAGCCTTTTGAAGGATGTTGCCCATCCTTTTCCTTGTTTCGGACAGGGATGTATGAAGCAGATTCGATTAAGGAAAAATTGGAAGGTAGGTCGATAGAACGGATGGTTTTTTTAGGGCTAAAGGATGAAAGTACATAGATACGAATTCGAAGTGATGTGGATAATCCTGGCTATGTTCGGCGACTGGGTGACAATTCACACGAAAACAACCCGCATGGAATGGACGCTCGAGCCTCAGCCGGCGAGGCAAGACCAAATACAAGAACAGAGATATTTACCTTTCCAAATTCGTCCGCCGCCTCTACCGGACTGGATTGTTATAGGATTTCTCGCAAGTGAATAAAAAACAATAATGAACCAATGGGCCATCCCTCAGGGACGGCCTTTTTTTATGATGTTCCCCGCCTCCGATACCAAAGAGAAACAGACTCTACAGAACCTCGATTCGCCGAGTCACTCGGCTCTCACCATTTTCATTTGTGGCGATGATCGTAAACGTCGTTGTCTTTATTGGAGCGATAGTCCGCGAGCCTAACGCGCCGACGGTGCCGATGTTCGGTTCGATGCGTACCTTGTCCGCATCCACGACCCACCAGCTTAACGTCGATTTTTGGCCCGCGCTGACCCGAGGGCGCGTCGTGGTAAAGCTGCGGATGATGGGGCTTTCAATAGCGCGGATCGCCGAGTTTTCGACGCCCTCTTCCGTGTCAACCGCAACAGTTTGCAGTTGTTCCTGTAGCTCACTGGCTTTCGCTGTCTCGGCCTGCAGCTTTGTCGTCAACTCGTCGATTTTTTCCTGCGCTTTTTGCGTCTCGGCCTCGGCCGCCTGGCGTGATTTCGAGAGGGCCGCCACTTCCTGCTGCAACGTGTCGCGTGAACGAGTCACTTCGGTCAGATTCTGACGAAGCGTTTGTTGATCCGCGGTCACGGTCGCGAGCTGCTCCTGCAATTTCTTTTGTATGCCGTTTAATTCTTCGACCCGCTGTCGCAATTGTTCGTGCGCTTCGGCTTGTTGGTTCAGCGCATTGACCTGAGTTTGCAACGCGTCGCGTTCTTCGGTGAGTGTTTGTATCTTGGCCTGAAGTTCACTGCGTTCTTTATTGGCGTCTTCGGCGGCTTTTTGAGCCGCGGCTTTCGCGCTGGTGAGTTCATTCTGCAGACGTTCCTGTTCCGCACGATCCGTGCAACCGGTCAGAATTAAAGAGAGCGTCAAGGCGATGAGGCTCGTAAGAATCAAAGTCTTTTTCATCGTTATACTCCTTTACTTTTTTCAATCGATATTCACTCCGTTCAGTCAAAGACTTTCAAAATTGTAACCTCTGGATCATACTCTGCCAAACAAAAAGTACCAAAAAAGGATAATCAAAGCGGTCTTTTAGTATAGAAAACCGTCTTTTTCCCGGTACGGATGAAATTATTCATGATTCGACGAACGGCTTTTCGTCAGCATATCCGTTTTTCCGGCGATCAGTTCGGCGATCGCACGGGTGTAGCCGAATCGTTCGAGGAGGATCTTGACGACGGCCGTAATCGGCACGGCTAAGAACATCCCGATGATTCCCCAGATCGTTCCGAAGAAGATCAGCGACAGCAGCACGACAATCGGATGCAGATCGAGCGATTCGCCCATCAGCTTGGGTTGGATCAAATTGCCGATGGTGAACTGAATGCCGCCGGGGATGGCTAAAACCAGAATTTTCGAGACGATGCTGAGATCCGGATCGATCAGGGCGACCGGCAGAGGAAGAATCGTTGCGATGATGGAACCGATGTTCGGGATGAAATTCAGTAGGAACGCCAGAAATCCGAACATCCAACCGAAATTCACGTCGAGGACCTCGAGCACAAGTCCGACCAGGAGTCCCGTGAAGCCGGATGTTAACAGAATGGTCAGCAGGTATCGCTTGATGCGGGTTTCCACTTCCCACCACAAGCTTCCGGTCGGGGCCTTATGCAGGCCCTTGCCGGCGATCAGAAAGATCATAAAAATCACAACGAGCAGACTGTTTGAAATCACGCCCATGACGCTGCTGGCGATATCCGTAAGTGCTTTTCGGATCGTATTGGTCGGAATACGAATGAGCTGGAAGGATGGATCACCCTGGGTATGTGCCGGCTCGTTGGGATCGAAAATCGATTCATTAGGATCGTATGACGGTTCGTTGGGATCGTTCGGATCAGGTATTTTTAGAATGGGTTTGGATATCGATTCCTTCGTATAGCGGACCGGCTCATTCGGTTCCCTGTACCATTCGGGTGGAAGCAAGCCCCGGGCCTGGAAGAGTAGTTGTTGGAACTGCTTGCCGTAGGTGTCCCGATTTTGAACCATTTGATCGACGGCCGCCGTTACGAGTAATATTGCGAGAGCAAGAATCGCACAACCGAGAGCGATCGTCGTAAATATTGCCGTGCGACGAGGAATACGAAGCCATTTCATCTGAATGTCGATGATCGGACCCAGAGAGAGCGTCAGGAAAACAGCCAGGACAAACGGGATCAATACACTTTTAAAGAAATACAGCGCCCCGGTGATGCCCAGGGCCGTCAGGATCAACAGGCATATCGTTTGAATGTGTTGTTCGTAATGGTCAGGTTCTTTCGCCACGGCTTTGTTCGCCTATATCACGTATCAAACGCCTTAACGTCTTAAACAGGATACACGATACCGTCGCGAAGGCCGCCTTGCAAGAGTTGAAAACCCAGGAAAATCCCTGCTAGCCACTTTGAGTGGGCTTGATGGTCCGGCAGGGATTCAACGCCGCGAAGTTTATTCAACGCCCGCAGCCCTTATCCATGACATTTTGATCTTTATCTTACAGTGTTTTGCGTCGGCGAAACAGACCAACGAGACCCACACCGATTCCACCTAACAAAATAGCTCCAGGAGCAGGGATAGTGGTCGTGCAATCTGCCTGATCCCATTGTGCCCATAGATGAATCGTGGAAAACTTGCCCACGACTAAAGTTGATACATTCCATGAAGAGGGCGTACCCGGGACATTCTCCCAAACCGTGGAACTCTCGACAAATTTAGGATTTTCCAGTAGTCGGAAGGGTGTATCAATGTCAAGGTATTGCGTCGGGGAAGTCGGCGATATGATATCGCTTGGCAAAACATACGGAGCTTCGAAGAATTCTTTCAGAGCTTGAGCCGCTAACGCGGCCTTTGTTGGATTGCCCCAAAAAGCGGGCAAACGAATATCTGGGGGATCGGTGGCGCCGAATATCTCTGCAAACATCTCCGTCCTGAATCTAACATTCCAAACTTCTGAGTCGAATTCCAGCCCGTCAACACCTGTAATTTTTCCTCCAGTGATTACAGACGTGGGGGCAGCACTCACATTGGACGCGAACTGAGCTACGAGCAGAAATAAAACCACGATCAATATCTTTTGCACATGCCTTTTCATAATCCTCACTTCCTACAAAGAAATAGTCGAAACACCTTCTTTCTTAGCCCGAAGGGTTTCGCGCGCTGGTCCTCCAGGTGGTTAACGGGTAAGATTGAGCGGATCACAGATGTCGTGGCAAAGAGAAAAACGGATAGACAGAAACCACCTTACTGGCTCACTGAGCCAAGCAGTTGACTGTCTCGTGTTTTTCCTCCAATTCATGCCGCATTAACTTACCCTGACTCCGTTTTTACCTGACTACGCATCAGGCTTTTCGCCCAGGAACCGTGGATATGTCATACGGCTAATCGCCTGAATCTCCAGACATCAGACGACTACGATGACTTATTTATATACCATTTTATCTTTATTGCGTCAATATTTATTTATCTATTTTTAATATTTTTTCCATTTAACCAAGATAGCTGGCGGTAGAATCTCACCGATCCATACATGCTCAGCCATCGTTCAATTCTCCATGAGTTTCGTGATTCGCGGAGGGTTTGGACTCTCGTGTTCCGGGCGGGCCGATGGAGGGATCGAGCAACAGCAGGGCGCAATACCTTAATGGACGGCAAACCCTCTGTTTACCATCTTTCTCTTGATAGATCTGTTATCTCAAACCTAATGTTTCTTCAAAGGCTTCTTCGTCTTCGCAGCCAGCTGACCAGGCCGACACCCATGCCGCCTAACAGAATCGCTCCAGGCGCCGGTATTGCTTTAAAAGTAAAGTCATCGACTATATATGTATTACCGGTGTCACAGAACTCCACATAGGCTATCCCTTTGGCTGTGACACCGAGAAATATATTCGGCAACAATCCTGTTGAAGCGCTGACATAATTAGCTCCTCCCGTTGAATCAGATCCCAATACGGAACCATCGGATGCATAAGCCGTCAAAGTCACGTTGGTATTTCCGGTAACATACGCGCCAGCCATAACCCAGGGCAAGCCGACGGTATCGATCCTGATGATTCCGGAACTGAGTTGAGGATCGTCCCATATCGCCTTGTCACCAGAATATGGCGGAAAGAACGCTTCATCGAGAGCTCCGGCTGCCGAGACAGCTCTGGTAGTTGCGCCGAAATCCGCTCCGAGAGCCAGAAACTGGTCATCCACAATTTCGAATTCCGCCAACGACTCGAAATCAATCACAATCGTCGGGGCGCCTTGAACTGTATTTGCACCGGCCAGCGCCAGACACAAAGCAAAAAGTATTGTTATTTGTTTCATTTTTTTACCTCCTCTTGTTTGCGCTTATTCCCAAACAACATGCGTTTAAGCCTAAAGTAACCTTACCTCAAACCTGAAACCCCTGGCTATTGACGCTTCAGGCTTTACGTAAAAGTAAGGCTGCCAAACAGGTCAGAATGAGCAACCCGCGGACTAGGGGCCAAAGAGAAATGCGATTATACAGCAAGCACTATGCCTGACTCAATGAATCAGGCAGTCGATTGCCTCGCATCTCCTCCATTTTCCGCCGCATCACCTTACTCCATAGTTGTCCCAAAAACCTGATAACGCATCAGGCCGTTGCCCAGGAACCGTGGATACGTAATACGGCTGAGTGCCTGAAACTCCAGAAATCAGGCGACCTCAACAGCCTATTTGTTCCATATTACTCTTTTTATGTCAATCATTATTTCCTTCTATCCAATAAATTTCCCATATTATCACAAAAGGGGGTCGCAAGGTCATCAATCGGAACACGCCGTTACCGATAGCGACAATCGTGGATCTCTGGATGAGGTTTCGGTTCAGGGTCGCAAGAGTCCGACTCGGATTCCGGTCTGTCGCGGTATCGGATTGCTCGTTCCTCAATCATCCGCATCACAGACGGTAGTATCTCACGGATGTGTTTCGGCTCGCCCATCGTTCGATTCTCGGCAGATGGCATGTGAATACGGCGTCCCGGGTGGTCCGGGCGTTTCTCTACTTTATTCTCATAGTCGCTTCTTATGCGCTCTAATAGGAGACATTCCTATGCCCACCCGGGACAGCCTGGACCGTTTCATACGGCTCCGTGGCGACCTCGGAGCCTTCTTTAACGGCCATTCCCTGATACATCCGAATTCGACGTCCTCGATCTCGTATGCGTTCCTGTTTGACGCCGTTCAGGGTGCGTTTGACTTCTTTTCCGAAGTTGGCGGCGTTCATGGGCCGATAACCGTTGCGGCCGCACCAGCGGACGTAGCTTTCGTACACCTCCTGGGTAGGCAGGCCGTCGTAGTCGAGACTGGCGACGTAATTATCCAGCAGGAAGGCCCGGGCGGGATTCACGTCCCGGCGGTAGTCGGCGACGGCGTCCCGACAGCGTTGGGGCATCGTGAACCGCCCGGCCTTCTCCAGGCTCTTGAGGCCCGCCAGCGCCCAGTTGAACACGCCCGGCAGCTCGGCGCCGAGCGCCTCGATAAGGTTCGGATTCTGCCGCGACTCGTCGATCGTCTTTTCGAAGGGCACGAACAGCAGCCGTCGCCAGATGCCGTAGCTCTTGTCGGCGAATTGCGGCAGTTGGTTCGTGCTGATCATGATCTTGGCGGTCGGCACGGCGTCAACCGGCTCGCGAAATTTTCGCTGAAACTTTATGCGGTCGCCGGCGGTGTAGCTCTTGAGCATTGTCTCGGCCATCTCGTCGAGGCCGTGACAGCTCTCGCTGGTCGAGACGGGCCGGTAGCGTCCGTTCGTCCAGTGATAAAAGTTCTCCCGCCAGAAACGAAGGGTGAAGTCGCCCCGCTCGAAAGCGTTACAGACCAGGTACCGCATTAGCTCCGGATGCATCGGCTCGTCGCTGCACCCCTCTTTATCGTTCGGATCCCAGATATGCTCGGCGATTAAAAATCCTTCCGCCAACCGATCCGCATCCATAGATGATCTCAGCGCCTTCCGTGTCATCTCATTTCTCCGAAATCTTCGATGGCCTTACGCTTTCATTTGAGCGACGAGCTGACGAGTTTGAGGCGATTGGGTATTGTGGGCTTGCTTGAAGGCGGCGGCGGAAGATACATTCTGCTTTTTGAATGTCTCGTTGCCGTCGATGATCTCTTTGAGGGCGTTGGATTTGTCTCGGGCGTCTTTCAGGAATCGAACGGCTCGTGTGCCGTAAACGCCGCCGAGCAAAGCACTAACGCCGATGCCCAATTCCAACATCGAGTCGGCGACTTGCCACGGGTCCGGCCGGTCGGCCCCTTCCTGTAACGCCGTCTCGGCGAGCTGCCAGTTCGATTCGGCCAGAATCTCCTCGGCCGTTTCAGCAGGAGGGAATTCTTCGGGAAGGCCGTAATAAGCCGTTAAGGCTTGGCTTTGTTTTTCGCCGAGCTGGGTCAGGGCTTGCAAGACTTGCGAGACGTTTTCCGCTTTGGCGGTCTGTGCGGCGATGGCGACCGTGCGGTTATGCAGCCAGACATTCTGCTTTTGTGCCTCGCTCGGTGCAAACCGCAACGTGCCGCAACCGGCCAATACAATGCCCAGAGTGGCACAAATGAAAACGATTGCGAAACGTGCGGCTGATGTGTTCTTCTTTGTCTTTTTCATCTTTTCTCTCCTTATTTGTGGGTGAATAAAAGGGTTTCCGCTATAATGTTGATGTGCGTCGTAAGAAGTGACTATGGACACAGCGAAAAGATTCAAACCGAATACGATACTGTTGTGGCGAAAGGTTGCCGAGCATCCTGAGGCTCTTCGAATCCTGAAATTATTTCCATCGGTTCAGGTCCGGCTGATAGAGCAGCAACGGGGGGACTTTTTGCCGGACATGTCGCCATCTCAAGCCTTATTGGCCGGCAAGAGAACTTTAATGATCGGAGAAACATCCTCTTTTGTAGGGCACTTTGACGGTCGGCTTGGCTCGAATGTTTATTGTTGCCCTTACTACAAACTGGTTCCGGTTTCAAATGGTTGTCCTTATTATTGTACGTATTGCTATCTGGCATATGTTTATCGCAAATTCGCTCCGTTCATTAAGATCAACATTAACTATGAGACAATGTTCAGGCAGATTCGAAAGGCCCTAAACAACACTGATGACAACGTTAGTTTCAATATAGGTGAGATGCTCGATAGTCTTGCCCTCGATCACATCACCAACTTGACGACAATGTTGATTCCGTTTTTCGCTGGTTTCAAACGCGCTTTTCTGATGTTATTGACAAAGAGCAAAAACGTTGACAATCTCTTGGCGATAGAACCGAATCACCAAACCGTTGTATCCTGGAGTCTCAACAGCCAATTGATGATCGAGCAGTATGAGCTGGGCACGGCCAGCCTTGATGGCCGCATCGAGGCGGCTGGGAAATGCCAGGAGCGTGGTTACAGGATCCGATTTCGTATTGATCCGGGGATTCTCTATTCGAACTGGCGAGAAGGATATGCTGATTTAATTCGGAAAGCATTGAAAGTCGTGAAGCCTGAAAATATAACACTTGGGATGTTGAGGCTCTTGCCCGGTCATTTCAGTCTTGCTTCAGACGCTTACGGCGACCGTGCTCGAGCGCTCTGGGATTATAACTTTGTTCGAGGCGCTTCAGACGGCAAGCTCCGCTATCCTCCAAGAGAGCGTGTCGAATTTTATACTTTTCTCATCGAGGCCATACGCAGTATGAATAAAGATGTCTCCATCGGCCTTTGCAGAGAAACACCTGATATCTGGAATATCCTAAAGAACCGTTGTACGCGTGGCAGGTGTAATTGCGTGATATGGTAGACTTCATGCACTTCGGTTTTGTGTCGCAATAGCCTTAGTCACAGGTGAATACAAACAACAATAATACCAATAGGTATAAATCTCTTTGATGTTTCTTATAGGAAAGATTTCCTGTCTGGATTCCTTTCGTCGACTTGGTTCTCCTAGAGCCCTACCTATCTGTCCCATGAGTGTCGTCTCATACTTGTCTTGCAAAATTACAATCCTTCCGCGTCGGCTGCAAAGAGTTTCAAGAGCTCGCAGCCCTGTCAATATACCTGAAAGGCCGGCGTGTTCATCCAGAGGTGAAACCACATAGGATAGAATAATTATGTCATAGAATCCTATGTTTAGCATTATCCGACGGATCTGATGCATGTTATCAGGAAATGCTCTTTGGATGCTGATCGTCCTTCTCCGAACCATTGTATCGGTTTGTCTGCCTATAATTCGAAAGTAGTCCGCTAGCATGCGTTGGCCAGTCCCCAAACACATATTGGAGGTATCGTTGAGTACATAGTCCATGTCCAGCCTCTTGCCCATCGACCAGTTTTTATCCTCTCCAATGTACCTGAGAATGTACCTGAGCATATCTGAGATCGCCAAAGAAGCAACCGCTGGACCTGAACCTATGTCGAGGATTCGTAGGTTACCATGTCTGATAATCTCAAGAAAATCTTCTGATATCATGTAATCAAAAAGGCTATTCTGTGTTTGGAGAATGTGTCTCGTGAAAAACCTTACCAAGAAAGCCCTCATACCTACTGAAGTTTTGGGATAACGTCTTTCATCCTCTGAGACCTCTCCTCGCGGTAGCCGAGATAACTGGAGCTTCAATGTAGATCTCATGGAATCAGTCAGGCGCCATGTCCCATCAGGGCACAATTCTTTCGATACAATTTTTTTCAGCGTTTTATTCATGAGTGCTGTTTACTCCAACGTTCTGTTCTTTCCTTACTCAAACCTCAAAGCAATGTAAATTTCGTTCAATTTTCACTGCTCACAATGCATCGTCCGCAAGAGGAGTTGTTGTAGCGGCCTTCTCGACCGACTGCAGACGATATTCGTATGAAATGCTTTTCGTCCAAAGTGATTCGATTTTTCGCTCCAGGCTGCTTTGGGAATGAATCAACATGCTTACGTCTTTTTGTAACAAGTCGAGCTGTCTCTGGAGATTGAGCCAGCTACCCACGATCAGAGAAGCCAGCAAGATGAGTTGCACAATCACGGACACATTGATTTGCCGATTTAATCGCCACGATTTGGAATGTGTGGGAGTCATGTTTCCCCTTGGTTTTGAAGTTGGTTTACGTTTCGGCGTAGAAGACATTTTTGTTGCCGACGCGCATCATGATAGCGTAGGTTTCAGCCGGCAATGTCCCTTGTTCTGTGAACGATTCGGCGAGATTGACCGCCAGCATTTGTTGGCCGATCTCGCTCGGTTCCGAGCCGGTATCGCCGATCACAACGGCGATGACGTTATACCTGTTGTAGGACGAATGGCTCTTGACTTTGACGGTCCACGCGGCGGTTCTGGCTCCGGGAGATGTGACGACAGCGATCTCGCCGGTCCCTTGGGAACCTTCGCGGCACAGGCGTTCCATCATTTGTTGGGTACCTCTATTTTGGGTTACATTACTCATAGCGGATAATTCCTTTGTCGAATGATTTTAAGATTCGTACATTGCTTTTTGAAATTCATCTTCACCTGCGCAATCCGGCTCGTGCTACGATTGTCAGTCCAACACGCCAACAAATCCCGGCTCTCAGGGCTTGTGGTTACCGTGTCGCCAACCTGGCAATCGAACATCAGACTCGGCGTCTGGATGTCGAACGTCTCGATGACTTCCGGCGACGTCACGGCCGTGTGGCGTACGAACTCATGCAAGGCGTCGGAATCGTCCACTTCATCCGGTGTTCCGAGTGTCTGGTCCGTCGATCCAAAGAAGATACTTTGATTGGAGACCTCGCGATACTTGAACTGACGAGGCAGTGTCATTACATGTTCGATGACCGGAGCGACAGAGTGAACCGGGCCATCCGTAACCGTCGCGGTGAGTCGTTCGTCGCTGATGACCGAGGCGGTGATTCGAAATCGCAATGTATCTTGTAAAGCCGCAACCCAGGTGTCGGTATCGAGCTGATCGCTGCTAAGCCAAACGCCGCACTCATCGAGCAGGATATTGAAGGCATGAAGGTATTGCCACCACGTCTGGCCGGAGTCGTACGAGACCTGAAGAAAATAGCCCAGCGATCTTCCAAGCGAGTCTGTCGTCAGAGCTGGCCGGAAGCGTCGCCGGCGATGTACGAAATGATTGCTTTGGAAGATAGTGGTAAAATCGAAGACATCGCCCTGGTTATAAGGCTCATTTGAGTATTGGCCCGTCTCGTTCAGACACCACTTGCGATAAACGTCTTTAACCTGATAGAAGTCGGGATTGGTCGAGGGGGAGAACGTGTCATAATCCGACTCTTCAAGGCCGGCATCCCAGGCCTTGATCAACTCAAAGGTTGCTTCATAGACTTTAAAGTCGCCCTGGCCGATATATTTGTGTGTCGCGGGATAGCGATTTCTGCTGCTTTGCACGGCGGCTATATTTGTCTTGGAGAGACTCAATTGTTCACCGGGGGATTGGCAGGTCAGCTCGATGGATCTGCCCGTGCCGCTTTTATAGAAAACGATCGCTTGGCTTGGTCCGGTGGAGGTGAGCGTCGGAACAAACTTGAACTTCAAACCGATCTGTTCGCAACATTGATACAGCGCTTCGGCGAGATTTAGCTTTGTGACATCGAGGTCGCGGACGATCTGATTTTCCGTTAAGGCTTTTAGCTGATCTAAAGTCGGTCTTTGGCATTCGCCGGACGGCATGTATTCACAGAGCAGATAATCAATCACCTCCGCATAATTCCAGAATTTGCTTTGTAACGGATCGGCGCAGAACACGGTGTAACTCCTGCCGTTGACTGTTATCGGTTTGGGAGTGGCGTTGCCTTTGCCTTCGGGATTGAAGATCGTATCCAGGCCGGTGAGAAAGACGCTGGAAATCCCCGTTTTTACGAGTCGCTGGCCGTGTACGGATATTCGATGGAAAATTACACCGAAATCTGCAGCGATGATTTCTACTCTTTCGCCGGTTTCTGACATGGTCGTTTTAATATGCTCGATGTGGCCCTGGAAGATTGGAAAACTGAAGGTTCCCGCACCTGGTGGAACACCATTGTAATATTGCCGAATGCTGATGGATTTTCCCGGTGCGAATTTGCTTTCGATATCTTCTGCGGATATAAATTCTCGGATCGGATGTGCAGCGGGATTATAATTAAATCTCGCCGAGCTAAATTCGGGCCACCCGCTTCGGACGATCTCGATCAATTCCAGGTCGGTGCATAGCTCCCTGTCGATGAGAATCGAGACGGAGGTCGCGGGTAGTGTTAATGAGGTTTGTTCCGATTGGAAAAAGTCAATTTTGTTGGACATGATGTATCTTGAATTTCTCCAGAATAAATGCGTTAGATTGTTTCAACGGCTATTATGTCGATTGTGTCGGGATCGATACCATTAAGCTCGATAGGCAAGTGGGCAGATGAATCGTACTCGTTACCGTTGGAATCTTCGGCTTTAACAGCGAACAGGTATCTACCCGGTTGTAAGACATCGCTGGTATAGCTATAGAATTTATGTCCTTTGTACTTAATCGTCGCCAACGCGTTCTCGTAATCGATTTGGCCTGCGGTACCATCGAAGTACACATTGAAACACGCCGGTGGGGATTGCTGTTCGAGGGGATTGTAGAACCAGGTGAGGCATATCTTATTACCATCAACTTGTTTGATTTTTGAAATAAAAATCTTATTCGGGAGTGGTGCGACTAACTCGCCATCCGCGTCGATTGACACCTTTGCCGCGGCTCTTATCGTTTGTTCCCAATCGCCGCAATGGTTGAATCGGCGTATCACGTAAAAGTACGTGGTGCTATTATCGTGAGGCAGCGAATCATGCGGTGCGATGATCGTCGCATCTTGGTCTGTTACGGTGAGTATGTTCGTAAAATCTATGTGATTCACGGCGGAACCGCGATAGAGCGCCGAGCAGCCGGTAACCCGAGTCCAGAACCAACCAAGAGTCAAAGTCGTACTCAGCTTGAGCGCATTCGCGGTCATACCGTTGAAGAGTGCGTCACTTAGCCAGCTTGCTTTTATTTTCGCCGAACTACTGATTGTTTCCAAACGTGCTGATGTCACCGATATCGCATTAACTGATCCGGTAAGAGATACGATGGACACAGGGGCGTGAATCGGGGCGGAGCTAATGGAGCGATCGAACATGGCAAACGGATCTTGATAGAGTCGTTTGATTTCCTCGACGCTCAGAGCGCGATTGTAGATGAAGACGTATTCGATACTTCCGTTCCAGCAGCCAACGAAACCGCTTGTTTCATATGTCCCACCGATCCCCACGAACTGGTCGTCCGTCAGGTTCAGGTTGCCTTCGGTGGATGTGTCGGATGCCTCTTGGACGCCGTTGACATAAAGATAACCACCATATGGCTTCCAGGTGCCGGCAACATGAATCCATTCGCTTCCATCCGTTGCGTGTGATGAGGTGGAATAGAGCGTACAGTCGTTTTCGGTATCGGTGAAGACGCGCCACATGAACTTTCCACCGTTTTGCCCGAGCAATCGGACCGGTCGAACGAAAGCAGAACGAGCGAAGACGGTGTTCGTTTGGCTTGCACCGTGATTGACGAATGCAACGACGCTTAACTCATTGGTCATGTCCCACCCGAATTTACCGGTTCCACAATCGATACATACGTCTGTGCCGTCGAATTGAAGACAATACCCGTGTCGTCCCGGCTTCCATAGTGCGGTTCCGCCGTAGAAACTACCGTGCTGTCGGTAAGGCCCGTGATCTCCAACGGTTTGGCCGGTTCCTTCGCCGAACAGCCAGCATCCGGTTAAACCTCTGGCGAGCGGATGAGAGATTCTAATAAGCGTACCTCGTGTTGGTTTAAGCCGTGGCATCCAAGGTCACTCCATAAAATTTGTAGGTGAAGTTATACTTGTCGTTGTACTCGGATTTAGTATTTTGCCAATCAGCCTTGATGGCATTCGCTATCTCCGCCTGGGTCTGGTTGGCAAGGACGACGATGGTTCGTGATATCTCAATCAATGAGCCGGCGGCTAATGCATCGAGCTCATCCTGCTGAAGCTGTGTCGCAATGGCGCTTTCCGGCGTTGGTACGATTCCGCTGACCGGTGTGTCAATGGGGATGTGGTAAAACAATTGGGCTTTGCCCTTTCCGGATTGTGTTTTTTGAATCTTTCCTATGTGAATGTCGGCCATGTTTGCCTCCTTATGTCGATTGATAGTTCCAGCACTGAACGTAGGCTCGGACGTGATGACTATCCGTCGAACCTGTTTGTTGAATGCCGATCCTGAAATGCGCCAGGTCTTTGACGATAAAGCTCAACTGCTGAGGATCGACACTATTATCCCCCTGCATTTCTAAAATCGGAGTATCATCATAATTGGAGCCGTCGAGCGAGCCATAGAGCTTAATCTTGACCTCGTCCGTTGGTGAGCTGTCGTAGTCCATTTCGATGATGACATGAGCGCCTTCGTATCCGTTTGTTTCCATATCGACATCTGTCGAGTAGGATTCCGTCGTGCCGGAGAGCGTGACGTAGCCGTCACTGGTCCCTATGATCTGGGACTGCGAATCCCAGTTTTTGTTGATCGTTGCCATTGTATGCTCCTGTTATTGTCGGTTAATCCAAGCTTATGTTCAAATCACCCGCGTCGAATATGGGTGTGAACGAACCATCGACGGCTTTCGGCGGGCTTAGTGCGCCGTGGGCTAACATGTTGCCGTCCGTAGCGGCGTCGATCAAGGCAAAGTGAGTAATGGTTCCCCAGCTTCCAGTAGCCTTGGGAAAGATAATGTCATTTGCATTGTCCAGAGAACCGTCCGTCGCGGCGTTCCAGTCAGAAGCGATGTTTCCACGCGAGCGTAGGCATTGCCAGTTGGCTCGGTGAGTCCTGAAGCATCATCTAACGGATCTGATGTCGAGAGTGCCACATAAATGGTGGGTGGCGTGTAATTGACCTTGCCGAAGATATGGTCCAGAATTTTGTCTTCCCAGTAATCGGAAAAACTTCCCATGTTACGTCTCCTTAATGGTGATTATGCTTATCAACTCGGCATGCGGGTGATCGTCGCTTCCGCGTCGGTCGGAATGTGAGTTAGAAGAACCGTTTCTTCATCGTCGTCGTAATATTTGATTTGGCCCGTCGTTTTGTTTTGTACAGCCTTGTTGGCAAGCAGCTTGTCGGCGGTTACTTTGCCGGTTCCCGACCAGAGAATTTCGTCGCTTGCTACAAGGGCGTCACTATCAGCCGGATTCGCTCCGCCTTGCAGGAAAACTTGTATCGAGTATCGACCTGCTGGGATATTGTTATCGAAATCCCCCACATATCGGCTTCCACTTTTATCTGTCAGGCTGATATCATAATCATCTGCAGTGCGATTATCCGTTCCCCATTCCTCAAAGTTCTGACCTGCGATGTACCAGACGTTCCCTTCGCCATTGCGAACTACGGCGTAAAGTGTGTTACCGGCGGTATAATTTGCATGAATTTCATTTGCCATTATTGACTCCTCTATCTGATTATCGAGACCCGGCCGGCTTACGGTTCTTCGACCCAGCTTCCATTCTTGGCGATAGTGACCCAGTCTCCGTTATCATCCGCCACGAGGCTCAGGGTTGTACCGGCGACGTAAGATTTTTTGTACTTGCCTGCGGTCAGGCCGCTATTGTCCCGGATCGTCGCCGTGCCGGGATCAATACGAAATTCCTGGTCTTCCTGGACGGCGAAGATAAATACGGTGCCGGCGGGAGCAGAATCGGGGAGCGTAAGAGTCACTAAGCCTGTGGCTCCCCGGTTGGTGTGAACGCTGCCGGATTCCGATATTGCCAAAGTATCATCGCTGGTATGCGCCTCGATCACTTTTTTCAGGCTTCCGGCTGCGGAGGGCATCACGATGTTATGGCCTGCTCGGCAATCGGTAAGTGAGTCGATCTCTCCACCTGAGGTGCTCACCTGGGCCAGTCGGATATGAGGTGTGTCCGCCATATCCGGGAAGTTGCTATATTCGTCGATAACAAGGCTACCGGACGAATCGAGATAGATGTAGATGTTCTCTTTGTCATCGGCTAACGTATTTCCCGACGAACCTTCGTAGCTGACCAGTTCCGTACCCAGCCAGAACTTGCCGGGTTTGACGCCGATGTTCAGTTCACCTTCGTCATAAACTCTTAAGTCGTTGGCGCGTTGTGTGGCCCGCAGCAAGCGGTAGAGTAATTTTCGAAAGTGCAGGTAGTACGGCGCCGTGCCGGTCGGGATATACTCCACGCCGGTCTCGGCGTCGGTTTGGATATTGAGCAGTTCATTATCAGATGGATATACTTCCGCCATAACGTTCTCCCTTTTCTGTTGGTTTTCTCTGTTGTTATGCTGTGTCTTCGATTTCCAGAACCAGTTGATTCGTCTGTTTATCGAATGAAGCAATGCTCATCTTCTCTGCGGGTCGGGGCGCTGGTATTATGGTGATGGGCTCGGTTTCACCGGAAGCGCTTTGGTAGCCTGAGTCATCTCTGACTTTGATTCCGAATCGATAGGTACCAGTCGTTAGAATTGGACTAATCCACTCGATTGCATCGGCGTCAAGACCGAAATGGCCGTGGCCGAAACTACCTTTACCGAATCCGACCGATGCCGATGAATCATAGCCGAAATCATCGAGGGCAAATTGGGACATGCCGAATCCGGCTTTATCCTGCCATGCCGGCCAAATACGAACCGGCGAATTGTTCAGTGGATGGTCGTAATCAATGTCTCCCGTGCCGTCATCGTAGTAGATGTCCACCGTGGCGTCTATCGGAAGGTTCTGGCTCCGCAACAGTGTGAACTTGACTCGTCCACTGTTGATCGGTAATTGGGCCAGCTCGCTACAAAAATCTATGCCTGCATTTTCTGCCTCGACGGCAAAGACCTCGATACGAATCGGCGACTCCAACGATGTGGGAACCGGAACGATCATCTGCTTTTGTTGGTTGTCCAGAGTCGTTCCCGCGTAACGTCCATGAACATAAACCTGGTGGAGCTTATCACTCCAAGTTGATTTCCATTTCACCAAGGCAACTCGCGGAGCTTCCGGCGTTTTGCCATCCGCATAGATACCGGCGGGTAGTCCGTATGCTCTTACTGATTCGATACCACTGCTGATGAGTGACATAAGTATGATCTCTTAGGCTAATTGTGTATAGACGATTTCGTAATCGATGCGGGTTCCAGCGCCGTCTTTGTGTTCGCTTAAGATTTTGAAAGAATCCATTCGAAGATTTTCGAATTCCTGATTGCCGGCGATCAAAGCATGCGTGTTGCCATCCATGTGGCCCGATATCGTGCTGATTCTGCTGTCCATTTGTAAGCGGCTTTTGGCTCGCAACGTGCCTGATTGGGTTATCTGTCTGTTGCGTTTTCCCAAGTCAATACTCAGCACGCCATCCAGGCCGGGCACCGTTCTTTTCATCGAAGCCCGACTGATACTTCCCGTTCGGATCTCAAACGATTGCTCATCAAACAATCTTTGTCCGTCTAATGTCACTTGCATGAGTTTTCCTTTGATTTATTAATCCCGCATGAGCCTTCCGGAAGCGCCGATCTTGGTGACATCCACCACGCCGTCGGCGCCGACATCGATACTGAGCCGACATCGTCCTCTTGCTTTGGTGAAGAGCTTCTGGTAATACAAGCTCTTCTTCCA
The DNA here is from genome assembly GCA_016934255.1 of Sedimentisphaerales bacterium. Classification (GTDB taxonomy): domain Bacteria; phylum Planctomycetota; class Phycisphaerae; order Sedimentisphaerales; family Anaerobacaceae; genus JAFGTG01. The sequence goes on from JAFGTG010000376.1 coordinate 18,559, forward strand.
GTCATTTTCATCTTCGGCCTTACCGGATAACATGGCGTACACAATGGAAATAACAGCGAAAACAGAGGCCAGCCTTAGCGCGCTCGTATCCAGCACATCTTCAATGTCAATGTCGGAGGCGGGATTGCCCGGGCTAATCCCGAAGTATTCGGTTAATTGAAAGCCGACCTCATTAGCCTGGGGACCGAACGTGCTAATTCGATAGGATATGTCCGTAGCGGGCGGCGGTGCAACGGCCGTATCGGTCGGATCGGACCGAATGACAGACAAACTTAACTGTGTTGCCGAATCGACGGAAACAATCTCGTATGCCCCATCCAACGAGCTATCCGCCGATTGTAAATAGACGACGCCACCGGCGGAGACGTGAGCCGTTACGAAATCGGCATTCTCGGCGGTGAAGGTTGTGCCGTTCAGCGTTCCTTCCGTTCCCTTGGTAAGCACTTGCCAGGGTAGATGCAATTCGCCAAACAGGATCGGTTCGTATTTCAAAATGTCGGCATCGTTTGAGAAACTAACCATTTATGTCATCTCCTTGAGAGGATGGGATCCCGCTGAGGATGCGGGATCCCGGCCACGTACAAGCTCAAATCTTAGCTCGTGCTTAAATCGCGAATCAAACCGTGAGCCGCTTCGTTCTTGAGCTCTAAGGTATATTCGCCAATGAGTTCGCCGCACTCATAATCACCACTGCTGGCAAGGGGCTTGAAGTGGAAGCTCCGCCCGGCCAACGGCAGTACGTTAATGCGAGAGGAATCCAGCAGCAACGCCGCATCCTGGGGCATCCATCGTGTGGTGATGATTCGGCAGACGCCAAAGTCACTTTCGTAAATGCTGATCATATCGGTGAAGGTTGTGTCGTTCGCTCCGTACGTTCGGCTGTCGGATGAGAAGGCGTTGATCTTTCGTTTCTGAAAGCCGCCGACGACAATCAGATCTACGTTGCCGCTGCTGTTTTCCCATATCTGCCTCAACACGTAGTTGATCTTTGCCTCATCCAGATTGGTGCCCGTCGGAAAGCCGCTGTCACCGGTATGGAAGATATTCGTTGCCAGATGCTGAACGATTCCCTTCATCGACCTTCTGACCGAACCGCTACCTTCGGGATTGCTGGTCGGCAGGCCGCCATTGATGACCGTATTCTCCAGATCGCGGATCATCTCCCTTAACCGCTCTTGCTTTTGGTAATCCAGCTCGTCGGCCAAACCCAACTGGCTCGCGGCCATATCCGTACCGCTGACTTCCACCGTCGCGGTAAAGATCTGCGTGTAGTTGCCGCATCGGCTGCGGTTGGTGAATCTGGCACTCGGCTTATCCGCACCTTCGAGAGCCGCGTTTCCGAGAATGTTAATCACCTGATTGTCAGCCAGGTTTTCGGGTGTCGTGCCTGCGTAGCCGCGAACGACGGTGAGCGTATTTGTGGAGATGCCGGTGACGAGCATCAGTTCCTCACTGCCCTCGACCTGAATCTGATCGCCGATCCGAAATCGGCTGCCGTGATCGACTACGAAATCAGTGTCGGCGCTCGGATCGGTATAGGTGTCGTCGTTAATCGCATCCTTGTTGGGTAGAAGCTCGTCTTCGAGCCATTCGTGATGCGTACTGGTCGCTTCTCTCAAGGAGTCCCCAAGGGCATCCAATAGAGGCGTTTCATACGGCGAGATGATACCGATCAAGTCCGATACGTCTTCCGCCAGTTCCGGCAAAGTTGTTCCCGCTGAATAGGTTGCTTTTCCTGTAAAAGCCATGTGTTACTCTCCCTTATTCAAGTTTTTTTTATTGTTATTCATATTCTTTGCTTGTCGTTCTCTTCTTTGCTTGTCATTCTGAGGCGAAGTCGAAGAATCTGGACAGCGCCTAACTGTTCGGATGTGTTCTTTTCCACCCCGGATTCTTCGTTTCACTCAGAATGACAGGGGGAATACTCCGTTCGGAAGGACAAACGGGCTTTATGTTCTGTGCTACAAAAAGTTTCTCCGCAGTTTCAGATACTCATGCAAATCGGTTCGATTTCCGGTAGTTGCAGCTTTCTTGGCTGCGCGTTCGAGAATGGTTTGGTTATTTGCTACGCGCTCCCTGGCGCCGGCGGTCTTTCCAGGTGTCACGGAACCTCCGGTACCGCCGAACAGATATTGCTTTTCTTTCTTCAACTGCTCGATCACGCCGTCCACATCCGCATCGTCATCGTTTTGCATTCTGGCTTTGGCAATAAGCGTTGCTGTTTCCAAATCGACGGTCCCGGCGGCGACTAACTTGTGCATCAGGTTCCGTTCGGTCTGAATCGTGCTCAGTTGTTTCGACATCTTCTCGGTTTGCGCCTTGGCCTCGGCCAGTTGCTCGGTTAATACTTCGAGTTTCTTCTCGGCACTCTGTGCCCTTTTGCGATAGCGGATGGATTCGACGACCGGGAC
>JAFGTG010000377.1 GCA_016934255.1 Sedimentisphaerales bacterium
AAAAAGATTCCGGCGATAGCCACTTCTTCGCTTTGGCAACCTTCGAGCATTCTTTCGAGGACCGCACCGAGTTGTTCGGAGCCGAAGCCATTAAAACCTCTAAAGCCCCAGGAAATGCCCTCGGACAGCCACATCACCGTCGCGAGCAGTCCCCCTAATCCGAGCACGCCTCGAACCAGATGACGCGCTCCTAAATGGCGACGGCCTGTGACGATGAATACCGCCGCGAGGACCAGTAAAGCCGCCGTGACGATCATTCCCAACCGCATGAAAAGTTCCGGCCATTCGGTATATCCCCCGAAAGCTGCTTCCATCTCTTCCGCGAGTTCAGGCACACTGGCGGCTACGAGATAGGGAACGTGTAAAGCTACCCCTAAACCGACGATAATGGCCACGAAGACCAGAATGAAGCCGACGCCGGAGCATAGAAAGGCCAGCGGATGGAACGGCTCATAGACGACGGTTGTCGTTGGAGCAGACGGAGCCACGCGCGGCGCCGGTGAATCTTTCACCGAGCGAACCGGTTGTTTTTCCGCCGTTTGGGCCACAGCCGGGGCGACGTCTTGTTTGGGGGCGGACGGCGGGCCGATAGGCTCGACACCGGGAGCCTTCATAGACACCGGCTTGTCTTCGTCCATCCAGATTTCCAGGGGCCGGTCGTATCGGTCCCGGAACTGACCTACGATAATTAAAATAGCGTCAATAAGTTGCCCGATACCGAAGAGACCGAATGTTAAGAACCATATAATACCCGTGCCGATTTTGCCGACGTAGAATCGATGCAGGCCGCAGAGTCCGGTGAGACCGCCCGCCGAGAGCAGAAGCGCCCACATCCGTTTGTAGGGTGAGACGCCGGGGTGTCCCTTGGGCGACGGCGGCGGAGGCGGGAGCACATCTCCAGGTTTCGGCACGGGGCCGACGAACAAACGGGCCGGCAGGATGCCGACCACGAAAAATCCAATCGCCGGGAAGATAATCATGATGAGGAAAAGGAAAAATTCTTCGTCGTCCAATCGCATGGTTCCCATGCAGATCGACGCAAAGACGATACTGAGGATGCAGAGCAGCAATATGCCCGGCTTGATAATGTAACGGTACCAGCCGTTGAATCGGCTCCGACAGGTCCCCGCGAGGCAGAATAACGAGAGGATCAGGCTATCGACGCCGCAAGCCACCGCCAATGCAAATTCATCGTGGCGTAATTCCACTCCCGCCATGATTAATAAAAAGATGCCAAGACCCAGCGTGATGGCGAAACCCATCAGCCAGAGGGTTCGTACGTAGGGCGGTACCGGCTTGCCTGTAACGAGGTTTTGAATTAGTTTTTCTTTTATCTTTTCTTTGGCTTTGTGAGAATGCACTCTGGTTGCATGCGTCTGTTGAGACGCATGGCCGAATAAACTGTGTGCCTGGACGACCAGCGACGTTCCCGCCAGGACCGAAGCGATGATGATACCGGCCTGATCGAATATTGCGGCGCTAATAAATCCTAACAGGCCGATCCATAGTGCCGAGCCGAGCGACAGGCGTTTGGATCGCTGAGGATGAGTGATTCGGCCCCAATCCACAAGGAGCATCGGGATCGCCAGCGACAACCATAAACGTACTCCGTCTGAAGAGTCGCCTCCGAAGACAAAGTGTCGTCCGGGACCGAGTGCGCCAAAGATTCCCGCGATGCCCGTGGCGAATAGCGCCGCAAGGCAGCACGTGACGACTTTGGGAACCCACTGCGATTCGGGCTCCAGGTTGCCGAACCAACGCTGACGCGCAAAGAGAATCGTTTTGGAGCAAACGGCCGTCATGGCGAAAACCGCCAGGGTTATCGGGAAAATTTGACCGTGACGTCCGCTCAAAAAAGCCGCCCCTATCGCGACAAGAACCATAGTCAGAAATCCGAGCACGCGCCGCTGATGAGGATCGACGGGATCAATCACGCGCGATCTTGATCCTAACAGCTTATTGGCTTCGGCATCCACGCGGTCCGCAATTTTTTGTCCCATGGCATCGGCATGACGGGCAAATTTCTGGGCCGTTTCGCTTAGCTCTTTGCCGACGCCCCGCGTCGTCTGAGCGGCGACCTCCGCCTTGGGTTTTTGTGGACGGGGCTGATCGGCGATGTTGGCTTTGGCGGCGACTTTCTCGGCGATCACCGACAATTCGTTCGGAGAGAAATGAGAGACGCTATTGCGGATATTTTCCGAGCCGTAAAGGTCCTCCACCATTTCCTGGACCGTTTGATAGCGGTCGGCGGGATCTTTGGCCAGGGCCTTCGTGATAACCTTTCTAAAAGGTTCCTCGATATTGTTCAACTCAGGTGAGACGGTCATATGCTTCATCAGGATCTCCGCCGGGCTGGAGCCGATGAAGGGAACGTCGCCCGTGAGCATTTCGTACAGCAAGACGCCGAGAGCGTAAATGTCAATGCTTCGATTGTAGCTTCCGGCCCCGATTTCCGGCGCCATATAAGAAACGGTTCCGACGGTAATGGTATGGCCGCTGTGCCGGCTGGCGCTAATGGCTTTGGCCAGGCCGTAATCGCCGACTTTGACATAGCCGTTTTCGTAAAAGATGTTGCTGGGCTTCAGGTCGCGGTGGACGATACCGCACTCATGGAGGAAAGACAAGCTTTTGGCGATCTCGCGTAGGAAGAAAGCGGCTTTTTGCGCACCGAGACCGTGGGGCGACTCGATGAGTAACTCTCGCAACGAAGGCCCGGAGACGTACTCCATAATGACGAAAGGCTCGTTTTGATCGTTGTATTTCACGTCAAAAATCGAGATCAGATGAGGGCTCTTGAGGTTCATGCACTGGCTGATCCCCCGGAGCTCTATCTGCTCGTAGTTCTGAATCGCTTTGATCGCCACCTCCCGGCCGCTGTCACTGACCGCGTAGTACACCTCGCCGAAACC
>JAFGTG010000378.1 GCA_016934255.1 Sedimentisphaerales bacterium
CCGGCCGAGTGGCGGAATGGCAGACGCTGGGGACTTAAAATCCCCTGCCCGTTAGGGCGTGTGGGTTCGACTCCCACCTCGGCTATTATTTGTCGCTCGTCGTTCGTATCTCGTCGGTCGGCGCACGACATACGACATGCGATAGACGACATACGATTTTAAGAAGTTTTGGAGAAAGTAATGCCCAATAAGAACTTTAAGCTCGATGATGTGGGTAAACCCAATCTATATCGAGAGACGTTTCCCTATACTGAATTTCCCAAGGTCCTTTTCGACGGTGAGCGAATCGAGTACGATCTGCCGGAGGAAATATGGATCACCGATACGACGTTCCGAGACGGCCAGCAGGCCCGGCCGCCCTATAAACCCGAACAAATCCTGAGAATTTACGACCTGTTGCACGAAATCGACGGAGGCACCGGCCTGATTCGACAGTGTGAGTTTTTCCTTTACTCGGAAAAAGACCGCGAAGCGGTCGAGTTGTGCAAGGCGCGAGGCTATCAATATCCCGAAATTACGGGCTGGATACGCGCCGTAGCGACCGATTTCAAGCTGGTTTCGCAGATGGGACTGGCCGAAACCGGAATTCTGACCTCGGCCAGCGACTATCATATCTTCCTGAAGCTGAGAAAAACCCGTGCCCAGGCGATGAGTGCCTATCTCGATATCGCCAGGGCGGCGCTGGACAACGGCGTGATTCCGCGCTGCCACTTCGAGGACATCACACGAGCCGATTACGACGGTTTCGTGTTGCCCTTCGCCGCCGAGCTGATGAAGCTCGCGGAAGAATACGATAAGCCGGTCAAGATTCGCCTTTGCGATACGCTCGGATTCGGCGTTCCGTGGGCGGGCGTCGCTCTGCCGAGAAGCGTGCCGAAACTGATCCACGGACTCCGCCAGGTTCCGGTTCCCTCGGAATGGCTGGAATGGCACGGCCACAACGACCTGCATAAGGTCCAGGTCGATGCGGCCACCGCCTGGCTCTATGGCTGCTGCGCCGCCAACGCGGCTATTTTCGGCTGCGGCGAGCGCACGGGCAACCCTCCGCTGGAAGGGCTGGTCGTCGAGCACGCCCAGCTCAAAGGGATGACTGAGGATGTGAACTACGCCGCGATTACCGAATTGGCCGAGTACGCCAGGAAAGAGCTGGGCTTGGAGGTTCCACGGAATTATCCTCTGGTGGGAAGGGATTTCAATGTAACCCGGGCGGGCATTCACGCGGACGGCCTGCTGAAAAACGAGGAAATATACAACTGTTTCGATACGCAGAAGCTGCTCAATCGCCCGGTTGGCGTGGCCATCACGGACAAGACCGGTGCGGCCGGGATCAAGCACTGGATCGAGGCCCGATACGATGTGACCATTCCCAAACACGACCCGCGTATCACCAAAATAAAGGACCGAATCGACGCCGAGTACGCCGCCGACCGAGTGTCGATGATATCCGACGATGAAATGTTCCAATGGGTGCAGGAGGCCTTCGAAGGCGACGTACCGCCTTTGAGAACGTAACGCGTATTTCGTCGTGCGTGACGCGAGGCGCAATCAAAGAAATATCGCATCACGGAATACGAGATACGCAGTGCGACAAACGCATGACGCAGGATGCAGAACGCCATACGCAACATGAGATCAAGGCCGTGCTGTTCGACCTGGGTGAGACGGTCCTGAATTTCGGCAAGATCAACGCCACGCGGCTCTTCCGGCAGGGCGCCCGGCTGTCTTATGATTTTCTCAAAAGTCGCGGCCAGCCCGTCGGCAACTTCGAGGTGTACTGCTGGCGGAATTTGATTGCTTTACGTATCCGGCATGTCTTTTCCAACCTCGTAAAAAACGATTTTAACTCGTCCCTTTTCTTGCGGGGGATCGGCATCAAACGGGGCGTTCGGCTCGACGGGGATCAGTGGAAAGATTTTGCCTGGCTCTGGTACGAGCCCCTGGCTAAAATCACTACAATCGAGCCGTCGATCAAGGAGACCTTCGCCAGGCTCAAAGCGCTCGGCCTCAAGCTGGGCATTCTCTCCAACACGTTCGTCAGCGGCCATTCCCTGGAAAGGCAGCTCGAACAGATTGGCATTTTGGACTATTTCACGATGCGGATGTATTCCTACGAATTTGATTTTCGCAAGCCGGACCTGCGCATCTTCAGAATCGCCGCCGAGCGGATCGGCGAAGCGGCGGAGAATATCCTTTACGTCGGCGACCGCATCGATAAAGACATCCAGCCTGCATTAAAGGTGGGCATGCAGTCGGTCCTTAAAGCCGCCTACACGAATGAAGGAAAAGCACCCCCGAACGGTATCTGGAAAATAGAGCATCTCTCCGAACTCCCCCCCCTGATAGAAAAAAACAACGCCGAGGTACTCTATGGCAGTACGGCCCGGTTATAGACGCGAACGTCGTCAATCAAACCGGACCAGAACGAATCGGATCCCGCGGCCTTATCGGTTCCAATGTACAGCCCATCGTCCGAACCGTTGAGACTATCCTGGGTATCTTCCGCGACGACGAGTCCATCGACGTAAAGCGTTCTGAGCGAACCGTCCCGCACAAACCCAATACGATGCCACTCATCTTGAGTAATGACCGTCTGCGAAATCAGCGGAGCGCCGGATCGGCCGGGGAATTTAAGATCGGTCATCAGGTAGCCTTCCGACGGGTTCGTAGAGAGCCAGTTCGCGGTTTCTTGTTGGGCGATCACCACCTGCCCGGGCGCACCACCTTTGATCCAGGCGAATACGCTGAACGACCGATCGGACGGGTCCAGCACGAAGGGCGTGCTGATATAATCATCGATCCCGTCGAGCAGCAGCGCCCCGTCGATCATCCCTCCTTCGGGTTGGAAGACCGGATTGCCGTGCAACGTACCGTGATTGTCATTCGCCGCGTCATGGGCGGTCTCATCCAGTGTCCAATGGGAGACCAGCCCGATGTCCCTGAGCCAGTATTGGGTTAAGCCAATCAGGTCCCGATAGTCCACAACGCCGTCACCGTTAGGCGCCGGAACGATATCGAGCGAAGGGTCGCTCTTGAGCCAGGATTCGGCGAGCAGGGTGAAATCCTTGAAATCGACCATGGCGTTGCCATCGAAGTCGGGCAGGGCCCGTATGCCGATGAGCGTATAGAGGACCGCCTCCGCGATCAGTCCGGCTCCTTCCGCGTTCGGATGAATTCCGTCGGGGAACAAGTCCGCTTTACCGCTCAGCGCCGTAAAGAGGTCGATGACGCCCACTTCCCGCAATTGTGCGATCTGGTCGATGAGCGGGAGGATTTCGTTCTCGATGACCGTACCGCTAATGCTGACATTAGTATTAAATGCCGGGACCGGCTTACAAATCCAAATCTCGGGCTTGCTGGGCAGTTCCGCGAATCGGTCGATTAAATACAGGTAGTCCTTGACGTATTCATCCTTATACACCCAGTTATAAGGTTTGGAATCGTTCGTCCCCAACTTAATGACCACCACGTCGGGTTCGGATGCAAGGGCCTGGGTGTAAGCGCTCTGCTGGACGTAGGGCTTGTCGCCATTCCTCAGTAGGGTTGCACCGCTGACGCCGAAGTTTTGCGTTTCCCATTGCGGATCGAACTCGCGCAGCATCTTTCCCAACTGAGCCGGGTAGGAATCGTTCGCGCGATCGGAAATCCCCGAACCATAGGTAATGCTGTCCCCGATACACGCCACCAGCTTCGCATGAGCCGCATTCACGAAGAGGCTAAATGTGAATGCCAAAGCCAAAGAGTATGAGATGGCCTTTCTCATTTTTACTCCTCCATCGAAAAACTTAATTATTGGTTGAACGCCCATCCCATTATATGTTTATTCGGCGAAAAATCAAAGTGAAAACGGCAATGCGATCCCTTTAGCTGGGATTTTATTATTCATCACTAATCCCTAACCTCCAATCTACTTGGACCACATTCATCAGCGTTTGTCTTCAACTTCGGAAATGAAAAAAGGCCGACCTATTAGTCAGCCTGGCCCTCCTGGCATGTATCGACGCTAAATGTCCGAGTCGTGAATTTCTGTCCTTGTTGCTATTCTTTTGCTCTGTGTTTGCCGGTCTTACCTTGACGGATCAAGACTCACTTTGCCCTCATTGATTCCGAGGGCCGCCGTAGTAAAGATAAACACGGCCTTGTTTGGCCCCGGCTTTGTATCCGTGGGCTCCAATAACAAGATCATCGAAGCCGTCGTTATTGACATCGCCACAGGCCAATTCCCCGCCAAACTGATCATGGGGATGTTCCCCGGTGAAAATTCTACCTGGTTCTGGATTAAGAGCGGAGAGGTCCTTGCCCCAATAGACGTACACCCTGCCTACGCCGCTGGCGGCAATGACCAGGTCGTTCAGATTGTCACCATCGATATCGCCACAGACCTCTTGGATGCCATAGTCACTACCTCCCATCTCACCATCAATAATCATGTCCGGGTCGGCATCCAGGCTCCCTTTCGAACTGCCATGAAAGAGATATGTCCGAATTTGCTTATCCTTGTGGCCTCTTGCACCTATAGCGATATCATCATAGCCGTCCCTATTCTGGTCAATGCATACTATGTCGCGGCCAAAGTAATCGTTATCTTCAGATTTTACTTCAAAGATAACTTCAGCTTTAGCGTCCATACTCGATCTACGCTCACCACAATAGAGAAATGCCCTGCCCTGCTTGGCAAAACCTCCAATCAGGATGTCTCCGTAGCCGTTGTTATCAACATCACCACAGCTAATGGTATAGCCGAAGAATCGCTCCCCTCCGTCTTGTGCGGTAAATATCAGATCATGAGTCGTATCCATCGATTCCCTAGTGTCCCCATAGTAGAGATAGGCCCGACCTGTCCTGGCGCGTGACGAGCATGCACCTAATACAATGTCACCATAGCCATCATTGTCTATGTCATAGACAGCAGGATGTCCCGTGCCAAATTGTGCGTCTTTCTCTTGCTCCCCGACGAAGATCTTATCTGGATTGGCATCCATAGACTTGCGATCACCACCCCAATAGAGATAGGCACAGCCTTGATTCTCGCTGTAACCGCCAGCGGCAATGACGATATCCTCATAACCATCATTGTCAACATCACCACAGGCAATGCCGTCGCCGAATCTATCTTCCTCCTTCTCTCCCTCGAAAATGAGGTCGGCAGTCGTGGCTAGGTTCGCCCCCCCGTAGAATAAATAGACTCGGCCTCCTCGACCTCGATAGCCATTGTTTTGATATGATCTTATCAGTATATCGTCATATCCGTCTCCATCAACATCGCCACAGGCAATTTGATTGCCAAGAACGCTGTCCGCTTCTCCGTCAAAGACCATGTCCGGGACCATCGACTCAATCTGTTTTCTTTCTTGAGCCAATTGAAGGAGAGTCTGCCCTGATTCCGTTTGAATACTGCCGTCCGCACCCTTGTTTATAAGCAGTTCCGCGACTTCATAGTCATGATTGGCTGCTACGTACAAAGGCGTGTGACCCTGTTTGTCGTTTGCATGGATGTCGGCACCCCTGGCGATTAGCAATTCTGCAATATTCCTTTTGCCAAGCCGTGCAGCATAATGAAGGGCAGTAAATCCAGACTTATCCTCTTTCGCATTGATGTCGGCGCCTTTGTCCAGAAGGAGTGCGACAATCTCTCTGTCAGCCGACTCGGCCGCCAAATGCAACGGTGTCCGGCCATCGTTGTCCTTCGCATTAACATCTGCACCCTTGGCTAAAAGTAGTTCCAGTGTATCCTTCGACAGCCGGTATCGATTGTTACTGGCGTTTCTGATGTCCAGCATTACGTGCAAGGCATTCTGACCTCTATCATCCTTGGCATTGATATTGGCGCCCGCTTCTAAAAGCAGGCGAACCGTGTCTGTCTGGCCTGCTTTGGCTGCAAGGAGTAAAGCAGTCTCACCATCCCCATATTCAATGTTAACATCAGCACCATTGGCAATTAGGAGGTGTAGACTGTCTATAGGTGGATTGTCATTGTCGCTCGGAAAGACCTTATTGTTGATCGACCAGTAGAGTGGGGTACATCCCCATTTGTCTTTAGCGTTTATATCTGCCCCCTGCTGAATCAGAAGTTCAACAATGTCTTTAGGTCCCTTCATAACCGCAGTGTGAAGGGGAGGGCAATACCCACCATTTATGTTGGCGCCTTTTGCGAGCAACACTTTTACCATATCGATGTCATAAACGGATGCTTCATGCAGAGGTCCCCAATCTGCCGGATAGTTTACATTTGCCCCGTGATCAATCAGAAATTTAGCTATAGCCGTATTTCTCCTATACAACGCCTGACACAATGGAGGCCATTTTCCTGCATTGACATCGGCACCTTCTTTCACCAGGAGCTGGACTGAAGTAATGCTGTTTGAGTCGCATGCATAGTACAGTGGAGTGCTAGACACCTCGAACGTTTTAGCTTTTTCTTCTTCCTCTTTTGTACAGATATCACCCCACTTGGCATCGACATCGGCGCCCGCCGCGATAAGCAGCTTAACCTTTTCGACATCCGCCTTCTTTACTGCCTCAAAAAGTGATTTATTCTTCTTCGCCTGTTGAACGCGCTCTATCATAAGCGTTGTTGCTGGGATAGTTCTACTTTCTGGATACGCATCGAGAAGTTTCTGAAACGCAGATAACGCAGCATCAAATCGTTTTGATTCGAAATATAATTGGCCGATCCAGTATTGGGCATTCTGGGCGATTTTACTGTTCGGCGACAAGCTTATGACTGTCTGGTATTCGGCAATCGCGGCATCGTAATCGGCGAGTATATGCAGCTCATTTGCCTTTTCGAAGTGTTGTTCGGCCTCTGGATTCGTCTGCGATTTGTTGTCTGCAAATGATATAACACATAGACCGGGAACGATTACCAAAATCCAATATGTGGTTAATGAGAGTAATCTTTTGTGATCCATTTCCATTTCCTCTTACTTTGCGGCGCTGATAGACTGCGCCATATCCATGAGTTGTGACATTTCAATAGTACCGATTAGGACATAAGAAAGGACATCATCTCTCCAGGCAAGAATGATCCCTCCGCTTTGTTTGGCGTTGCGATAAACGGCATATTCTCTGAAATCATGATGTGAAAGCCCATGCTGCCCATCCAGAGGCTGCTCGAATAACGATACCGAATGGATGCCGTCGGTGTACAGCAGTTGCAGAGCGTCACGATCTTCGATCCTTCTGATCTGGTCGAGTTTATAGTAGGGATGAAGCCACGGCGACGCCACTAAATCAAAATTAGCAGTTTCCCGTGCTTTGGAAAGCGTTAGCGTATGCCCATTGGAAATCACGGGCGCCTTGGATGAGTCGATTTCCCGCTCGGATGAAGGGCCTCGGACGATAATCCCCGGGTGCGTGAATTCGGGCCCATCATCGAGTAATTCATAATACAAGATATCCTGCGGGCTCACACGCATCTGTGCCGGCTGTGGTGTGTCCGGCCTATAAGAAACATGACGGGCGACAGCGTCCCGGTGCTCTTTCAGATACAAGTTGATGGTCGCGGAATCATCAGGCTGAGCAAAAGAGACATCCTGCCGGGACTGTTCCAGTTCATTGCTCAGATCGTTGACTTTTCCATAAAGAACAAAGCAGACCATACATAAGGAAATGACCAGACATGCCGCAGCCAAATACCCGGCTCTGCCCCACGAGATTATCTTCCATAGACTCAGTTGTTCAACGGAAGCCCGATTCTTCGACTTATCAAATGTACTTAGGAGCTTATCAAGAATTCTGTCGTGTATCCGGTCGTTGGATTCGACGGCTAATTTCTTAATTGATTGTTTTATGTCTTTGGTTGATTTCATTTTCTTTCTCTTGGTCAGATAAAAATGTTCGAAGCTTCTGAAGGCCATACCGGTAGCGGCTTTTTGTCGTATTGATTGAGATTCCCTGCAGGCCGGCTATTTCTCTGAACTTCATACCGCCCCGAATATGCAGCAGGATGACTTCCCGCTGCTCGTAGGCGAGCGTCGCCATCGCACGATTCAAATCTCGTGCCTGTTCTCCGAAGATGGCGTCCTGGTCCGGCTCGTTCGTATCCAAAACCATCGCCGACGCTTCGTCCAGGTCGCGGAGTTGTAACTTTTTCGCCCTGAGCTTATCGCGTGCGAGATTGACCACGCACGTGGCGAGAAAACTCTTGAGGCTTCCGGCGAGCCTAAACGCTTCTCTGGATTCGATAAACTTGCAGAAAACGTCGTGCACGACATCCTCAGACGCGTTGACATCTTGTAAAAGAGCCGCTGCCAGAGCCAGCAAATAGTCGCCGTACTTGCGGTAAATCCGGCAGAGGGCCTCGCTACTGCCGCCCTTGAATTTCCAAATCAACAGCTTATCTTCCAGCATTCAGTGCTTTCCCGACCAAACAAAGAACGTTCTTCACTTATTGCACGAATCGGTGCCCTGTTTTGGTTTAACCATCATCTGAAATTTATTTCTATTTTCTGTGTTTTTTTCCGAAAGGAAATGAAAAAGGCCGGGCGATGGACCCGCCCGGCCCTCCTGGCATGTATCGAGGCTAAATAGCCGATTCGAGAATTGTCTTGCTGCTTCAATTATTCTTTGGCCCCGTGCTTGCGGAGCAGCTCGACGATGTCTGTCTGATTTTTGTTTCTTGCAAAATCCAGCGGTGTATGACCTTTCTGGGTCTTGAGATTGGCATCGGCTCCTTTAGCGAGCAGCGCCTTGACGACATCAACACGTCCATTCCAGGAAGCGAGGTGAAGCGGTGTGACACCTTCATCATCGAAACGTTTGCATTTGACGTGGATATCCGCACCTTCGGCAAGGAGGTATTGCACGACGTCTATGTGTCCCATGTGGGCAGCAATGTGAAGGGGGCTCCAGTCGTCCACGAATCCATAACCCAGCTCCCCTCTGCGAAATCCGCGAGCATCCAAGTCGGCTTCGTGAGCAATCAAGAGTTTGATCATATCCAAATAACCTCTTGCGCAAGCGCAGAATAAGGGGGTCTGATTTGCACAGTTTCTGGCCTCGATATCGGCGCCTTTGTCTATCATCAACTTCCCGATTTCGGGATTATGTCCGAGTACGGCACAATGTAAAGGCGCAAATTGGGCGATATCTTTCTGGTTGACGTCGGCTCCTTCGCTGAGTAAAAGTCGAACTTTGTCCATCTGCCCAAAATAAGCTGCCAGATGCAGCGACGGAATGACAATGCCTTTTGCGACGCACCAGCGGACCATGTCTGACCGTTTCTGCATCATGGCTAAGTGGGCGGGCGTACCATAAAATTTACTTATGACGTCCAATCTGGCGCCGTGTTTTAGTAGCATTTCTGCCACGCCTTTGCGGCCCATGGCGATTGCACTTGCAAGAGGTGTACCACCACCATATGACCGGCTTTCTATGTTAGCCCCCTTCTCCAGCAGCAGTGTTATAACATCCGTGTGGATGGCACTGCCATAGCCCGCTGTAAGACTCAAAGGCGTCAGACCATTACCATCCCTTGCTTCTATATTCGCACCTTTTTCTATAAGCAGCTCCACAACTTCTTTGTGACCTCTGACCGCTGCGTGGAGCAGGGGGGTATTATGCCATCTGGCATCTCTCGCTTCGATGTCCGCCCCATTGGCTATGAGAACTTCTGCCATTTCTTTATGACCACGATTGGCAGCCAGATGGAGCGGCGTCTGTCCGTCACTGTCTCGAGAGTTGACATCTTGTCCTTCGGAGAGGAGGCGTTTGAGATCGTCGATATTGCCCAAAGCGACCGCTCCGTGCAGAGTCTCTTTAGCACCATGTTGGCGGAGCAATTCAACGATTTCAGTGTGACCCTGCTGCCGGGCCATAGACAAAGGCGTCTGCCCCTGATTATCTGCGGCATGGATGTCTGCTCCTTTGGCAATTAGATACTCGACAACATCAGTATGCCCACCCCGAGCTGCAATCAAAAGCGGGGTAGAATCCCTTCGCCTGTCTGTCTGATTGATTTTTGCTCCTTTCTTTAACAGCAGTTCAACGATTTCTTTATGACCATCACGGGACGCAATCCAGAGGGGGGCAACTCCTTGTCTTTTGTCTCTTACGTGAATATCCGCGCCGTTGCGAATTAGCAATTCCGCCGCTTCCTTGTCGCCCTCTGAGCAAACCATATGCAGTTTTGTCTGCCCTTGCAAAGCGTCTTGCTCGTTGATATCCGCACCTTTGGAAATGAGCAGTTCAAGAACAGAAGCTCCTCGTGCGGCCATTAAAGGGGTAAGATTCCGACCATCCTTCGCATTCACATCTGCACCCCTGGTTATCAGGAAATCGGCTGCTTCACGGGACGGTGCCAGGACGGCCCAATGCAGAGGGGTGCAGCCAAATTCATCTTTTACGTTCGCATCGATGCCGCTGTCGACGAGCGTTTTTACCCTGTTCAGGTCCCCCTTGCATGCAGCCAGATGGATCGTATCGATGTATCTACCCCTTTCGAGAATGAGATCAAGCACCTCTTTGCTACTCTCGAAGGCAGCCCAGTAGAGCGGCGTTCGGCCATCCTTATCCTTAAAGTCGATGCGCGCGCCGGCATCGAGTAAATCTTTTACGATGCTCTCGTGTTCTTGGCACATCCAGATCGCCCAAATAAGAGGTGAATAACCGTCATCTTGGGTAGGCTGTTTGTTAACATCGGCACCGTTTGAAATCAGTACCTTAATAGTTCCCTCAATGTCATTAATCCCGACGCTCCAGAGCGCGTAATAAAGAGCTGTATATCCAACAGAACAAGTAGCGTCGACTTCGGCTCCGTTCTCTAATAACACCTTGGCCACCTGTGCATGACCCTCACTGGCTGCAGAGATCAAAGGCGTCACGTCAACTTGTTGGCCTGTGCCAACTTTTTTTGTTATATTCACATCTACTCCATTAGCGACAAGCCTCTTGACCTGTTGAGCATCACCCTTTTCCGCGGCTTCAAA
>JAFGTG010000379.1 GCA_016934255.1 Sedimentisphaerales bacterium
GCCCTGCCCATCAAGAAGATCAACTTCGAAAATGGTAAGGTGGACTTCCTGATGGTCATGCAATTCGGCGACCAATCCTTCGAGATGACCTTTGCGGGCAAGCTGGAGGACTCGAAACTCGTCGGAGAACTGACAACGTCCAGAGGCACCCAGAAGATCAAAGGCACGAAGATCGTTCGCCGATTCAGAAGACGCAACCCGCAGTAAATAAAGATTCAACCATCGAGCCTGCCGAGGCGCCTCTCGGCAGGCTTGATGATGTGTTCCGGATTTACGACTCAAGCAATCACAACGGTGGGCTAAAGCCCACCCTACATTTTTTGAAACACATTTTCCAATTGTTACATCCGTTCCACTCCTTAAGAGGCCATCTGTTTTCGATACTCTAATAAAATCTCTCCCTTGTCACCCCTTCGGCAAGCTCAGGGCAGGCTCTGAGCGAAGCGAAGGGTCTCCATTCAACCGCAAAGATTGAGATTCTTCGCTTCGCTCAGAATGACAAGCCCATAAGACCCTGGTTTTATCAGAGTGCTGTAAAACATTTTTTCTTCGTATCGCGAACGAGACTCTCGTATTATTAAGATATCACGTTTAGACGGACATTGATGACAAGGAGTTAATCATGAAAAACTATATGATGATATATGCCCGCGAAGGCGATGAAACAAAGCTGCGCACCCGGCAGTGGAAGTTCGGCGATTGCGACGCATCGGATATTCGGTTTACCCGCAGCAAGGATGAGCGCATTCTCTATGCCATCGTCCTGGGTTATCCGAAACAAGGGGATCTGAAGATACGAACGTTAGGCAAGCAAACCGTCATTGCCGATGGGGGACTCCGGAACGTGACACTCCTCGGACACAATGGGCCGCTTTTGTGGAAGCGGGATGCCATCGCGTTAGAGGTCGAACTGCCGGGCAGTATAAATCCAACTCAACCGGCTTACGCGATGAAGATCGAACCGACCGGAAAGCTTCGCACGGACTAATGAGTTACTGTTGCGGAAAGTAGAAAACTCACATGTCACCCCTGCGAAGGCAGGGGTCCAGGGCGTTAAAAGTGGATTCCCGCCTTGCCGTAAGGCATGGCCTAGCCATCGCGGGAATGACAAATAGTGTTTCTGGAACAGTAACTATTTATATAGAAAAAGAAGGCACTTTATCCACAACTAAAAAGGGCGGCGGAGCCCGTAAGCGCCGTCGCCCGAATCAGAACGATTCACGTACTTCACGACCAAGAGCATCCGCCCGTTAATCGTCCGTGTCATCGTATCTAACCAAATCGTCTTCAAAGAGATATTTGGTCGGATGCCAGCCAATCATCTTGTGTTTGCAGCAACCTATATCAGAGGACAAGACAAGCCTAATCTTGGCGCCACAGTAACAATCATATTTCTTGGGCAAGTCACCGATATTCGGCGTTCCGCAGATGTTAATCCGGCCCCGTGCATCGGTGGTGCCTTCACCCAGGCAGATCAGTCCCTTGGCAGGATAACAATTAGGAAAATAGACCAAGGTGTAATCCGTACAGGGTCTGAGATACATGGCACTGAACCAAAAAGCAAACGTCTTGTATGCCGGACGATACTGCAAACAACCCCATGCACCTCCATCAACAATCTGCCACGTACACGGATTTTTTTCATACAAATAGACAGTTTCCTTTGTCAAAGTCGTTGAGAGGGCCGCCCCGGCCATCATGACCGTAACGATCAGTACAAATAGAAACTTTTTCATTGTTGACTCCTTTCATTTGTTAGAATAGACCTTCCTTAACAGTTTCTTCTCTCGCTCAAGCGATTGATACTTCAGCCAGAGTCGCCCAAGCGGCCAACTGGGCTTAGCATGTGTGAAACCTCCTTTCTGGCACATAAAAAATCCCTTAGCAATAATCCGGCTGTTTTCGCTGTCAGCGGAGTATTGTACGAATCCTCATAAGTTAAAATCGTACGTAAAAATGGAAGAGGAGCAATCATGGACTTTAGTATTTTTGGCTACTTTTGGGGTAGATTTTGGCTTGACGTAGAATGCACGATAAAATGCGGGGTATTATAGGGCATTGGTTCAATAATGAGTAGAAATGCTCATGTGGGAAACAATTCGTTACCGTAAGAGGAAAACTGCTTCAAGAAGTAAATGCGCTCCGTAATCGCATTGCCCAACTCGAACAAAACGTGGAAGCGCGATGCCGTTGCGCTCGAGATCGAGCTATCCGGGCGTATCAATCCAGACGAACCGGCTTACGCGTTGAAGATCGAACCGGCCGGCAGGTTTCGTATGGAGTCGTTTCGAGGAAAAAGAGGGCTTCATTATCTACAACTGAAAAAGGCGGCAGAGCCCATACGCGCCCCGCCGCCCAAATCTGAACGATTAACATTCCGCAACGTCAAGATCGTCCGACCGTTATATATCCGTGTCGTTGAACTTCGTCAAATCGTATTCGAAGAGATAATCTGCTGGATTCCAACCAATCATCTGTTGCGTAGTGCAGTCCACATCATCAGATAAGACCAGCCATATCTTCGCCCCGTTCGGATAATTGACATCCGTCGCGATAGGCAAATCACAGTTGGTTTCGACGGATCCCGACATGCTCAACTTGCCTAATGAGTTTGAACTTTTGGACCCCAGGCAAATCAGACCTGCGCCCGGCCATGGATCAGGATAATAAATCAAGGTGTAGCTCGATGAGGGTTTGAGACCACAGGCACAAAGCGAGAAATCGAATGTCGAAGCCGATGGATCGAAATACAACTTGCCCTCGGCCCCGG
Source organism: Sedimentisphaerales bacterium (assembly GCA_016934255.1). Classification (GTDB taxonomy): domain Bacteria; phylum Planctomycetota; class Phycisphaerae; order Sedimentisphaerales; family Anaerobacaceae; genus JAFGTG01. The sequence goes on from JAFGTG010000379.1 coordinate 2,771, forward strand.
CAACGATGTCCCAGGTCACAGGATCTTTCTTGACAAGATCAAGGGTGTCCTGGTTATCGTCATAGGTCACATTACTCGCGTCATCTTCGAAGAGATACCTTTCCGGTTGCCAACCGACCATCTGTTGGTTCGCGCAGTCTACATCTGTGGTCAAGACGAGCCATATCTTTGCGCGAGTGGGATAGTTGCCATCGAATTCCTTGGGCAAATCACCCGTATTCGGCGTTTCGCTAATGTGAAGCCGACCGTCCGAATCAGAGGTACCACTGCCCAGGCAGATCAGGCCCGCACCCGGCCATGGATCAGGATAATAAATCAAGGTGTAATCCGTATTGGCTTCAAGACCCAGGGCGCCGAACCAAAAGGCGAACGTCTTGTATTCCGGACGATAATCCATATAGCCCCACGCGCCATTATCATTGACGTCCCATGTAACGGGATCTTTTTCGAATAACCAGAGATATTCCTTCGTCAAAGTCAAAGCGGATGAGACAGCCGGTGTAGCCATTATGATCGCGACTGCTATTAATAATAAATACTTTTTCATCTTTGCTTCCTTTCGATTGTTAAATAGACCTTCCTTACATTTTCCTCTCTCGCTTACGCGATACACATATCAGCCGGACTTACCCGAGCGGCCAACTGGGCACGTCCTCCAGAACTCACCTCCTTTCTGGCAGAAAAAATCCTTTTCAACAGCCCGGCCGTCTTCGTTGTTGGTGGCGCATCAAACATCCTTACAAGGAGAAATCGTACGAGAAAATGCAATGGGGTCAATTGCATATTTTGACGTTTTGAGGTGCTTTGGGGGCAGATTTACACTTGACAAAGCATAAGTGTAAATATATAGGATTTTATAGGTCATTGCCTTGGAATTGAGTAAAAATACTTATGCGTGAGTCATTATTCGTTGCAATCTTAGGAGAAAAATATTTGACAATCAGGGATACGTCCTATAATATCATTCTTGCATAGCCTATTATGACCGATAGAATTCAATGAGTGTAGTTCAAGGTCTTTATCGAACAATATCGAACGTCGGGATACAGGCGATGAAGGCTTTGCTTGAAGGATTGGTGAGAACGAATGGGAGAGGCTTGGAAAACAAGAGGAAAACTGCTGCAAGAGGTCAATGCGCTGCGCGATCGCATTACTCAGCTCGAACAAAACCAAAACGGCAAAAAAGCGGACGAATTCGATGGGATTGATGGAGCGCTTGGGACCCTGCTTGACAATATCACCGAAGGTGTCCTGTTGATCGATGTCGTAAGCAGGCAGCTTGTCGCCGGGAATAAAGTCAGTTGTAATATGTTAGGTTGCGAGCAGGAATCCATCGCACATCTATGCGTTGAAGATGTCCATCCCACAAAGGAGGCGGACCATATTATTGAACGGATTGAAAAACTCGAAAGCGGAAAATCGTCTCTTGTCAATAATCTGCCGATCAAAAATCATGATGGCACGATCCTGTTCAAGGACGTGACATTTATACCGTTGACCCTGGACGGCAAGAAATACATCCTGAGCGTGTTGAGAGAAGCTTCTCCTGAACCCAACGAACAGATACCTCCACCGGAGGACTCAGACCTTTTTTTGAAAAGCTCGCATTTGACGGCGAC
>JAFGTG010000002.1 GCA_016934255.1 Sedimentisphaerales bacterium
ATATTCCACGGTCCGAATGAAAAACGATATTCTCCTGGCATTCTTATTCTCCTTGAATTGAGTTAGTTTGTTCGTTTAAGCACGGCAGAAGCATGACGCGCGTAGTGAGCGCGAAGATCATTGGCATATTCATTGAGTATCGTTTCGCCGATGCCGTTATAATCGCCGCAACGATAGAGCGCCCGCGCCAGAATCAGCTCACGCAGCGACTTATTTCTGGTGGACGTATCCACCGGATTATCCGGCGTTTCGCTCTTGGCCTTATTAATATTAGTGAAAGCATGGCCTCGTATACCGGGCTTAGCCAGAAACCGCGCCAAGGGTTCGACCGCCGCGGCATTATTTAAGCTTTCAAGGGCCATCGCCACCGCCCGAGAGTGTGAGAACTCACTGCTAACGTCAAGTAACTCGACCTTTTCCAGAATCGGCTCCAATACCCGTTTATCGCGTGTTCGACCGAGTGCCACAATTAGACTATCCAACTCGCTCATGCTCATACCGAACTGGCCCATCCCGGTGAAGTTCCAACCTTTGTCCCAATCGCGGGATTTCACCTCTTGGATGAGCGTACTAACCCCCATCGGATCGCCCAACATTCCAAGAATATGAGCATAAGCCAGTCGATGCGAATGAGATTGAGCATTCTGATACGCTTCTTTTAACAGAGGTATCGCCGTCTCAGGTTGAGTCAGAATGATCTCAAGGCCGTCGTAGTTATTGACCACCCGATCCACGGCCTCTTTGATCTTCTCGATGGGTAATGGGAACGAATCTTCATCCGTCAGGACGCGTTCGGGCAAATTGCCTTTTTCAACGAGGTGTTTTTGAAGCGCTTTAAGATCGATATCGCGCACGGATTTTCCGCTTTCCGCAGCCATCGCCGCTGCGACACCCGCGGCATAGCCCTGGTTCTGAATATCCGGCTGCATTCGTATAACGGGCATCGCATCACGGTGGGCGCTGACGCCAAGCCCCGTGACCAGGATTCCATCGAGCCTCTTCGGCAACAAACAACGATAGGGAACGTTAACGAAAATCTCTTCACGATCCGGCGGTTTAATCATGAAAACCGGATGTTCCGTGAATCCGTGCGTATCGAAATTGCTCCGGGAAATCACGATGGTATCGGGATAGGTGCGCCCGGCGGTAATATCCATCGGCGACATTGTAAAATCACCCACGATCCGCCGCCGCTCGCGCGTATCCAGTAATTGTCCCAGATCATATGCATCCGTGTATTTTTTCTTGGCGGTGACGAATGCTCGCCAGGTATCAATAATGTCCCCATCATCGATAAACGTCCAATCCGTATTAGTATAGCCGGCTCCGAGTCGGAGTCCGGGAAGACCCGCCCCCTGAACCGCGACACTCGATCCGTCCGTATAGACAGAAGCGGCGCCCGCCGTTGCGGCAATATCCGCATTGCCCGTCGAATCGATCACGACCTTGGCGCGGATCATACCGCGTCCTTCCGGGGTGGCGACGAGAACGCCTTTGACTTTTCCATCATCAACGAACGCGCCACATCCGAGGCACCCAAACCAGATATCCGCCCCGGCTTTACGTAATTCGCTGCGATACCACTGTTTTTTCCACTGGACATTCCACCGGCCGCTCTTGGGCCAGCCATAGCCCCCGTAACGGGCAACGCCCTCGTCCACTTCCGCCGTGAATCCCTTAATGTACCCGTAATAGTAATTGCTGATATACCCCATCGTCCCGACGCCGCCGAGACCATGGAGATATTCCACCACAAGCGTCTTCGCTCCCTGACGCGCCGCGGCGATCCCAGCCGGCGCCCCGCCCGTTCCACCGCCGACCACGACCACGTCGTACTCTCCAAGCTCAGGGACGGCACGCTGATCCACAGGAACGTTGCCGAGTTCTTTTTCCGTCGAGCGTATTCCACCGAGATTCTCACGGACCTGCCCATTCATAGCGGCGCGTTTGAGTTTGCCGGGAAGTCCCACGTCCCGTGATGGCGTGATTCTTTTAGCTTCGGCAGCCGCCGTCCTACCGATACGAGTGCCCATCTCCATATATTCCAGCGGTCGAAGCAGCTTTTCAGCGGCAGAACGTGATATATCCGCACAGCCACCCAGCACAAACAACCGATCAACGCCTTCAGGCTTAAACGTGTCCAAATTCACCTTTCCGGCGCCGATCCAGGCGCCCGGTACACTTGTTTTACCTTTGATCGGATCAGGTGGAATCTGGAAGAGCGTCTCGGAGGCATCCACGACGGTCGGATCCCATGTTTTATCACGAGCAATCTGTTCGGCTTTCGCAAAAGAGGCAAAGGAACCGTCCTTCATGGGTATCTTGAGCGTATATTCTATTGCATTACGAGGCGGTCCTGTTTCGACCTGTATCGGTGAAGGCATCTTTCGCGCCTGGATATCTTCGTCAGGGACTTTTTCCTCACTGACAACGATACGTTTGAAGGCCTGGGGCCCGGCGGGATAGGGCCTTACAGATGCCCCTGCGATTCTCGCTATGCTTGCACGCTCCGTTGCATCGACAATAATTTTGGCTTTGACGGCTTGCCTACCGGAACGATTGGCCATCACGATGCCCGCGGGCTGGCCTTCCCCATCACGAAGAACATCGGTGGCATAACTGCTATATAAAAAGTGAACGCCCGCTTCGAGCAAAGCATTATCCAACTCACGCTTCACCTGCATCGGCGTCGGAGGGATTCGCCAACGTTCAGCCGGTTTAGGGGAAGAATCCTCATCTTCAACCAATATCTCCCCCAGCAATATTCGACCCACATTCGGGCTTTTTTCAACGAAAAATCGAACATAGCGAGCTTCTTCGTTCACGGACGCCGAAAGGGTAATCGGCCCCCACGGCTCAGAAAGTGCTTCGCCGGCTTTTTTATTAGGAATAACGGCAACCTGTTTCCATTCTCGTCTGTTATCGCTAACAGAGACTGTTACGCTTTTGACCTCGAAATCGTCATCGCTTCCCGGATTGCGACGTTGATAAGCCATGACGTGAGCTTTTCCGACCGAACGTTCTTTGCCTATATCAGCGACGACAGTGACATTACCATCATACTGAACGCTCTGACTGGATGCGCTGTGCCACTTACCATCGGTTAACTTCGATGGCGGATCGGTATCCTTGTGAACAGGGGCGGAAGGCTTGTCGGCTTGATAGGTCAAAGGTAGTCGATTTTGGAAAAGTGACGAACCGGCAGGTTCGGCAAAAACGTTCTTAGCCAACGGTGAAGTCGGCGTCTCCCCCGGCTCCAGCCACAGCCGGTATGTGCCGCAAATGTCCTCACCCAAATAAGGACGCGGGGCAGCGAGAAAGACGGTAGCCCCCCGTCTGGCGGCTTCAACCGCAGCGGCTACGCCGCCGGACGTTCCTCCGACGACCACAACATCGACGTCATACGCCACGGGAATGTCTCTCGCCGACTCCGTGACGACTTTTCCCGACGAGCCGATTCCAGATTCTCGAGCATCGAGCATCGAATATCGGCTATCGAACATTAGGCATGATAGTATCATCAATGGCAGGATTTTCAGTGTTTTCTTCATGATTCAACCTTCTCAATTCCGAATTCTTATCGTGTATCAAGCATCGAGTATCGAACATTAAGGGCCAAAAATCAAGCTAAGTTTTTTCTCTTTCATCCCGCGGCCGATGTTTCCAGCGGCGATGGAGCCACCAATATTGACTCGGATCTTCCCGTATGAAATCCTCAATGGCCTTGGTATATTCCGCCGTCACCCATCTCAACGGATCGTCCTTGTCCGCCCATTCTTCGGGAAAGATGATGCGATTCACGCGCATCTCGAAGAAAAAACGGTTCCCGACTCGCCTGCTGCATCCGACTCCGATAGGAATATTTTGGGTCAGTGCGAGAAGGCCGATACTCTTATACGTGCTGGCCTTACGACCGAAGAAATCAACAAATATCCCCTTTCGTCCGGCATCCTGATCGGCGATAAAGCATAACGTCGAGCCGTCTGCGACCAATTTCTCCATAATCCCGGCGGCGCCTTTTTTATCGATGATTTTCTGCCCGACTCTCCGGCGAACACCATACAAGTACTTGTTGATATATTTATTGTCCAACGGCCGGGCAATACTATAGATGTTGAAACCAAATAAACTAAAGAGATAGCCAATGATCTCAAAGTTGGCGTAATGGGCGGTCACCAGCAACAGCCCGCGTTCTTCATGAATCAACCATTTGATCCTTTCGGCGTTGACATACCGGGAATAACAGCGCCAATTGTATTTATTAACCAGACGGGGCGTGAAAAGGATATCGACCGTCAGCATGACAAGATGTTCGAAGCTCCGCTGACCCGTCCGCCAGATCCACTCCTCGCTTTTTTCGGGAAAGCTCGCTCGAAGATTATCCAAGGCCCTCTGTCGTCCGCGATGATAATGCTTCCAGAGCGATCGACCGAGGAAGCACGCCGTCCCAAGATTGGTCTCGATATCGAACAGGTTAAGAAACACCATAAAAATCCGCAACACCAGATACGCCATCCAATCTGTGAATGGATGGTGTTTCTTCTTTTTCTTTTTTCGTGGACGAGACTCGGTCATAGGCCGTGATTGTAGGGCCAAAATCACCCCTGTCAAGTTTAAGACCACCTAACAAACAGCGTACGATGCCCTTTCCAACACCCTGCTTTTAAGTAATATCGTATTAATATCCGAAATTCAACAGGGGATTCTTTGAATGATTTGAGAATTTCTTAATGAACGAGGTATTTTTTATTGCAATTCAGATGGATGATTTGGTATAAATAATAGTGGTGAAGTTCGGGTTTTTATCAAACGGCATCTATGGGATGTCCGCTCTCGAACGGGCAGGATTTCTGTCGTTTTTAGAAGTTCCTGCAGAAGGTACGGGATGACGAACATAAGCAACAACCAACGATTCCCTATGATTTGAAGTACACAATCTCCATCTTTCTGTTGAGTGTCGGTGTCTGAAGAAAGGAGGTGATATCACATCGTAAAGACTCGTCTATAACCGACACGGGTGGAATGTAAAAAAGGCAACAATGATGAATTACACGATTATCAATTTTGTTCTTTGAAGGAGGTTTGTTATGTACCAGAAAGTATTATTGTCCGCTTCTTTTATTTTCGTACTGGGTCTCATGCTAACAAGTTCGGCTCATGCAGACCTTATTGGCTGGTGGATGTTTGAGGAAGGTTCAGGAAATACCGCCTATGATTCATCGGACTATGGCAACGACGGTACTCTTAACGGCGATCCGCAGTGGGTAGAAGGGTATTTTGGCGGCGGATTGGAACTGAGTAGTGATTACGTTGAGATCAACGGTATTGCCGATGACCTCACCGAAAACAATTTCGCGGTCAGTGCATGGATCAAAACCACATCAGGTGAAGGCAACGTGATTGGAGCTAACGATACAGCCAGCGGTCACGAATTCATTTGGGGAGTTAGCTCGAGCGGTAATCACCTGGTGGAGGCGTCATCCACTGCTCGTGAGTACCCTCCCGTCATTAACGACGACGTATGGCATTTCATCGCATACGTAAGAGATGGAACCACCGCATACGTCTATACGGATGGAGAACTGGTAGGGACAGAGACACCTGATGGAAATCCAGCCGGGCAAGCACGATGGTCGATCGGCCAGGAATACGATAGCGGTGGCCCGAGCGACTTTTACAACGGCATCGTGGATGATGTCCACTTCTTTAATCACTCTTTATCAGCCGCGGAGATTCAGGCCGTTATGCTCGGTGAAGGATTTTCCATTGCCTCCAGTCCAAATCCGCCAGACGGATCTTTCATCGATGCTACCTGGGTGAGCATGACCTGGAGACCGGGAGATTTCGCCGTCTCACACGATGTCTATTTCGGTGAAAATGCCGACGAAGTGAGTAACGGCACCGGCGACACATTTCGAGGCAACCAAACGACAACAGATTTCCTTGCCGGCTTCCCTGGATTTCCCTATCCGGACGGCCTGGTACCGGGAACGACGTATTATTGGCGCATTGACGAGGTCAATGACGCGGACCCCAATAGTCCATGGAAAGGGAATGTCTGGAGTTTTAGCGTTCCTCCCAAAACAGCATATAATCCCGATCCATCGGACGGAGCGGAGTCCATCGGTCCGGATAATGTCATTTTAAGCTGGACGCCTGGATTTGCCGCCAAGCTGCACACGGTTTTCTTTGGTGATAGCTATGATGAGGTGAACCATGCGACCACAGGTACCATGTCGGGGACCGCAACGTATAACGCCGGCTCACTCGAACCGGCCAAAGTCTATTACTGGCGCGTCGATGAGTTTGATCCACCTTCAACGTATAAAGGGAACGTCTGGAGTTTCACGACACCAGGCGCTGTTGGTAATCCCAAACCGGCATTCAATACGACGAATGTACCGTTGAACGTGACTCTAACGTGGACTCCGTCCGATAGCGCTGCCTCGCATGAGCTTTATTTCGGTATGGACCAAGACGCCGTGCGTAATGCCGATACCAGTGCGCCCGAATACGTCGGCTCCAAAGCGCTGGGGTCCGAGAGTCACGATCTCGGCCTGCTTGAAACGGATACGACTTACTACTGGCGTGTGGACGAAGTCGATGGTCAGAACAATACCTCGAAAGGACCCCTCTGGATTTTCACGACGGGTAGTTCTCTTCTCGTGGATGACTTCGAGAGTTATACCGATGATGATATCGCCGGCGAAGCGATATGGCAAACATGGATCGATGGCTACGGGATCGCCGACAACGGCGCTCAGGTTGGTTATTTACTCCCCCCGTATGCCGAGCAAACAACCGTTCATGGAGGTTCGCAGTCGATGCCGCTGATGTACCTCAACGAAGCCGGCGTTACGAATTCGGAAGCCTCGATGACGTTATCAGCACTGCGCGACTGGACTCTGGCGGGCGTTGCGGAGTTGTCACTCTGGTTCCGTGGTGCCTCGGCGAATGCGGCCGATCCGCTGTATGTAGCGCTTTCCAACAGTGCCGGCGCTCCAGCCACGGTGATCCATGATGATGCGGCCGCCGCGACGAACAGAAGGTGGACCGAATGGCGTATCCCACTGCATGCCTTTGCCGACCAGGGCATTACTCTGACGAATGTGGATAAGATTGCGATTGGCCTGGGTAGTAAGGGCGGTGCACCGGTCGGTGGTTCGGGAACGATATACATTGACGATATCTGGCTAAATCGGCCGTAAGTTGCACGTGAACAGTTAACCTACTCTCTTGAAAACGATAGAATTGCATTTATTCGGGGCCTGTACCAAGGAATTAGGGATAGGTCCCGATTGGTTTTAATGCAATAAGATTGTAAAGAACAAAAGTGGGAATCAGTTAATTACGATGTCCGCACCATATTTTTTCCTTGAAATTCGAACGGTAAATTTGGTATAAATAAGAATGATCGAGTAATACCAAGAAAATTTGTATAATTCGAACAAATGGCTTTTAACTTATCATTTCTGTGTAGAGGTTTGAAGAAAGGAGGTGCTACCGAATCGAAAGAACTTATACCGAGCCAATGCAGTTGCAAAATAGGGAAAGCAGAAATCATTAATTCTCTTTTTTTGAAGGAGGACGAATATGTTTAAAAAGTTGGTTTTACTAATATCTGTTGTTCTCACGCTGGCGCTGAGTGGCGGTAACACAGCCCTTGGCGGTTCAGTCGAAGCCCAATGCAGTGAGAGCTTAGAAGAGCATCTCGATACCGGAGCCTTAGATACAGGCAGTTCCGACCTGGAAATGCCCTATGAAGATGCCGGAGATTACCAATTAGTAGGTCTTCGCTTTCTGAATGTCGATGTCCCCAACCATGCGATCATAACGAGTGCCTGGGTGCAATTCACTGCGGATAATGAGAAATTGACAGGAGAACCTGTTAATCTTGCCATCTGGGGTCGGTTGGAGCCGAATCCCGGCACCTTCACAGGCACAGGAGCTGTGTCATCGGCTCCAAAGACATCGGTTTACGCCAAGTGGAGTAATATACCCGCTTGGGCGAGCGGGGACCGCGGTCCCGACCAACAGACGTCGGACATCTCTATTGTCATCGATGAATTGGTCAATCAGGACGGCTGGGCTATGGGTAATGCGTTGGCGCTACTCATCGGGGATGATCCAGATGCTCCTTCCAATAGTAATCGAAGCGTTGTTTCAACTGCGAACACGATTATCCTGCACGTCGAATATACGAGCTTTTTTGCTCACAGACCCAATCCGGCGAATGGATCTATGATTAATGATACGTGGGTGAGCCTCAGTTGGCTGCCGGGACAGACGGCGGCTTCGCACGATGTGTACTTCAGCGACAATTACAGCGACGTAAAGGATGGCACTGCGGATGTATTTCAAGGTAATCAAACCTCGACGGATTTGCTTGCCGGCTTTCCTGGATTCCCTTATCCGGAAGGTCTGATTCCGGGTACGACGTATTACTGGCGAATCGATGAAATTGAGGCCGATGGAACGACGAAACACACGGGTTCCGTCTGGCGCTTTAGTATTCCCCCCAAGACAGCTTATAACCCCGATCCGGCCGATGGGGCAGGATCTGTTGGTCCGGATGATGTAACGTTGACTTGGACGCCGGGCTTTAAAGCCAAATTGCACACGATATATCTCGGTACGGATTTTGACGTCGTTGATAATGCTTCAGGAGGAATTCCCCAGGGATTGAAAACCTATAATCCCGGCCCGCTCGAATCGGCGAGCGTTTATTACTGGCGAGTTGATGAATTTGATCCCCCGAATACGTACAAAGGGAATGTCTGGAGCTTCACAACGCCGGGCGCCGTCGGGGATCCGCAGCCAGCTTATGATGCTACGGATATCCCGATGAATGTGATTTTGAGCTGGACAGCAGCCGATAGTGCGGCGTCTCATCGGCTTTACTTCGGAACGGACAAAGAAATGGTACGCAATGCCAATATAGGCTCGTCGGAAGACAAAGGCTCCAAAACACTCGGCGATGAGAATTACGATCCCGGATTGCTCGAACCGGAAACGACGTACTATTGGCGCGTTGACGAAGTCGATGGCCAGAGCAACGTATCGAAAGGCCCCGTCTGGATCTTCACAACGGGGACATCGCTTCTGATCGATGACTTCGAAGGTTATACGGACGACGATACCGCAGGCGAAGCTATCTGGCAAACGTGGATCGACGGTTACGGCATTGCCGATAACGGCGCACAAGTCGGTTATTTACTACCCCCGTATGCCGAGCAAACGATCGTTCACGGTGGTTTGCAGTCGATGCCGCTCCTTTATATCAATGAAGCCGGTGTCACCAACTCCGAGGCCGTTATGTCGTTGACGTTTCCGAGGGATTGGACCCTGGCCGGGGTGGCCGAATTGTCAATTTGGTTCCGGGGTAATTCAGCGAATGCGGCCGAGCCGCTTTATGCCGCTATCTCCAATAGCAGCGGCTCTCCCGGTATAGCAGCCCATGATAATCCGAGTGCGGCTCAAATCGGCGCCTGGACAAATTGGACAATCCCATTACAAACTTTTTCCGATCAAGGGATCAACCTGACGGACGTGGATAAAATTGCGATTGGTCTCGGCAGCGAAGCAGGAGTAACCGCCGGTGGTACGGGCACGATTTATGTCGATGATATCCGGCTCTCTCAGCCGTAATAAAGCTATTAACGAGTCAATCTGACTGGCGTTATATTAGGATTTCGGGGTCGATATGAATTCTGGGGTTATCGGCCCCGATCGTTTATCAACTTAATGTGCGATAACGCTGGAGATCCGGAATACCGGCAGGAGCAAGGCGATAGCAATCGTGCCAATAATGGCTCCCATGATAGTGATCATAATCGGTTCGATCAAAGTCATAACACTGCGAATCGACGCTTCGAGTTTCTTCTCGTAGAAGACCGAGACCTTGTCACACACCTTACCCAGCTTTCCGCTTTTTTCGCCCGCCCGAAGCATCTGGATGATTCCGGGCGCAATTAAATCGCCGCCCGGGGAGATGGTGATCGATTCCGAAAGCTGGTAACCATCTCGAATCTTTGCATCCACTCCCGCCCAAAGCTCTTGAAAATAGTAGTTACGGCACGCACCCTGGATTACCTGAATCGAATCCAACAAACTAACCCCTGTATTGATCATAGTCGCCATGATGCGCATACTGCGCGTGACCACGGTGTCAATAAACATGGTCCCCACAATTGGCGTACGGATTTTGAAATAGTCGATCACCCGCCGGCCCATGACGGTTTTGGCCCAGTAATACAATCCGAATGAAATCAGAATAATCCCGGTCACGATGCCGGTCATGGCCTGCATATTACCCAACAATTTACTGAATCCGACGATGACCTGCGTTAGTTTCGGCAATGCCGCTCCCCGGGTCTCATAGATCTTCATAAAACGTGGTAATACGAAGAACATTAAGGTCCCGGTCGCCGCCACGGCCATGAGCGCCATGATAAAAGGATAGGTCAGGGCACCCTTGATTCGTTTTCGAATATCGGATTCGAACTCAAGGTAACCGCTCAGCACATTCAGCATTTCCGCCATTTTACCGGAGGCTTCGGAGGCTTTGACCATGCTGATAAACATTTCATTGAAAGTCCTCGGATATTTATCCAGAGCATTTGAAAAATTTTCCCCCCCCTTCACTTTCTCGGCAATGTCTGCAATGATCATTTTAAATGAACCGTGCTCCGCCTGTTCTGCGATTGCGTCCATGGCGTCACTAAGCACAACGCCGCTGTCCAGCATTACCGACAATTGCGTCGTGAACAGAATCAGTTCCGCCTGCTTGACCTTCGCCTTGTATAAGCCGGGTGCGACAACATCTTCATCCTGGGACCACGTGTGATCGCCATATCGTTGTGAAGTCGGAGCGTTTTCGATACTCCGCAAAAAATCAGAGTCGTCCCGATCATGCCCCCGCCGACCTTCACTGAGTGACGAATCACTGTTTCTGGTGGCTGAATGAAATTTTTCCGAAACTTTTGATATCGGAACCGCCATAAACCTTCATCCCGAATGAACCTGACTGTCTTCTATAACATCACACACATTAGACGATCATTTGCGCCGTTCTCAACACTTCCTCGATTGAAAGAATGCCGGCCTCTACCTTTCCAATCCCATCGGATTGCAGGGAAACCATTCCACCTTGCAGTGCCTTGGCCCGAATCTTTTTTAAGTTCGCTCCCTCATTAATCATCTCTTTAATCTCATCATCCGGTACAAAGAGTTCGTGGATGGCAATTCTCCCGGCATATCCGGTATTGCGGCATTTCTTACATCCCACGCCCCGGTAAAATGTCTCGACCTTGCCACCGGCCTTTTCGACGAGCTTGCGCAGACTCACCGGCGGTTCATACTCCGTTTTGCAATTCGCACAAATCTTGCGTACCAATCGTTGGGCCAGGACGGCAATCAAAGACGCCCCGACCAGATAAGGAGCCACGCCCAAATCAAGTAAACGTGTCACTGCCCCCGGGGCGTCGTTCGTATGCAGAGTCGAGAGGACCAGATGCCCCGTGAGCGCCGCCTGTACGGCGATATTGGCCGTCGCCTGGTCACGAATTTCACCCACCATTATGATATCAGGATCCTGCCTCAACAGGCTTCTCAAGGCCGTTGAAAACTCAAAACCCGCCGTCTGGTTCACCTGAAACTGATTGATGCCGGTAATATTGCACTCCACCGGATCCTCGACCGTGCAGATGTTGACTTCCTCGCTGTTCATCTCCGTCAGCGCGGCATAGAGGGTTGTATTCTTTCCCGAACCGGTCGGCCCGGTCACTAATACGATGCCGTTCGGCGCCTGGATGACCTGTCTGAATAATTGCAGATTCTCAACGGTGAATCCCAGGGACTCGAGACTATAAAGCATTTTGTGAGGATCAATCACTCGAATAACGACTTTCTCGCCGAAATTACCCGGCATCACCGAGACGCGTAAGTCGATCGGCCGACCTTCCATGAGGACGTGAATCCCGCCGTCTTGGGGTAAACGCCGTTGTGCGATGTCAAGCTCCGACATAATCTTGATACGGGAAACCAGCGCCGAATGCATCTGATGGGGCGGACACATCTTCTCATACAATTTCCCGTCCACACGATAACGCACGCGAAGCTTTTTGTCATCCGGCTCGATATGGATATCACTGGCATTCTCACGCACGGCGTTATACAGCAGATAATTAACGAGCTTGACCACCGGCGACTGGCCGGCGATCTCTTCGAGATTGCTGATGTCCTGCGTGATACTTTCGATCAACGTAAAATCTTCCAATCCCTCTTCGTCGATAATGTCGTCGATGACAAAAACATTCGCAGCGGGCAGGTACGTCTGGAGCGTTGCCTTAATATCCTTGTTCGTTGAACAGACGATCTGGACGCTACAGCCGCTGATACGCTCGATCTCATCCAGTAAAAATACATTCGTCGGCTCACTGACGGCCACGGTCAGCATGTCGTGAACCTTGAACAACGGCAGAACGACGTGCTCTTCGAGAAATTCCCTGGGGAGAATCTCCAAGACCTTCGGATCGCAGATCTTCGGGCCGACCTGCGCATACGGCACCCCGTAGGTATGGGCGAGCGCCGAGACAATCTGGTTCTCCGTACAATACCCCATCTCCACCAGAAGCTCGCCAAGAAGCTTACGATGGCCTTTGTCTTTTTGCTCGGCCAGCGCCGTTTCAATTTGCTCGGCGGTGACAATCTCCCGTTCAATCAGAAGCTCGCCAAGCGGCATTTTATTGCCTATTGCTATCCGGCTCATCTGTCGTCTTTCCGCTCAGGTGGGGTCAAGATTCCATCGTTCCTACGCAAAACTCATCACGGCCTCTGCAAGCTCCATGTAATGGTCGAACTCGCTCTCAAGCCGCGTCACCTCCAGAATTTTCAAGCAGTTCTCATCGAGTCCCGCCAATCGTAACTGTTGTTTGACGTCGCCGCACTGATCGCGCGCCCATAACAACAATTCCAATCCCTGGCTGTCAATAAACCCGATACCACTCATATCCAGTACGATCCCGCTCTTACGTTTCGCGAGGATGTCGGTGATCGTATTCTTGAAGGCCTCACTAAAATCGCCGTCAAGCTCACCCTGCAACTCAACAACGGTGACATCGTTATATTCCTGTGTTTTGATTTTCATCGGATGAGCGTCCCCACGGCAGCCGCACCATATTCCTGCGTCTTGCCGTCGCCATAAATTTCACTGAAATCATCTCGGATAATGTTCCAGAGCTGGTCGATGTCGCTATCGAGGAAGAGACGACCGATCTTCTCATCGAACTGTGTCCCCAACCCTTTCTCGATCTGTTCGAGGGCGATCTCCACACTCATGGCATCCCGATAGGTTCGCTTGGATGTCATGGCATCGAAGCTGTCCGCCAGGCAAACAATTCGACCGCTTAAAGGCACTTGCTCACCGGACAGACCGTTCGGATACCCCTTGCCGTCAAGGCGTTCGTGATGACATAACACACCCGGGACGATATCGCGCATCTGTTTGATTTCACGCAGGATACTCGCCCCAATCAAGGGATGCTTTCTGACGCGTTCAAATTCCTCATCCGTCAATCCGCCTGTCTTACGTAATACGGCTTCATCGATGCCTATTTTCCCTATATCGTGCAACAAACCCGCCAAATAGATCTTGTGGATTTGTTCCTCGTCCATCGGCTCAACCTCGGCCAATCGTTCCGCAATCCACCGCGAGATAAACGCCACCCGCTCCGAATGGCCGTGCGTATATTTATCTTTGGCGTCAATGCTGCTCGTCAGGGCCTTCAGCGAACCGATAAACAATTCTTTGAGGTCTTTGAATAATCTGCCGTTCTCAATAAATACGGCGCAACCGCCCGCGACCGAATTGAACAACTTGATATCCGTGCTATCGAAATCCTGTTTGCCGAGCCGATTGACGGCAACCATCATACCCATAATACTTTGGTTATTGTTCGTTCGGTCCGCTAAATGAGATTCCGATTTTTCCTTTCCGAAGAAAGGCACGGCAATGATATTCTTAATACGACCCGGCCATTCGTATTTAAAGTCGGAGTACGCATCGCTGTCCAACAGGGCTTCCTGACCGAGGTTGATTTCCTCCGTTAACCGACTATGGAGAATCGCGGCCATTTGCTCATCGATATCGATCAGTCCCGAGCCTGCGGAGATAACCCACCGGGGCGCGTCGTTAATCGTCTTTTCCAATAAAATGGCAATCCCCTCGACAAAAACAATTTCCGTCAAGCAATCACACGCCATCTGGAGGAAATTCGAGTCCGCCTCCGTTACTCTCATATTGGTGCTGAGCCGGTGAAGCAGCACGAGTTCTTCATAGGTTTGCGACAGTTCGGTACTGACCTTATCGATTTGTTGTTCTGCTTTCGTCTCGGCTTTGAATTTCGCGGCCAGAAGCTCAAGCATCTCGGCATAGTACTCAATATCCGGCGGAATCGGACCGGCAGAACTCAACGGATACGACACAATCTGCCCGCCTGCGGACGTTTCGCTCCCCAGATCAATGAGGGCTGTGCCTACGATTTCCTGGCGAGCGGCACACGGTTGTGCGGACTTTAAGACAACCGCCAGGACCGTACTCGTATCGAAAAATCGCCAGACCGATATGTCTTTTCCCTCAGCATCCGTCACCCGGTTGCATTGCTCTATCGCCTGCCGACTGCATTCGATCCATTGCTCCGCATCGCTTTTGAAACCATCACATTCGCACTGCAAGACAATTTCATCTTCGACGTTGCAGACGGCGAAATTGACGCCGAATCGGTTGATTCGACTCCCAAACTTTTCCAGCTCGCGGAGTTGAGATCGATTCATTTGATTTGTCAAGGTATCCAACATAATGTCTCACGGATTATTCAACTATGTGCCTGTTTCGACTGTTCACCGACTAATTCTTTTTGATACAGAATGTCCTCGATGTGGCCCAATAATTCCTTCGGGCTGAACGGCTTGCTCAAACATCCCGATATGCGCAATTCCTCCTGCTGTTCCTGTGGAACGGCAAAGCTTCTGGCCGTCAGCATAATCACGGGAATGTCTTTTGTTTCGTCGTTCTGTCGAAGTTTCTCGATCAGTTCCATGCCCGACATAATCGGCATCTGGAAATCCGTCACAATAATATCCGGCTTGTCCTTCAGCGCCAGATCGTATGCCTCGGCCCCATTGTCGGCCGAGATGACTTCGTAACCGTTATTACGAAGCTTGATCGCCACCACATGAACGATATGAATCTCGTCGTCCACCACCAACACTCTTTTGTCCGCCATTGTTTATCCTCCAGTAGAATCTAATATGTCGGGGCTAAAAAGATACACCCGACGCTCATATTGCTAAGCTTTCCTTATACGACCCCCACCGATCGTCGCGTCGCCAAAGGCAACTCAAAACCAAAGGTGCTGCCCACGCCGACCTGGCTGGTCACGAACACCTTTCCGTCGTGGATCTTTTCAACGATCTGTTTTACAAGGTTGAGACCCAGCCCCGTTCCCTTGGCCTGTTTGTTGTTGGCGCCCACGCGATAAAACTTGTCAAAGACATGCTCGATTTCATCCGCGGGGATACCAACGCCCGTATCCGTGACCGTGACTCTCGCCAACGAAGCACTTTCATCAACCATGGTTTCCACACGCACCGATCCTCCGGCCGGTGTGTATTTCACCGCGTTACTGAGCAAATTCACGATCACCTGGGACATCATGTCTTTATCCACATACACCTGGTCGAAGACAATCGGCTTTTGTCCGGAGACCTCGATGTTCTTTTCCTCCGCAAAACCTTTGATCATTTGCATTTGTTCTTCAATCAGCAGTGTCAGACTCATCGGCTCTTTTTGCACTTTAATTAAGCCCGATTCGATACGCGACGTATTTAAAATATCTTCGATTAAACGACTCAGCCTGTTAGCCTGATTTTGGATGACCGAATAAAATTCCCTTCTCGTGCGTTCATCATTGGCTTCCCCATCGGCCAGCATTTCGGAATAGGCCGTGATGGACGCCAGCGGCGTTTTCAATTCGTGCGAGACATGACTGACAAAGTCCGTTTTCATTTGCTGAATCTGCTTTTCACGCGTAATGTCATGCATCACGGCGACGACGCCGGTCACCTTCTGGTTCCGGTCGTAAACACATGAGACGATACAATCATACGTTTTACGCTCGTCCTGTTCCTGAAATTCGATCTCTCGCCGAGTCGCCTGTCCCTTGCTCTTTCTGCTGTGACTGAGAAATTCCGAGAATTCACTTCGGTCCGCACTAATGAGTTCTTCAATTGGTTTACGTTGTGATTCCTTAAAATCAAAACTGAAAAGACGACCGGCTGCTTCGTTGGCGATTAACAGCCTGTCGTACTCGTCGGTCACAATCACCGCGTCTCGAATGCTATAGATGATCGCTTCGATGTTCCTGCCCCGATTATGGGCGAGTTGCAACTGAAGCTGCAATTCCTTAATCTGCTTTTCATACTCGCCAATGCGCCCGGCGTACTGATCGTAATGCTCAGAGATCGTTCGGCAAAGCGCATTGATTTGATGGATTCTGAGCGGTGAGAAAAAGCTCTCTTTTACAGAATTTTTCGCTTTTTCATCGTTCCGAATAAATCGGGCTATGGACGCGATCGCCCTGGCCAGCTTAAGCCAGTGCCAGCCGAGCGGTATCGCGGCCATAGCCATCAGTATGCAGCACCCCAGTAAGACCGGGCCGTGCTGCATGACAGCGACAACAGGTCCACCTTCATCGACGCCGTAGTTATGACCTTCGACGACAGGCCCAACAAACAACCACCATGCGCCGACGCATAGAACCGTAATGTA
The DNA here is from genome assembly GCA_016934255.1 of Sedimentisphaerales bacterium. Lineage (GTDB taxonomy): Bacteria > Planctomycetota > Phycisphaerae > Sedimentisphaerales > Anaerobacaceae > JAFGTG01. The sequence goes on from JAFGTG010000002.1 coordinate 16,829, forward strand.
AAAGTTTCTTTCGCGTTTCAAAACTATACCCTGAGGAATTAGATATCGTTTTTTGACTATCGCTTCAGACTCCCAACGGCCTCCTCTCAATAGTCAATATTTTCTTGTCAATACTCACTTGCTTACCTTCTGAGCCAACTCGGCGCCTCCTGGTGATCCCTTTTCTCAGACATTTTTCGTTCCAGCCTCTTCAAGGCTTCATGGCCGTCCCTTTCGGCGATGATTCGCTCTTTGAGCCGAATCGCCTCGAGATAAGACGGGCGCAGCTCAATCGCATATTCCACTTCCGTCATGGCATCTTCTAATTGACCGGACTCATAGTACACGATGGCCGTCGTATAATGTTCCTCGGCCAATCGGGCCCGACTGATCTGCTGCAATTCATCTTTGGCGCCAAATCGCTTTCGCTTAATATCATCTTTCCTGGCTTCACCGTCCGTTTCATTCGGCTCATTGATGATATGCGGGGTCAGCAGGATAATCACTTCCTCACGTTTGACCTGGTCGTTGACGCCCCTGAAGACGCCGCCCACGATCGGCAAATCACCCAGGATCGGAATCTGCGTCTTATTGGACGTGATCGTATCCCGGAACAAGCCGCCGATAACAACCGTCTCACCGTCCTTGACGATGATATTACTCAGCAATTCCGCGGAGGTTTCGTCCGGGATGTTGTTTTCCTTTAAATTACCCGAACTATCCTTCGGATGGATATCCATTCGGATGTATCCATCGTTGCCGATGTACGCTCTGAACGACAACTTCGTACCGGTATCGAGAAACTCGACCTGGGACGTTAATTGCGTATCCATCGATACGGTCGTCTGAGATTCATAGCCGACCTTGGTGCCGATATAAACCTGGCCAAGCTGCTTGTTGACGGCCAAAATCTTGGGATTCGCCAAGATCGTTACATCGCTAACGCTCTCAATCGCCTTGATAATGCTGGCGATGTTATCATGGGCAAAACCAATCGCGAAGCCCCCACTTTTTGTGACGACTTGCGAGAGATTCGTCGACGTTATAAAATCTTTCGTTTTGCTTCCAATAAACGTTTGACCGGCGGTATTTGCATTTCCGAGCAGAAGCTGCCAGTCCACACCGAATTGCGTATCTTCGGTCAGCGTCGCGCTCAGAATGGTCGCCTCAATCAAAACCTGCAGAGGCCGGATATCAATATCTCCCAGCATTTCGCCTACCATCTCGATATTTTCAGGATAGTCGAACACAACGATCGTATCGTTCATCGCCGTCGCGTCCCCGCCGCCGCTGGCCGAACTGATCGACTCGCCGGTCGGAAAGTCCGTGATCGCCGCGGTGGTGGTTTCGATCGCACCGGTACCGCTGAGCACCGGCGTCAAAAGCTTCTTCGCCTCGGCCGCGGAAATATAATACAGAGTGAAGATTTTAAAAATCCGCCGCTCCGGCGCTTCCATCAATTTTTTGTATTCTTCCTTGGTGTACACTTTAATGAGATTGCCCTGCACCTCATACATCGCGTTGTCACCCAGAATCGCTTCCATGGCCTCTTCGAATGTGACATTCGTCAGACGCCGGAACGCCAGAGAACCATTGACACTCGCCGAAGGCACAATGTTCTTCTGGCATTGACTGCCCAGCATCGCCAACGCTTTGCGTACATCAAAATCTTCTTCCACCTCAAACTTCTCAATAATATTGGGCCCGTTGCTTTGAGCAACATCTCTATCTCCGGCGTCGGCAACGGCGGTTGTCGTCGCCAAGATCAGGATAGAGCTCCACACGAGCACGCCCCATGGGATTTTCAGATTGTATTGTAATCTTTTATTACGACACATATTTGGACTCCTCTTCTATCGTTTTATCTTAAGTACTCACTCATCAATTGTTTGTCGTTGATTCCTTTTCAAGTTTCAAAATGATCTCCGCTTCCTTGCACTTCATTACTACCGTATTTTCTTTAATCAACACTACTTCACATTCAAACTTATCCGCACCTTCCCCAATAATCATTTTACTCCCCACCCAGATCACGTTACCGTTCAGACACGCCTGGGGATTTTCACTCACCATCACGGCTTCAAGTTTCAGCTTCTCGGTCAATTTTTTGATCACTTCTTCACTAACATCTTGTGAAAAATTATTTACTTCTTCAAAACCATTGCGTTGACGTTGTCTATCTAAAAAATGACGCCAATTCTCTGAAGCAAAGACATCTCGGGTGATGACGTCATGCCGTCCGGCGACCTTGGGTAACTCTATAAACGTTATTTTTAATTCCAGATTCGACGGTTCGCTCGTACTCGACGGCTCGGCGATGATTTCCGCCCCGGCGGCTTCCGGCGATTTCTTCGTCAGCACTCGCATCCACATGAAGGCCATCACGCCCATTAAACAGAGAGCCATCACGACCTTTTTCTTCTCAGCCGCCAATTGACCGACCAGGCCTTTCGCCCGGTGACCGTTATGTCTGACGTTGCGTCTCATTCAGCCTTCTGCTTTCTTACCCTTGCGCCCTATAATAGATAACCGCCTTTGTTTCCATACTGATCTGTCCGCCGTAACCGGCGTCATTCATGAGCTTGACCTGCTCGATGCGGACAAGTCGGTCCAGGTCCTGCAAACGATCATAAAAATTAAATAGCTGAGTTAGCCGGCCTTTGCATTGCATACTCACCGGTATGCAGTGAAACCTATCGGCAGCCAACACCTCCCCCGGCTCGATGCTCTGTTCCTGGAGATGGTGCTCATTCATCAGTTCCGTAATCCTGCTCAAAAAGGAGCCAAAATCCCTTTGATCCGGTATCTTGGATTCATAGTTTTCAAGCTCGACCTGCAATTTTTGTAACTGCTCCTTCAGAACGGGCACCTGCTCGGCATCCGCCATCCCCTTGGCAATCGTGACGACCTGCTCGGCCTTCGTCAGTTTGACAAGCCTCATTTTTTTACGAAGAGGCAAATACCAAAAGATGACGAATACGCATATAATCGCCCCGGCTACGCCGAATATCACTATTTGTTGACTTCTCCCGTACAACATTTTGTATTATTCACCTTTCAAAGCTCTCGATAATTGCCTAAATAACAATTAATCTGAAACTCACTGACTTGAAGTTTCACTGCGGCCCCAGCACGCCCCTCCGTATCGCCCGCAAGAACATCCACATCGCGAAGGAATGGTGTGTTACGACTCCCAACCTGACCGTTGCGTGAAAAAGACAACACGACATGGCGAAAATACGGGGACGTTTCCAAACGACTCACCAATTCCGCCATATAGCTGGCATCCGCCGCTACGCCGGCGATCAAAACCTTAAATCGCACGTCCCCAAGCGGTACGTTCTTCTTACCTAACTGAGCCGGTGCGACCCTCACGACGGTACTCGGACGCCCCGATCCGTCCCCACCGCCTTTTCCGGGTTTTTCCGCAATGAATTCGATTTTGTTCAGAACAACCATTTCGTCCACCAACGAACTTATTTCCGCTAAAACGCTTGCCACATCAATTTTGGAATCAATTTCCTCAACGGATTGAATTTTTTCCTGTAACGTCTTCAATTCAGTCTTAATCCCCGTCAATTCCAAAGAGGCCTTTTCCGCCTGGTCACACTGAGTCGTCATTTGAGCTAATCCGGCTTTGGCGTTTGAAATCGAGCGGCTGGTGGCCAAACTCCAGACGATCATCACCAGAAGTACACCGCCTAACACGATGCACTGCATGCGATAATTCACCTGGCGTCTTCGCCCGGTCTTATACCAATCTGGAAGAAAATCAATTTCTTTCATACTCTCATGACCCACTTCGCACGGGTGACCTCTGGTTCTCGATACCGTTCCAGCCCTTCAGGCTGAGTCCCACAGCGACCGCCCATTCACAGAGCATCCCTCGCCGATCGTTCTGAAAATTCAATCCCGTTCTTCGACTCGATAAATCAAATCCCCTCAATGGCTCAGCGATTTCAATTTCGACGACTAACTGCCGCTTCAAAACATCAATGAGAATGTCTTCGTAAGCCCCGCCGCCCGTAAAAATCGCCCGTTCCACACGGGCGCCTCTGAACGTTACCGTATAATACCTCAGACACAGCGATATCTCTCTGGCCAGATCCTCCGCCACCGAACTCGCAACGTCCGTAATCAGATTTCGCGTCGAAGAGTCAATCGTGTCTTTTTCCTCAGCCATCTGAGATTCCGGCTCATCCGCAAACGTTTCTTTTTTCACCCGTAATGACTCTCGCAACGTCTCAGCCTCATCGACGCTCACACCCAATTTCGCCGCGATGTCCTGGACGAATCGTTCTCCTCCGATCCCTATTTGTTTGACGAGACTGATGTCCCGCCCGTGACCAAAGACGACCGTTGTGAAACGGCGTCCAACATCGACAAAAACAACCGTCCGCTCCAAATCCTCCTGGCGCCTGAGCGACCGGCCAAAACTGCGAAACAACGCACATGGAATCGGATCAATGGCCACGGGACATAATCCCGCCTCTTCCAGCATCTCTATGTGATCCTTGATTGTTTCACTGTCCGTGGCAAACAAAATCAATTCATTCTTCACCTCGTCGCCCTGGCGAACACTACCGGCCACGAGATAATCCATCGGATCCTTCTCAGGATCCAATCCGAAGCGCTGAGCCGCTTCTTTTCTGAGGGACCGTTCAATGGCCTCCGGATCCGTCTCGGCCAATCGGACGCTCGTGATTTTCAGCTTGCCGCTCGGTAAACACGAGACAACATCTTTCCCGACAAAATTACCTTTCGCAAGAATCCGCTTGATCGCCGAGATCACCGCCTTTCTTCGGGCCTGCTCATCCCCGTCCGAATCCGTCTCAATCCGGATCTCATCGGCGGCATGGATGGACATTTGCCCGTCATCGATCAAAAGTTGAATCATTTTGATCGACCCGTGACCAATGTCTAATCCAATCGGTCGTAAACTTCGCTTTTTCAGCCCCCAGCCTACCATTGCCTTCTCTTTCTCATTGACTCACTTTACATCGCGACCCGATAAAACGTTTTCTTCTCTCTGAAAAAACGTTGAAAAATCCATCTTGTCCGGATTCATCTTTAATTTCATTGCGACGAAATAAATCCGGTCACCGGCTCAACCGTAATGGTGGCCGTCGTACCACCCGCCTGAAGACTTACTGTCCCTCCATTATCGGGACTCCCCAAACAATCGAATTGAACGCTTTGGGTTGAATTGAAATTAACACTCGTGATATTGACCCTGCTTAATCGACTGTCATTCGGAAAACTGACAACATAGTTGAATCCCTTCTTCACGGGATGTGGTATGACGACACTATCTTGATCCTCAATTTGATAGCTGTCCGCACTCACATCAAAAACTACGGAATAATTCTGACCACGGGTGATGGCCATACTTTTGGCATATTCCAGATCCGCCATAATAAGATTCGCCGCAGACCGGATCTGCATACTCGATGCCGAACTCATCATGGGAACCGCCGTCAGCGCCGCAATCGCAAGGATCACGACCACAACCATCAGCTCAATGACAGTGAAACCTCTCATCGAACCTCGCCGCTCATACCCAGAGCGTTCCTGACCATCCTGGTGATATGCCGCTACCCGAAGATATGTTAAGTCCGACATTTCGTCAAACCTCCTCTCTATCTTGATATATCATCACCCTCCTCCGATCTTCTTTCGACTTCTCAGAGACGTATCTTTAACAACTTAACCACCAGTCAAAAAGGCTCGCAATCCCCTTTATATAGCCTAAACCCTCCAATCGACATAATCGGGAATTCGCCATCCAATCATTGACGCCCTTCTCCTGCAAACCGCGCGATACACATGTCATTTACCTCATCCTCGACCCCAATGGCTGGTACAATTGACACAATCGTCAATTTAAGACGTAAAAAACCGGCGCCCTAACTTAATAGCTCACGAATAGATAGGTACACCCAAGGGTGTAGCCGCCTCATTGAAATTTTTATTCTCATCATCTATAAAGGCCGATAAGCCTCATTCTTTATTTTCTTTTAATACTCTTGAAGAAAGCGCCGGCCGCCTGCCCCCACTTCTGAGTGTCACCGGTTTGAGACCATACCTCGACGGCCGCTTTCGCCGGCGCCGCGGTGATCGCAACAGTGCTGCCGCTCTCGTCCAACCTCCAATGACAGATCAGCCCGGTCACGGTCCCGCCGGCTCTGATCACATTGATCTCACCGGCATCCAAAGAACGGTTGTAAAGACGAACATCATCGATATAACCGTCCCAATAGCAATTTTTTGTTCCGCATCCAACCATCAATTTTTGCACGCCCGTAATCGTTCCAAAGACGGGTCCCATGTCGTACCGCAGCGGCGTATCTTGTACACCGTCAATATATAGCTTCAACAGAGAATCATTCGGATCGTTCTCCCACGTCAAAGCGAGATGTTGCCAGCTTGTCGTCTGAACGTAGGAACTGCTTTCAATTTGCGTAAATCCCGACGTCGTGCGAATGGACGCTTTGATGCCTTGAACGCCTCCTCCGAAAGCCCCGTTGCGATCATATCGGATGCCCAATTCCTGATCGACGCCCGAAGGATCACGAGTATATACAATATCGCGATCTTGATTAACGACATCCGATTTAATCCAGACCGAGAACGTGATACCGGATAAGCCGTTGATATAACTGCCGGCGGTGGCATCCTGGACGACATCATTCACTCCGTCAAAAGATAAGGCCCCATTGAGCCGCCCCCCGGAAGGCTGCCATGTCGGATTACCGTCTATCACCCCTGTGTTACCATAGCCCGATGCATCTCCGACCGCCTGGACGAGCTCGTCTTGGACAAACAATCCACCCAGAACACTGAGATTGCCGGCCCCGGCATTTATCTGGACGTCCTCATCAATGACGGCAAGACCGTTTACATGTAGATCACTGCCGCTCCCCACCATCAAATCGCCCGTAACTAAAAGAGCGGGGCATTTCTTCGCCGCCGTGATAATGTTCCGATTGCCCCGTACGAGCAGATTGCCGTTAACAATCAGCATTCCCTCGATACGAACGTCGCCCGCTAAGATCAGGCTGCCGTTGCAATAACAGATGCAAACAGGATTAGACGATCCAAACGTCTGGCTGGAAACGGTACCGGAGCTAATGGATTGAGTCGCATAGTTTGTAATGAAGTCTGCTACGGTCACTCGAGGCCAAACCAATGACAAATCCGCGACCGATTTCAATTGTCCCGTAATACCATTCCCACTGAGAGCGTCGGCGAAGGCATCGCCGTCAAGGGCTCCGCTGTTTGTCAATGTACCGTTACACAAAACATCACCATTGATTGTCATTCCATTCCAAACCGTCGCATCCGTTCCAATCCAGAGTGCGATACAGGGATCGAGTCGCAATTCCGCCGTCACTTCACTCCGGCCGATCTTCTCGCCCCCTTCCATCCAGTATGCATTACAATCTATTGTATAATTACAGCGATCCGTCGGATCCGAATCATCGCGCACAATGTCAAGATCATAATACTCGTCGCTTCCGGCAACCAACTGCTGACCGGTATCTCCCGTCCAATAATCCGTCGCCACGTCCTGAGGATTGAGAATGAGTCCCCGGGCATGCTCCAATCCCGATTCGGCCAGATAGTCGATCTCTGTGCGAAGAGTCATGTTCCGTCCGCAGGCCAGTTCGACATCGCTTCGCGACAAGAAACCCAACGACAAGACCGTAATGGCCATCACGATAAAGAGCACGACAAGTAACGCCGCACCTTTACGATGGACTATTGATCCGCCAAAGGCGGAATGATTGACTATTGATTTCATTTTAATCATCATCAGGGATAAGATCCGTTCCCGCCGTGTTGACCTGATGCCCCGCCCAACATCGAAGCGAACTATCTATATCATATAGCCGCACCTTATTATTTTCCGTCAGATTGAATGAGATATTGACAAATTGGCTCTGCGGCGGCGATGCGTCGAATTGAAACCGCACATTGCTGCATTCCGGAATCATCACCACATAGTCTTCGTCACAATTATCCATAAGCGTCGTCTTAATCCAGTCATATTTAAGCCAATCCAGACGGATTGAAAATGTTTTGAGCCATGTCGGACAATTTGAAAATTCCATGATTTGAATGTGATTATTATCCGTCTCAATATAAACCAGCTCCTCGGCATTGATCCAGCCTTCTCCGCCGGGAACGTCATCATCCCGCCAGATCACTAAATCCGTTCCGTTCACGCCGCAGACCAATTTACAATGTCGTATCAGCTCGGTGATTCTCAGCGAAGCATAACGGATCTGGGCCTGTTTGCGGTCCGTATCGTCGCTCGCGTCGTTGGCCGTGCTGAAGGCGAAAGCCAGCGTCGCCACCGCACTCATGATGATGCCCGTAACGATCAGGGCCACCATTAGTTCGACCAGCGTAAATCCTTTTTTAGGTTTTGTCTTTCGCATATTGATCGGCTCGATAAATAACCAGTTTTTTCAATCTGTCATTCCTGCGAAAGCAGGAATCCATTTGTATCGCTTCTGGACTCCTGCTTTCACAGGGGTGACATTCATAGGAATTATTTTCCACAATATGATCTATTTACTCACCAGTCTATTGATCGTAACGATAGTCTCGCCGTCCCAGTTCACACGCACCGTCACGCGGATAAAAATCGGTTCTGCAGCCCCCCCTTCCTGGGGAACGTAAACATAACTGCAATCGGCCTCCCTGCTGAATTTGGCATAGTGTAAATCGGAATAGGTTCCCCCGGCCGCGTTCCGAACTTGCCCTTCCGGCTCGATATATCCATCATAATCCATGATGTCCACAAACGATGTATGAACGATCTGCTCCATCAAATGACTCGCCAGCTTGGCCCCTAACGTCCTGTGCATTCCCTCGGAGCGCAACTGGGCGCCGCTGGTAAACGGAAGCAACAATCCCGCCGCGGCAATTCCAAGCACAACGACGGCCATCATCGCCTCCGCCAGCGAGAAGCCGCGATACATATACCGGTAGGGTGCGCCACCACCGTCCTTCGTATGACATACAGAGCGCACCCTACCTGTTTTCTCGATCTTAATAGTCATAGTAACTTTTTCCGGCGTCGTCGGTCCCCGTGCTATCGCTCCGCAATTCCGACGTCGCGGGTTTATACACCCAGCCGTGACTGTCGTCGGCATTCGCCGGGAAATTTTCCGCGTCCCCAAGAATCTGAATCGTCGCTTTATTGTTTAGAGGATTATCAGGTATCTTCATCATGTACGGGCCCCGCTCGAAGCCCGGCGTTCCTACCGGCGCCGTCTGACCGCTTGCATTGCTCGACAGGATCATCTGGTCAATGAAAACCTGCTCGGTCGGCGCTAAGGTGGTGTCGCCATTGGGATAACCGGGCGCCACTTCCAAGTGCTGCCCTTTGTAAATCAAAACGAATCTTCGCAGCATCTGTAATTCCAGCGCCAGAGCGCTCTCTTTAGCAGAGATGGCGCCAGATGCAACTAACGGAAGAACCACTCCTGCAAGAATCCCCAGCAAGACAACGACAACCAGGATCTCGATAAGTGTAAACCCTCTTGTCGCTTTCATCATTATTCCTTTCAGACTATTCGTCTTTGCCCCCTTACTAAAAAAGGCTGACCCGCTTTCTTGTCAGCAAGGCCAGCCCGGTTGCCTTCTTGTCCTTCTCTGATAGTCATGCCCGAACGCGCGGACCGCATATCGATAGCATGACAGAATCTTTCTGGTTCCTAAAGAGCCGCATGTGCCGCAGAGTCATCCGCCTGGAAAGCGCCGCTATCACTATTAAATACCCAGCCATGCGTATTTGCACCAGCCGTGTTCACACCTGCTCCCTCAATACGAATCGTTTTAAAGTTGTTGAACTGATTCGTCGGTATCTGCTGGATATATGGACCGTAATCGGTTCCGGCAGCGCCGGCGATGTTGGTCTGCCCAGTCATATCCGAAACAAAGTCGGCCTCCGTGTTAACACCAGCCGCAGGTAAATCATCATTATGCTGAATCTTGTACAGTTCGATTTGTGAACGCATCGTCTGCAAATCGGTGCACAGACTCGACGTCTTGGCCTCCGTGCTGGCCTCGGTGAATTGAGGGATCACGATGGCCGCCAGGATACCCAGGATGACCACCACGATCAGAATTTCCACTAATGTAAAACCGCTTTGTGACTTCATTTTTTGCCCCTTTGTAAAAATAGATTTCTTTGACAGAACTTTAACATTCAATGTGCTCGCTCCGAACACATAGGGTATCGACTCAATCGATACCCAACTTAACCATACTCCCATTCTTCTTTTTGCCGCAAATCCCCCAAAAATAATGGTTCATAAAACATGACATTCATTTCAAACATCCAGCTACGGCAGCGAAAACGGCAGAATCTTGCGTCCGAAAATGACTTGCGTTGCCGCTTTTTCCAACGCCGTATAAGCGTCCAATCAAAATATAGAAAACAATTTTTCCGATGCCAAATCGGTACGCGGGAGAATATAAACTGTGCCCTGAAAAAAATTTGTTTGTCGTGTGACTATGAGAGGGTATTGATAATAGAATAAGGAGATCAGGTAACCAGGTTATCTGGATGCAGGATACCAGGTTTCAGGATACCAGGAATGAGCAGGCGGAGGTGCCAGGGGCTACGATCCGACTGAACACCTGAAACCTGATAACCACTTCCTGATACCCTGATATCCCGATAACCTTTCGTGCAAATTAACAGACGATATATCCGGGAATGTTCTTGATGTGTATTTTTCTTTCGGTTTCGCCGGTGTGCTCAAGCTCGATGCGGATATAATCCAACGACTGCAAGGCCGCTTCAATTTTATCGGCCCACTCAATCAGCACCACCGATCCCGGGTAACAAAAATCGTCAAAACCCAGCATATCGAACTCGGCGATGGAATTGAGCCGATAAGCATCGATATGATAGATGTCTAATCGCCCTTTATATTCGTTGACAATGACGAACGTCGGGCTGTTCACATTCGTATCGTCTTGCGCTCCGGCCCCGGCGGCAATCCCTTTAATCAGATGCGTCTTGCCGCTGCCGAGAGGTCCGCATAATGCAACTACCTCTCCGCCTCGTAACTGTAAGCCGAGATGACGACCGAATTCTATCGTTTCCGCTGGTGAATTTAAAATGGTAGAAAAATGTGTACTCACAAGCCAATCATCATCTTCCTAATTGAGCCGGGTAATAATACCCCATCGTCTGGGCGACGATGCCTAATCGGTATTGACGATCCTGCATAAGACATACGCGCCGAGCCGAAGCGGGAATAGTCGTTGAATAGATACGAAGCTCCCCCTTCAGACTAGTTATCACTTCTTCCCGATCATCCCCGAGACAATCGACAATCGCTACGACTCGACCTTTAAACGGCGTTATTGCCTCGCCGCCCCAATCACGAATATCTCTGGAAACAATCACTTCTTTTTGCGGATCGGCATCCCACCAGACCGGACGTGGGCTTAACGTTCCCGTTTCGTGGAACTCAATCAACTCCCCCTTTGCACTGTACAACCAGCGCTGCTTGTAATCTCTTTCGCCGGCATAAACCTCCATACCCGGCGAATCGGTAAGAACGTCACCCAGCATTCCCTGACCGTGAACATGTTTCGTTGCTTCTTTATGAGTCCAGAGTTTCAGGCCGGTTTTGGCATCGACAACGCATAATCCATCCGTTTTTTGTCGCGTTTCGAAACCGTAAAAGATCTCCAACCCCGGATTGTCAGAATCGATATCGGCGACATGGCATACATCAGGATGTCCCATCTGAAGTGTCCAAAGGCCCTTACCATTGTCATCCAACACCGCGGCCCCAATCACCAGTTCATCCCGGCCGTCCTCGTCAACGTCGGCACTGATCAAGCCGTGCGATCCCTGCCCATGATACTTCTTCGTCTCTTGCGGCGATTCCCAATACCATATCTCGTTCAAATCCTTATCGAGCGCTTTGGTTTTAATCAAGTTATAGGTCCCCCGCTGCATAATCAGCGAAGGCGTTTTACCGTCGAGGTAAGCCACCGTCAGAAAATTCCGGCAATAGTAATTATACGACGGATATCCCTCCCGCGTCAGCCATGCGGTCTTAGCCACGACCCGGCCGGTCTGGCCGTCGATCTTAACTAAGTACTCCGGTCCCGCTTGTACCAGCCCTTTTTCATCCCGCGGATCGCCCTCGCCGGCCTTGCAATAGACCTCGGCTTTGCCGTCGCCATCCACATCATACACGATCCACGGCGAATACCAGATCCCCGCCTCGATCGACCAGCCCATATCGTAGCGCCACAGCATCGTGCCATCCAGACGATACGCTTCGAGCTTATACGTCGTTGTGCTCTTTTTCCAATAGCCCGGATGTTGATAGGGATCCGTATTAAAATCCGGCTGCTTGATAATGTACTCATACGCCCCATCGCCATCCAAATCGCCGACGCCGATTTTCTGGAAATCGTAATCGCCCTTTAAAGAAATGCTTAAATATGATTTGTCAATAGCTTTCACAAAACCAAGCCTATCGGATGACTCGACTTTTCCACCTTTGTTAAATTGATAGAGCGTATAGACGGCTTCCTTTTTTTCTCCCCGATCCGTATCGACAAAACAGGTTTGCCGGTACGGCTTGCCTTGCGTCAGATTGACAGAACCACGCATTAGTGTAAATGCCATATCGGGCGCATCGTCCGCCAACAATCGCCAACTGAGAAACACGGAGCCATCTTCTTTTTCAAGAGCGACCAGCCCCCGGCCCAGCTTTTCAGACCCGAATACACCTGCGGAAAAAACAAAGAACATCAAACCGACCATCTCAATGAGCAACCATCGACATTTCATAATTCACACCTCTCTTTTCAGTCAATTTTTCAAATGATCGTACCCTCCCACCGGTAAATCACGTATCCGGCCGTCGGGCATCTTTATCTTTATCTCCTTCACATCGGTAATCTCACCGACGGCTGTAATGGGTATGGATTCTGTCCAGCTTTCCAATAACTCGTGACAATCGTTTTGCGATAAAGTGAAAAGCAATTCAAAATCCTCACCGTCATTCAGTGCCGAACTTAAAGGCTTATCATTCCTCAAAGCCTGCTCCGATATCGGAATTTGTTCCGCATCGATTATTGCTCCCACATCGCTGGCCTCGCAAATACGTTTTAAATCGCTACTCAGTCCATCGCTGATATCCATCATCGCATGGAGCTTAACCATCCGAGCGATCTTCATCGCCTCGTTGACTCTCGGCTCGAATTCCAGATGTTTGCCGTAGTTCGATCCCCCCAGCGAGCCTGTGACGCAAATGATGTCGCCGGCCTTCGCGCCCGACCTTCTGACCGGTTCATTGTCCATCTGTCGGCTGAGCATAGCCACGCTGATAGCAAACGGATGATCCATCTTCCAGCTTGTAATGTCCCCCCCTACAAGCGCACAACTGTATTTGTCACCGGCTCGGATAATCCCCGAATGTAACTGCTTAAGTTCTTGTCCCCCAAAACCTTTGGGCAATGCTACAGAAACCACCGCGGCCACGGGTTGAGTCGCCATGGCCGCGCAATCGCTCAGACTCACGGCCATTGCTTTATACCCGGCTTGTTCTATTGTCGCTCTCTCTAAGTCGAAGTGAACACCATCTAAAAGCATGTCCGTTGTAATAAGAATGGATGAATCACCCAGGCGAATCTGAGCCATATCGTCGCCGATACCAATTGGAAAATCTACCGACGATAACGAACTCTGCCGAGCAAACCAGGCGGTTATCTCATCTTCACCGAAACTCATCGCTGTCCCAACTTCTCACACCAGTACTCAATCTGCTCTTTCGCCTGTTTTCGTCCGGCCGCACCGTCCGTTGCATATTTATCGACGGTATTTACAGCCCCGAGGTTTTCATAAACATCTCCTTCTATCGAGGTTGTATATTTTTGGAATTCTTCCAGAGTTAGCTCGCCGAGTTTTTTATTCTGTTTTTCACAATCAGCAACGAGAGAGCCGACAATACCATGCGCCTCGCGAAAGGCAACGCCCTTACCGACTAAGTACTCCGCCAACGCGGTGGCATCCAAAAAGCCTTCATCCAGTCCGGCCGAAATCCGCTTCGTGTTAAACGTCGTATGCGAAACAATCGCACACGCGACATCCAGACATGCCTCTACCGTATCGCCTGCAGCAAAGACGTGCACTTTATCCTCCTGCATATCGCGATTATAACCCGACGGCTGCCCTTTCAGGATCGTCAGCATAGCCATCAATGAACCATAGACATGACCGGTCTTGCCGCGAATTAATTCCAGGACATCGGGATTACGCTTTTGCGGCATCATGCTCGACGACGTGCAATAGGCGTCGTCAATCCGGATAAAATTGAATTCGTTGGACGAATAAATGATCCAATCCTCCGCCAAGCGAGATAGATGGGTCGCGATAAGCGCGCAACCGAAGATAAATTCCGCACAGAAGTCCCGGTCGCTAATCGCGTCGATGCTGTTGTAGCTGATATCTAAAAATCCCAATTGCTGAGCCGTACTCTTCCTGTCCAGAGACAACGTTGAGCCGGCAATCGCCCCACTGCCCAAGGGTGAAACATTAAGAAGATCACGACAGTTTTTCAACCGGATAAAATCCCGTTCAAGCTGCTCGACAAAACTTAACACATAGGACGCAATAACGACCGGCTGGGCACGTTGAAGATGTGTATAACCCGGCATGATATCTTCGCTGTAACTGTTAGCTAATTTGATGAGGGCTTTTTGGAGTAGTGTGATTTTGGCCTGGATGATTTCTATCCGGTCGCGCATCCACAGCCGGATATCCGTCGCCACCTGGTCGTTCCGGCTTCGGCCCGTATGGAGCTTTTTGCCCACATCGCCGATTTTCACCACGAGCGCCGACTCGACGGCCATGTGAATGTCCTCGACCTCTTTCTCGAATACGAACCGACCGTCTGCAATCTCTTCGCTGATTTCGATGAGCGCATTTTTAATCTGCTTGAACTCATCTTTGGTAATTAACTTCTGCTCGGCCAGCATTTGAGCGTGAGCGATCGACCCGACAATGTCATATTTGTACAGACGCTTATCGATTGAAAGCGACTCGACAAAATCGACCGTCAACTGGTCCGGCCCGCCCGCCAATCGCTTCTCCCAGCTTTTTTCCACCTTGGCCATATTGTGTGCTCCAGGAATTAAATCATTTTCCCGTTCATCATACGCCCGGTAGTAAAGGGTGTCAACCTTCATTGAATTCAGGTCTTGCAATCACCATCCATGTCGGCTATAGTGCGGCCATGAAAAAATCAAAGAAACTACTCATAACCAATTGTCGATTGTTCGATTCACCGCAAGGCGAACCCACGACAACCATTCTCATCGAAGACGGTTTGATTGCTCACATCGGGCCCAATGCCTCCGCTTGCGAAGAAACATTCGATGCCAAGGGGAAAATGATCGCGCCAGGCTTCATCGACGTCCACATCCAGGGCGCGGGCGGCGCCGACATTCTCGATTCAACACCCGAAGCGTTACAAGCGATTTCAAACACCTGCGCTCGATTTGGCACAACCGGCTTTCTTGCGACGACAGTGTACAAGCCGGAGCAAGACAATCAGCACCTTACGCTCAGCGCAGAAAATGTTGGCCGTGACCTCGGCGGAGCGGAGATGCTCGGGATCCATCTCGAAGGGCCCTTTATATCTCTTAAGAAAAGAGGAATGATACAGCCGGGATGTATCGGTACGCCCTCGCCAAAAATGCTCGATGATGTTCTGGATATCTGCGCGGGGCATTTGAAAATGATGACGATTGCACCGGAATTGCCCGAGTGCTTAACGCTCATTCGCTCGCTTGTGGATTCTCAAGCCATCGCAGCCTTCGGCCACTCCAATGCGACCTACGAACAAACCCTCGAAGGCTTCGACGCGGGCATCTCGCACGTCACGCATTTGTTTAATGCCATGCCGTCATTGCACCATCGCTCGCCCGGACCATTAACGGCGATCTTTCAGAGAGAAAACATTACGGCGCAAGTGATTACCGACGGCGTTCATATCCACCCGGGGGTATTAAAGCTCGCTTTCGACCTTCTCGGCCCGAAGCGAACGATACCGATTACCGACGGCATGCAAGCCATTGGTCTCGGCGATGGAAAATTCGTTTACAACGGCATCGATTACGAATCGAAAGACGGCGCCGCCCGATACAAAGACGGCACGCTCATCGGCACGGCGCTCGGCCTCAACCAAATGCTCCAACGATTCATCATCTTCACGGAATGCCCGCTCATCGAGGTGATCAAAAGCGTCACGGAGAATCCCGCAAAAATATTAGGGCTTGAAAACCAAAAAGGCACAATCGCTCCGGGAAAAGATGCCGATCTGGTTCTGCTCGAATCCGACCTTTCAGTCTATGCGACAATTGTAGGTGGTAAGATTGTTTTTAGGAAATAAAGAGGAAATAGTTAAACGAGAAAAACGGGAGAGCCGAAAGTTAAGGCTCTCCCTTTTCTCTATAGCGGCTCTTTCCTTTTCTGCTATTAGCCATCCCCTATTATACTCCCATGTTTACAACCTGACGCCCACACAACGTCCTGGAAAGCATAACATGTTCAAACTAATATGGCCGAATTGGTCATTTTCCAGAGCCACCCATTATCTCAATCCACTACTATCCATCGGCACTCCCCGTCTCAAAGCTTGAGCGTTTTTCACACCTTCTTTATTAGCCTCTAACAGACCAACACTTACGGTGAAAAATCGTTTGAAACAATAGCGTCCGGCTTGTAAGATAACCCTCGTTTTAGCCGTAAACCAGACTAAATCTATCGGTTTTTAAGTATGAAAATTCTTGGCATTTCGACAAGCCCGAGGTTCCCGAGCAATAGCGACATATTGCTGCGTCAGGCGCTGGCCGGTGCGGAGTCAGCCGGACCGGAAACCGATTATATTCGGCTAAATGATTATAATATAAGCCCTTGTATAGCATGTAGCACCTGCTCTGCGACAGGCCAATGCCGCATTCAGGACGATTATCAGGAACTGCTACAAAAAATACTCGACGCCGATCGGCTGATTTTTGCCACTCCCCTTTTTTTCATGTCGGTCAGCGCCCAGGCCAAAATACTCATTGATCGAGGCCAATGCCTGTGGGCCTATAAACACATCCTCAAAAAACAACTCTTTGTCCCAAAACGGGATCGACGAGCGATGGTCATCGCTGTCGGGGGAAATAAAAGCAAAAAGCAATTCGATTGCGTCCGATTGACGATGAATTCTTATTTTGACGTGCTTGAAATGAACTATGTAGTGAACGTGTTCGTCAGCCAAATCGATGGTCCGGGTGAAATTCAGAAACACCCTGAGATGCTTGAGGAAGCTTACCGTCTTGGTCGAGACTTTGTTACGACTGATGCACCGTGCCCGGACAAACCCATTGACGTTACCCTGGTATGAAGCCATCGAGCGATTCGATATGGCATGGTCATCCATGTGCAGTGCGATAGACCTGGATCATAGAAGAGATCATTTTGCTCATCGAGTGATTATGTCTGACATAATTCTGTGCGGTCTCGGCCATCTGACGCGTCAGTTCCCGGCGATCCAATAAACGCCGCAAGGTACGCAAAATGCTCGTTTCATCATCCGGATTAAAAACGGCCGCCGTCTGATCCTCGATAATCAAATCATCCACCCCGCCTTTGCACGCCGCCACCGCCGCCCCGGCACTCATCGCCTCCAACAACTGTGGATCAAAATCATATCGCGGCCGGGGCCGAATAAATATATCTCCCGCAGCCAGTAGCGAACGCCAGGGCATTCCCCCCGGAACAAGAGTGACAATGTGTAAAAGCCCCAAAGCCGTCAATAACCTCCACAAAGAGCTATCATCTCGTCCGATCCCGACGACAACCATCATAAACTCATAACCGTCCAGGAGTAAATGTCTGATTACACTGAAGAGATTCTCATACTCATCGACATGATCGAAACGATGGGCCGTCATCAAAGTTGCCGTCTTTGAAGGTTCAGAAAAACACGTTACGGTATCCATCGGGACAGCGCCAACGTTGATCTGCTCAATCCTGTCTGCAAAACGGGATTGCATCCTGTTCACATTCTCCGCAACGGTCGGCGTCGGAACGATAATCTTTGTACAATACGTCTGTGATATGGCCAATGAACTCCATCGTTTTTGAAGCGAATTCACCGTCAACACATAGGGAATATCGAGGCGGTGCGCCAGTCGTCTTGTTATCTGCGCCTGACTCTCACAAAGACAATGCAAAACAGTCGGTTTAAATCGAATAAGACGTTCGGTAAGCAACCACGTATTCACCGGTCCCATGAGGGGAATGTTAAAAATGGGATGGCCGATGATCTCCGCGGCAGTCGTCACGACGGAATCGCAGTCCCGCTTCGGAGGACAGACTAAACCAACCGGAATCGTCTCCTCCGCCAGGCCCTTGAGGAGATGCGGCAGAAGAGTCGAATACTCATAAACCATGCGTTCTGATGCGATCAGAGCCACGCGAGGCAACTTTTCTTTAGCATGATCCGGCGCCACGTTCTGCGATCCCCAGTTATCTATTCCCTAAAACAGATGTATATTATCGGAAAAAAAAGGTTTCTGCTATCGGAAAACCTGCAATCATGTAAGACCCCGCTCACTTACAACCGACCGGAAACCACGATAATCTTTCACCCCGACAACCGGCGACATCACGTCCTCATCGTTCGAAAAGGTCTCTTTTTTACCTTGCGAGATACCTTGTGTTTGGTATAAACGTGGTTGATAGAAAGGACATGTATGGAACGATTAGTCGTCATCGCGAACCGGTTGCCGTTTAGCTTAACAAAAACCAATGGAGAATTCCATTTTCATTCAAGCGCCGGAGGACTCGCCGTGGGTCTGTCGTCATTGCCGGAATCTTACGAGCGGCTCTGGATCGGATGGCCGGGCATCGCCAATGAAAAGCTGTCCGGCGAGGACAAAGACCACATCAGGGAGAAACTCGCGGCCGAACACTGTATGCCCGTCTTTCTTTCCCGAAAGCAAATTGAGCATTATTACCAGGGTTTTTGCAACGAGACGATTTGGCCTCTTTTTCACTATTTTCCCACGCGGACGATTTGGGAAAATCGGTTTTGGCAAGTGTACAAACAGGTCAACCATGCGTTTTGCCGGGAGGCACTAAAAATTATCAAACCCGGAGACCGAGTCTGGGTGCATGATTACCAGCTCATGCTTCTTCCTCAACTCCTCCGTGAAAAAATTGCCGATCTTGAGATCGGTTTTTTTCTACATATCCCCTGGCCGTCCTTCGAGCTGTTCCGTCTATTGCCCTGGCGAGAAGACATTCTCAATGGTTTGTTGGGCGCCGATCTCATCGGCTTCCATACCTACGACTATGTACGTCATTTTCTCAGCAGCGTCTGTCGAATCGTCGGTTTCGAGCATACATTAGGTAAACTCCACGTCAATAATCGCATCGTTCGGGTGGATGCCTTTCCGATGGGAATCGCCTACGATAAATACGCTCAGGCCGAACATGAGCCGGACGTTCGAGACGAAGTGAAAAAAATTGTCGGAACCATCGGAAAACGCAAGATTATCATCTCCATCGACCGGTTGGACTATACGAAGGGAATACCCGAACGGCTTGAGGCGTTTGACCTTTTCCTATCGGAAAATCCACAATATAAGGGTAAGGTGACCTTAATCCTCGTAGCCGTCCCGTCCCGGACCGATGTCCAGGATTACCAAAAGCTGCGTCAACGGCTCGAACATCTCGTCGGAAGGGTCAACGGTGAACACGGCTCTATCGGCTACGTGCCCGTATGGTATCTCTACCGTTTTCTCTCGTTCCAGGAGATTACCGCCCTGTACAATATTGGCGACGTGGCGCTGGTGACTCCCTTGCGGGACGGAATGAATCTCATCGCCAAGGAATATATCGCCAGCAAGACGGACGGCGACGGCGTGCTGATCCTCGGGGAAATGACCGGGGCCGCCAGCGAACTCGGTGAGGCCCTCGTCGTCAACGCGAATAGCAAACACGCCATCGTCCAGGCGATCAAAGAGGCCCTCGAAATGCCCCTCCCGGAGAAGATCGAACGAAACCAATTTATGCAGCAACGGCTCCGCCGGTACGATATCGCCCGATGGAGCCATGATTTCGTCGAGGCGATCCAGGACGTGAAAAAGGTCCAGGAGGAATTCGCCGTTCGTAAGCTTCCGAACAACACGCGAAAGGAAATGAAAACCCGATATGCCCAGGCATCGAAAAGATTGTTCATGCTTGACTACGACGGAACGCTGGTCGGATTTCGTGGCAAACCGTCACAAGCGGGACCGGATGAGGAAATACTCACGTTGCTCAAAAAACTTGCTTCAGATAAAAACAATTCCGTTGTCGTCGTCAGCGGTCGGGATAAACACACATTGGATAATTGGCTGAGTGATCTGGATATTCGGTTGATTGCCGAGCACGGGGCCTGGATTCAACAAACCGACCGTCAATGGAAACATGTCGATCCGACGATTACAACCAAATGGAAGGACGTAATCAGACCGATTCTCGAAATCTATTCCGACCGAACGCCGGGTTCTTTAGTGGAAGAAAAGGATTTTTCACTCGTCTGGCATTATCGGCGGGCGGAGCCGGATTTGGGCTATGTCCGAACACAAGAGCTTCGCGTGGCCATATCGGACCTCACCGCCAATCTGGACGTCGGCGTATTCGAAGGCAGCAAGATATTGGAGATTAGGCAACTGGGTATTAATAAAGGCCGGGCTGCCGAGCGCTGGCTGATAAAAGAATCATGGGATTTCATCCTCACCGCCGGTGACGATTACACGGATGAAGAGATGTTTGCAGTGATGCCGCATGACGCATACTCAATTAAAGTGGGGATCGGAATATCTAAAGCCCGTTTTAATGTGGATACTGTTGTGGAATTCAGAACGTTATTAAAAGAGCTTTTAAAGGGAGGATAAAAACGTCCGACTCGAGACCTCGCCCTGCTCCCTTCGCGTTTGCTTTCGGACGATCCGTCTTGAATTGATTCGGCAACACTACGAGCTCACACGTTTTAAGGCTGCGTACCCTGTGTGATCTGCTTGGTTAGCTCATTCAACAGGGCGTTCATTTTCGGATCGGTTTCCTTTGCCTGGTTGATTTTACCGCAGGCGTGCATAACTGTCGTATGGTCCCGGCCACCCAGGTGGCCGCCGATCTCACCGAGGCTGTGCCGGGTCAGATTTCGGGCTAAGTACATGCAAATTTGGCGCGGTTCGGTAATGCTTTGATGGCGCTTCTTACTCTGCAAATCGGAAAGGCGAACACCGAAATACCCGGTGACGACCTCAATGATATCGGTAATGCTGACATGTTTGACGGCCATCTCGATTTGTCCATCCAACGCCGTTTGAACTAATTCCAGATCAATCGACTGACCGGTTGTATTTGCAACGGCATAAATCGTCGTCAACGCTCCTTCCAGCTCCCTGATATTCGCTTGAACTTTACGGGCGATATAACCGGCGATGTCCTCGGAAATATCGAGGCCGCGAAGATGGGCCTTTTTCTGGACGATGGCGACCCGCGTTTCATAACTTGGCGGATCGATTCGGGTCACTAATCCCCAGTTGAACCGGCTGATCAAACGCTCTTCCAGCGAGGGAATCTTGACGGGCGGGCTATCCGCACTGAGGATAATTTGCTTACCGTTGTTATACAGGGCGTTAAACGTGTGGAAGAATTCTTCCTGGCTATGCTCGCGTTCTCGCAGAAATTGGACGTCGTCGATCACCAGCATATCCACGGTACGAAACTGGCTTTGAAAACCCGCCAAATTTCCTTCCTCGATAGCCCGGATGAACCGGTTGACGAAATCCTCACAACTTAAAAACTGAATGACGGCGTTCTCAAGCCGCTTTTGAGCTTCGAAACAAACCGCGTGCAATAGATGCGTCTTGCCCAGCCCGGAATTGCCGTACACAAACAGTGGATTATACGTGTTTCCCAATGACTGGCTCACCGCCACACAACTGGCGTGAGCGAGACGGTTGCTCGGACCGACGACAAAACTGTCAAATGTATAATCCGGATGAAGCCGAAGATTGGGCTGAAGGGGCCGGCGACGGGTATCGGGTTCGCCATTATCATGAACGCTGAAATCGACGGCAACGAGATGGCCGGTGATTTGTTGGGCGGCCCGCGTAAAGCTGCTTTTACAGTTCTCTCGCAAAAATTGAACGGAAGCTTCATCGGGACAGCCGACGGCGAGAGAGCCGCCGTCCAAATGCAGAACGGTGAGTTCATCGAACCATTTTCGCGTCCCAGCCGGATCGAGCGCTTTAGCCCGTCCAAGAATATCCACAAAAATATCTTCCACTTCTTGGGTAGCCACACCACCGTCCCTTATGAAGCGATGTCCCTTTGAAAATTAATTTACCTGAACATCTATATCCGATGATAGTCCATAATAAGCCGTGCCACCAAGTCTAAACCGCACCTTGAAGTGCCCCGGACGTTAACAAGAATCTAACAGGAGCCGTTCGAACTGTCAAAGATAAAAAACGAAAGATCGAAGCGGAAAGGATGAGCTTGAATTTTTTATAAATCCCGATACTATCTGTGAGATAGAAAATGTTGACCGGAACGTTAATCTTGGGAGAAATCCTTGTATCGAAAGGCAAACAAGAATGGGAATTTTTAGTAAAACAGCCAGTTTTTTCAAAGACCGCCTAAGCAAAACGCGAAATAAGATCAGTAGCTCGCTTTCCTCCGTCTTAAGTCTCGGTAGAAAGATCGATGAAGACCTGCTCGACGAACTGGAAGAAACGCTCATCCGCGACGATATCGGCGTCGAGACGACCGACAAACTCGTCACGGAGCTTCGAGACGCCTATCGGGCCAAGAAAATCGCCACAACGGACGATGTGATTCCTTTTCTCAAAGAGCATATTAAAAGCTACTGGCCGGACCGCGACAGGCAAATGCATCTGGCCCAATCCGGTCCGACGGTCGTCCTCGTCGCCGGCGTCAATGGAACCGGCAAGACCACGAGTATCGCCAAGCTCGCCTACATCTTCCACCAAAACGGCAAGAAGGTCATCGTCGCGGCATGCGATACCTTCCGCGCCGCCGCCGTGGAGCAATTGAGCATCTGGGCCGAACGCATCGGTGTGCAGATCGTCAAGCACCAGACCGGCAGCGACCCGGCCGCCGTCGCGTTCGACGCCTGTGAAGCCGCCCTCGCCCGCGATGCGGATATCCTGATCCTCGATACCGCTGGACGATTGCACACCAAGAAAGACCTGATGCAACAACTCATGAAAATCCGCGATATCGTCGCTCGAAAAATCCCCGGCGCCCCCAACGAGGTCCTGCTGGTCCTCGACGGGACAACGGGCCAAAACGCCATTTCTCAGGCCAAGTTGTTTACTGAGGCCATTAACGTCACCGGCATCTTCTTAGCCAAGCTCGACGGCACGGCCCGCGGCGGCATCGTCATCGCCATCAAAGATCAGCTCGATATCCCCGTCAAATTCGTCGGCTTGGGTGAAAAGCCGGAAGACATCGCCGAGTTCGATCCCAATACGTTCGTCGAAGCCTTGTTTAGTTGATAACGGTATATTGAGCGAAAGAGGATACGATGATGCTTCAGAAACAATGGCTTGTTTGCGTTCACGCAATTCTTTTGATGTCAACTCATGGTATCGTCCAAGCATCGTCCACACCGAAAGCCGTACCCGGGATGCAGGTCATTCCGATGCCCTACGACCAGGCATCCTTCCAGCGGAACGGCGTCGAACTGACGCGCTACCACTTCGGGCCGGGATTGCATCGACCTTTCCTTTACCCGATCATCGGTCCTTCGGGACGATCCCTCACGCGGATGGGACACCCTCACGATCCGGAATCACACAGCCATCACAATTCTGTATGGATATCACATCACGATATTCACGGAGTCAATTTTTGGGCCGATCAAGGTGATGGGAAAATCCGTCATAAGCGCATCATCGAATATGAAGACGCCGACGAGCAGGCGTCTCTGATTGCCGAGAACGAATGGGTTAAACAAGATGGCACGGTACTGCTTCTGGAAACGCGCCGGATAACGGTGATTCCACTTCCCGATTCCGAGTGGCTGCTCATGATTGATATGGCATTCAAGGCTGCCAATGAATCCGTGACGCTTGGTAAAACACCTTTTGGAATGATTGGTGTACGCATGGCCAAGACTATCGGCGTTCATGACGGCGGGGGAACGATCCGCAACTCTGAAGGCGCCGTCAACGAGAAAGAGGTCTTCTGGAAACAAGCCAAATGGGTCGATTATTCCGGAGCGATCACAAATGACAAACTGGAAGGCATTACCCTCTTTGACCACCCGGACAATCCGAACTTCCCCACCCTCTTCCACGTCCGCAACGATGGCTGGATGGGTGCGTCTTTAACGTTTTCCAACCCAAGGGAAATCCATCCAGGTCAACCTCTACACCTTCGCTATGGACTATACGTTCATAGCGACTTGAAATCGACAGAAGCAATTCAGGCGAAATGGCAGCAATTTTCTGAGATTCGCACAGAAAAAAAGTACAAATAATTTGTTTTTCTCATAATTTTCTCATTTTCACATTGTTATTATCACTGTTCGTTGAGCCAGTAAGATTCAGCGTGCCTGGCCGCTATGGCAGGTAGTAAATTGAATGTCTTTTGTATAAGGGGGCTTGAAAATGTTGAAGAAACACTGGAAATTCATTAGCCTGATGGCAATCGTATGTCTGGCACTCTGTATCGGGGCGGTAGCGACCCGACAAGCATTAGATGGAGAAAAAGAGTTTACGCTCGATGAGTTGCCCGCCGCCGTCAAGGCCACGATCCTCGCCGAGGCGAATGGAGCGCCCATTCAGGAAATTGAGATGGAAACCGAAAATGGCAAGACTGTTTATGAAGCGGAAGTTATAATAAACGGTCAGGAAGTTGAATTCGTCGTGGCGCCCGATGGCACTTTGCTCGGTAAAGAAATCGAGGACGAGGATGACGACGATGCTGATGACGACGAAGAGGAAGTCGAAATTTCGCTCGACGATGTGCCCGCAGCCGTGAAAGCAACTATGCTCAAAGAAGCCGCCGGCGCCGTAATCGAAGAAGTCGTTAAAGAGACCGAAAACGGCAAGGTCGTCTATGAAGCCGAATTCGAAGCGGATGGACAAGAGGTCGAGATTGAAGTTTCGCCGGATGGAACGCTGCTCGAGCGAGAAATTGAAAAAGATGATGACTAATATCGACAAGAATCGTAATCCATAAAAATTGCCAATCGGAATTGACACCGTTGAGCGACAGGGAGGGCTTGCTCAGCGGTTTTTTTCTGGATATTCGTATGCGTCTGCTGGTTATAGAAGACTATCCACCATTGCAACGATCCCTGACTAAGGGATTGCATGAAGCCGGCTTTGCCGTGGACGCGACGCGTGACGGCAAGGAAGGATTATGGTACGCAATCAGCAACGATTACGACGTGATTATTCTCGATTTGATGCTGCCCGGTATGGACGGTCTTGAGATTCTTAAAACAATCCGAGCGAAGGATTTGAAAACGCATGTGTTGATTCTGACGGCGAAAGACACGGTCGAAGATCGCGTAGGCGGCTTGAATCTGGGCGCCGATGACTATCTCATCAAACCCTTCGCTTTCGAAGAGCTTCTGGCCCGCGTCCGTGCACTTTTACGCCGGAATTACCAGGAAAAGAATCCTATCATCCGGATCGAAGATCTTCGGATCGACCTTGCGGCTCAGAGACTTTGGCGGGATGAAGAGGAAATTCAACTGACAGCCAGAGAATACGCCCTTCTCGAATATTTAGTCATGCGGGCGGACGAAACGATCTCGCGTTCGGATATTTGGGAGCACCTTTACGCGTTTAATTCCTCAGCATTGAGTAACGTCGTTGACGTCTATATTGGTTATCTTCGAAAAAAAATCGAACGACCGAATAAACCGGCCTTGATCCATACGGTTCGAGGCCGGGGCTACCGATTGGGAGCGGCCTCATGATACGTTCACTTCGGACTCGCCTACTGACCGGCACGATTGTCGGAATGATGCTTCTCCTTACGGTTTTTAGCCTGATCATCTACACCGTCATTCATAGCGCTGTGATTAAACAGTTCGATGGCTCACTCATGTCCATCGCCCATATCCTCGCCGCGTCAGTCGAACTCGATAGTAATGAAATCGAACTGGAGTTCGAGGTGAAACAAATGCCGGAGTTTCATAATGTAAAGCATCCCACCTATTACCAACTCTGGACCGGGGACGGCGAAGCCGTAGCAAGATCGCCTCTGCTGGGAACGGACGACTTCTTTTTTCCGGAAAGTCTTCTTGGAAAACCCGCGTCTTACACGCAAACATTCAAATGCAAAAGAAACGGAAAATCCCTGCGGGCGGTGGCTATCATATTCCAGCCAAGAAATGATGATGCCGATCCGACGCAGACGAACGGGCAATTATTATCTTTAATGGTCGCCCGTGACGCCGGCGATTTGTTGGGCCAGCTACAATTCCTGCGCTGGCTTCTCTTGATCGCTTCAGCGGCGGTGGCTCTTCTTTCCCTCCTGATCGCTGCGACCATCGTGCGAAATGGCCTCGCTCCTCTCAATACTATCGCCGCCGAAATCGCAACGATCACGGAAGACAACCTCACAAAACGTATAACAACCGAACGCGTTCCCGAAGAGATCATTTCGATCCCAAACCGCCTCAATGAACTGATGTCCCGACTGGAAGCCTCCTTTAATAGAGAACGGCAATTCAACGCCGATGTTGCCCACGAATTACGCACCCCTCTGGCGGGAATACGCTCGACTATCGAGGTGACGCTTACTCGCAACCGTGACTCGAAGGAATACCAGGACGCCCTGTCCGAGTGCCTCGAAATCACGAAAACCATGCAATCCATGATCGGCAATCTGCTAATCATTGCCGGTTTGGACGCCGGACCGAACAATTTCCATAAAGAGACCGTACATCTTGCCGAAATCATCGATACCCATTGGAAAGCATTCTCAGAGCAAGCCCTCCAAAGAAACATCACGTTCAATAATTGCATTGATCACGATATGACGTGTGAAATAGACCGTCAGCATCTTTCCATTATCCTGTCGAATGTCTTGCAGAACGCGGCCCTCTATACCAATGATGGCGGGACTATTTGGGTAGCGGTATTCAAGAACAATACGACTGTTTCGATCTCCATTTCCAATACCGGCTGCGGACTTACGACCGAGCAAATCACACATGTGTTCGATAGCTTCTGGCGCGGCGATTCCTCACGCACGGACACCGGCGTTCATTGTGGTTTGGGCTTAGCCTTGGTTCAAAAGCTGACCCGAGCCTTGGGAGGCCGCGCGAACGCCGAACTCCAATCCGAAAGGATATTCGTCCTACAACTGAATCTACCTTTGAAACCAGGACAACAAGAACACTAAGCCCGGTCGGCATTTGAAATCCGCCTACACCCTCGGATAACCACCCAGATATTCGGTCTTGGGCAACTCACCAACGAGAGGCTTGGCGTATTCGACAAAAGCATCAGTAATACCATTGCCATCGGCGTTAATGTACTCGTCGGGCATGGATTTCGTCTTCTCCGCCACGTTGCTCAGTTCGGTGCGGAATAGCTCGACTGCATAATCCTTCCCATTGGCAATCCGCTTGATCGCCACCGAGCCGTTATCTTCGGTCATAGCCAACCGAACCGCTTCCCGGCCGCATTCGCGTGCCTCACTCACATCGACAGGCGACTGCATGCCCGGATAGCTTCTCTGGAGATAGCCGAACGTATCAGCCCGGACGCGCTTAACTTTGAGGCGTTCTTTGACCTGACCGGCTAAAAAGTCCGCCAGAGCTCCCGTGCCGGACAATTGAATATTGCCGTGGGCATCCGTTTCCGCCTTTTCAGCTAACTTCTTGGCCCAGGTCACGCCGTCAGCGTCGCAAATCCCCTCACTGACTGTAACGACGCACCGACCAAGCTTCTTGAGCACGCCATCCACGTCGCTGGCGAACTTATCCATCGAAACCGGCCTTTCGGGCACATAAACAAGGTGCGGCCCGTCGTCGTCCCTTTGCTTACCCAACACAGATGCAGCGGTAAGGAAACCGGCATGCCGACCCATGATTACGTCGATCTTGACGCCGGGTAGCGCCCGGTTATCCAGATCGTCGCCCATCAGAGCGCAGGCCTCGAATTTAGCCGCGGTGCCGAAGCCCGGACAATGATCGGTGACCAGCAGATCGTTATCCACCGTCTTGGGGATATGAAACGCCCGAATATCGAAATTTGCCTTGTCGGCCATCGTATTGAGGATATGAGCCGTGTTAGCCGAATCGTTGCCGCCGATATAGAAAAAGTACCGGATGTTGCGTTTTTTGAAGATTTCGAGGATTTTCGCACAATATTCCTCATCCGGCTTATCCCGGCTGGTCCCAATCGCC
>JAFGTG010000380.1 GCA_016934255.1 Sedimentisphaerales bacterium
AGACCACCGTCAACTCATTGTCGAGTTGGGATGCGGTCGCAAGAAGAAGGAAGGGAGAATCACAATCGATAAAGTGGATCTGCCCGAAGTGGACATCGTGGCCGATATCGAGGACGGATTGTCTTTTTTGCCCGATAACTCGGTGGATGAGATTCATAGCCGGAGCGTTTTGGAGCATATAGAGAATTTCGAGCATTTAATGGCCGAAATGGTCCGAGTCCTTAAAACAAACGGCACCGCGCATATCTTCGTGCCGCATTTCTCCAATCCGTATTACTACTCGGATTATACGCACAAGCGTTTCTTCGGATTGTACAGCTTTTATTATTTTGTCTCGCCGGAAAAACAGCTTCGCCGAAAAGTGCCTGATTTTTATACCGACATCCGGATCGAAATCCTTTCCCAGCGCCTTGTTTTCAGGTCTGCGTTCAAGCTCGTCAATCCTTTCAAGAAGCTCTTCGGCTGGTTCGTCAACCTGCATACGTTGTGCCAGCAATATTATGAAGAAAATCTCTGTTATATGATCCCGTGTCATGGGATCGAGTTGGTCTTTACACCGGACTAACGCTAAATGACGGCCTAAGGAATCTTCTTTGCATTCCGGGGTAAACTGTTATAATCTCGCCTTATGTTATTTCTTTCGAGAAAGTCACTATCATGAGTTTACCGAAGTGCAAAATAATAGAGCTTCCGAAGATCCCGGATCGGAGGGGCAACCTGACCTTTATCGAGGCCGGTCGGCATATTCCTTTCGATATTCAGCGCGTGTACTATCTCTACGATGTGCCGGGAGGGGCTTCGAGAGGGGGGCATGCTCATAGAAACCTTGAGCAGTTGATTATCGCGGCCAGCGGCAGTTTTACGGTGTGTACGGACAACGGACACCAGAAAGAAGAATTTTATCTGAACCGTTCGTATTATGGCTTATATATTCCCACGATGACCTGGCGTGAAATCGAGAACTTCTCGTCCGGCTCGGTGTGCTTGGTCTTAGCCTCCGAGCATTATGACGAGGAAGACTACATCAGAGATTATAAGACATTCAAGAAGCTGGCCGCCGGAGGCGACGATCATGGCGCCGCTTGAAAAAATCGAGGGGGTATTCATACACGAAAAAGCAATCGTCGAGACCGGCCATATCGGGCGGGGCACAAGAGTGTGGGCTTTCGCCCACATCCTTGGTGGGGCAATTATCGGAAAAAACTGCAATATTTGCGACCATACCTTTATTGAAGGCGACGTTGTGGTCGGAGATAACGTTACAATAAAATGCGGCGTTTATCTATGGGACGGCTTGAGAATAGAAAATAATGTCTTCATCGGGCCGAATGCGACCTTCACCAACGATATGAGACCGAGAAGTAAATCATATCCTGAGAATTATTTGAAAACCATTATTGGCAGGGGGGGCAGCATTGGCGCCAACGCCACGATCATCTGCGGCGTCACCGTAGGACAATGGGCGATGGTCGGGGCGGGAAGTGTCGTCACGAAAGATGTCCCCGACTATGCGCTGGTCTATGGGAATCCGGCCGGCGTGCGAGGTTACATCTGTGAGTGCACCAGGAACCTCGCATTCGAGGATTCCGTCGCCCGCTGTGAGTGCGGAAAAGCATATCAGGTCACCACGGAGGGTGTTGTGAGAACAGAATAATGGATTGTGTGGGTTTAAAATCGCAGTACGACGAAATAGCCGGCGAGATAAAAGCGGCCCTTGACCGCGTCCTTACGAGCGGTTGGTTTATCCTGGGGCAGGAACTTGCGAGCTTCGAAGAGGAATTCGCCGAGTATATTGGAACCCAATATGCCATTGGACTTAATTCCGGTTCCGATGCACTTTTATTAGCTGTTAAAGCCCTCGGTATCGGTCCGGGAGATGAGGTTCTAACGGTTGCCCATACCTATATTTCCTCCGTGGACAGTATCGTAAGAAACGGCGCCACGCCCGTCTTTGTGGATATCGATCCCGAGACATTCTGTATCGATCCGGCTCAAATCGAGGATAAGATCACGGAAAAAACAAAGGCCATCCTGCCCGTTCACCTGTATGGCCAGCCGGCGGATATGACGCCGATCATGAACATCGCCAAACGACATAACCTTTTCGTGATTGAAGACGCATGCCAGGCTCACGGTGCGAAGTACAAAGGCGAAAAAGTGGGCGGGATCGGCGATATCGCTTGTTTTAGTTTTTATCCGGTTAAAAATCTCGGCGCCTACGGCGACGGGGGAATGGTCGTGACAAATGACGATGAACTGGCTGAAAAAGTGAAGATGTTGAGAAATTACGGACAGCCTGAAAAACACAGACATGTCTTTGTCGGAGTTAATAGCCGGCTGGACGAGATGCAATCGGCGATCCTGAGCATCAAGCTCAAATACCTGGACCCGTGGAACCAAAGCCGACATCAAGTCGCGGATTGGTACAATGAATATCTCAACGGCTCCGGCCTTGTCACACCCGTCGAAAAGGATTACGCCGAGCACGTTTATCATCTGTATGTTGTCCGATGCAAGAACAGGGACACCGTTCAGCAAAAACTTACGAAATGCGGGATACACACGCAGATTCATTACCCTGTACCGGTCCACAAGCAGCCGGCGTATCAGAATTTGGGATTTGATCTTTCCCTGCCGGCGACCGAACAGGCATGTCGTGAAATTCTCTCTCTGCCTATTCATCCGTGTCTAACTCATGATGACGTGCGAGCGGTGGCCGACGCAATCGTAACAACATAAGCAAACATAATGAAGCTTCTCGTGATAGCAAGAAATCCGGACCGGGCGAGTTATAGGCTGCGTATCGCCTGCTACCTCGACATCCTGCATTCCAAAGGTATCCATTCCGAGGTCGAGATATTACCGACGGGGACTCTGGCTCGTAGAAAGCTATTCCAAAAAGCCGCCGACTTTGATTGTGTTTTTCTTCACAAGAAACGCTTGAATGCCCTCGATGCTATCTCGTTGAGGCGATCCGGCCGGAAAATGATCTATGATTTCGATGATGCGATTATGTACAGCCCTCATACGCCGGAGAGGGATAGTTCGGCGCATTTCAAGCCTTTTCGGCGAACGGTCGAATTGGCCCATAAAGTCATCGCCGGGAATCCGTACCTGGCCGAGCATGCATTGAAATTCAATTCCAACGTCGAGGTTCTCCCGACGGGCCTGGATACAAAAGCGTATAAAATTACGAAGCAGAAAGAAGATAACAAAATTCGGCTTGCATGGATTGGCAGTAAAAGTACCCTGGGTTATCTTTCAGAATTAAAATCCGTGCTCGAAGAAATCGGCGAGCGTTTCGATAACGTGGTGTTACGGATTATCTGCGATCAATTTTTCGATCTTCAACATATGCCTGTCGAGAAACGTGCCTGGTCTCTTGAGACCCAGGTTACCGATTTGGTTTCCAGCGATATCGGCTTGGCGCCCTTGCCCGACAACCGGTTCACCCGGGGCAAGTGCGGCTTCAAGATTTTACAGTACGCCGCAGCCGGCCTGCCGACCATTACGTCTCCCGTCGGAGTGAATGCGGAGTATGTTCAGCATGGCGAAACGGGGTATCACGCGTCGGATGGACGACAATGGATCGACGGGATTGCCGAACTCATCGGGGATACTGAACTCCGAAAAGAGATGGGCCGTGCGGCTCGTACCTTCGTGGAGAAGTTCGATATTGACGTCCTTGGTGAGAAGCTGTACAGACTCCTTATTGAATAAATCAAGGACGCCGACTTCATTCCCAATCAAAACGCTCGCGGTCCTTGACGCTCCGGATTCGGTACATCCAACGGCACTTGTGAAATCGGACGGAATCGAGGTCCGTCAACGTCGGACCGTCTTTCGTAATCAAGATATTCGTGTGTTTCAAATCGCCGTGCGTAATACGATATTTTCCCAATTGATCGAGTAAGTCCATCACCTGTTGTTTCATTTCTACATGCCGTTCGGGAGGTAGATTCTCATCGCGCAGGAAATGATACAAACTCGACCCCTCGATATATTGGGTCACCAGATAGGACGCCCAAACCAGAAGACCCTTACGCCGCTCAAGATAAGCCAGTGGCTTGGGAGTTGGGATACTGCGCATGCCGAAATGATGGGCGTGCAACCATCCGCGACGGGCCCGCGATCTCTTGAGGGTATGTCGAAGCGAGTGAACCAGGTTTTTATGGTTATAGCGTTTCACGACGACGTCCGTATCGGCCCATGTGAAACGCGATACGTAGCAGGTATTGCCGTTTTTAAGGATCCGCCCGGCATCCATCAGGTCGTCGATTTGGTTTATGAAGTCGATGGAGTTGCTTTCATCGCCGAAGCTCCTGTCGAACACCGCAAGCCATTCATCGTTTTTGATTCGCCGTATCCGCTTACTCGTTCGCAGACATTTCTTTAATCCATGCCGGATCGCCTTATTGTATTCCAGTGCCGATAGTCTTTCGATCAGGTGCTTGTCTGAAAGGCCGAAATCCCAGCCTCGAATCTTGAAGTATTCTTTGCAGAGTGTCTCGACGGAAAAAGCATCTCCGGCGGGTATGTAACAAGCTAATAAGCCCAGTTGGGAAAGACTCTTTTTTCTCGGCACCTCGTGCGGATAGAATTGGATTTGGCCGGGATCGAGGGTGTAGATTCGATCTTCCGCCTGTAAAAAATTCTCCAGGTGCAGATCTTTTTGAATCACTCCCTTGCGGTGCTGTTGGGCCAGCTCCCGGCACACGTGCATTATTAAATCCGTTTTTTGGCGTTCATCCGCCGCCTCGAAAACGTCCAGGGCCGTCCTCGAATTGACGATCTTCTGGATAACAACGGCCCATCGTCCATCTTCAACCCTTCCATAAAATATCAACCTGGCCGAGTTTAACCGGCGTTCGTGCAGTTGGGTTAATCCTTTGACCTCTCTATGGAGATGGCGTCTGGCGCTGATTTTATGCGAGAAGATTTTAATAATAACGGGTTCGTCGTTCCATAAGGCATCATAGATCTGTCGCCTTCCCGGAACGGCGCGGATCAAGGCCGTGCAGGCCAGCGTTTCTTCCCCGCTCTCAGAAGAGGTGTTTTCAATCCGAAGCTCAAATGGGAATTCCGCCATACCTTGTCACTTTCGTATGGATTTCGTGACACTCCAATGACTTAGCAACCAAGAATCGCGATGCCTAATTCGTCGGCAAGCTCGATGGTCTGGGGTTTATCGATAACAATGGTTTTCTCCGCCTCGATGACGAGACATTTCCCTCCGTTTTTGGCCAGACTTCTGATCGTATCGGGCCCCACGCAGGGAACGTCAAATCGCATATCCTGCTGGGGTTTGGACACTTTGATCAACGTCCAGCCCCCGGACCGGCATAAATGGCCCGCTCGTTCGATCATCGCGGCGGTTCCTTCGATCGCCTCGACGGCAATGACTTCTCTTTCCTTGACGGCAATGGCCTGGCCGATGTCCAGCTCTCCGAGCTTTTTAACGATTTCCCAGCCGAAATTGATATCCTCTTTGACCGAAGGGCGCACGTTTGTTCGCGTCATCAATCCCGTCGTTGCCAGATGCTCCTTGCAGTACATAATCGAGTTCTCCAATATGATCCCCCCGGTCGCCAGCTCGTCGGCGACGGCGGATAACAGCGAGTCCGTAAGCCGGGTTTTACCTCGCAGCCGCCAGTAATAGATGCGGAAAGCCCGCCAATCAGGCAGATATTGCATGATTCGCCACGGCGTAAAAAGGCGGCCTTTGGACACGCGTCCGACCATAATCGTGCGGGTGACACCGTGCTTTCTGAGTCTCCGTATCCACCCACCCGGCCGGGCCAGCGCGACCCGATAAAAAGCATCGACTTCGCCGGCTAAGCTCTTCTCCGCCGTTTCACCCAGGCCGAGGCAAATGACTTTGAGTCCGGCCCGCCTGGCGCCGCCGGCCACCAGGAAGGGAAGTCGGCCTTCTCCGGCAATAAGACCCAGTACACGTTGTGCATCATGTCTCGTCTCTCGCATTTCGTTCAAGAAAAAATCCTGCGAAAATCAATAGGCCCGTGAAATCGGCTTCATTAGCATTTGTCGTTGGATCCTTGCCCCGGATGAAATTCGTGGTCGATAGCCTCTTACACATCGACGTCCGTGTTTTCCTCGGTCGGCTCTTCCAAATCGGTTTCGACGGTTGACGTGAGTCGCTTCATTTTATTCTGCAATTCCCGAATGTTCTGCCGCATATCCGGCAGATACTGAATCATGCTATAGGCCCGTCGGGCCATATTGGCATCGACGGCGGGGGCGCCAAGGACCACTTTATTGTCTGGAATACTGTTAATCACGCCGGCTTGGGCACCAATCGTCACATGATTGCCGATCGTAATATGCCCGACAATCCCAACCTGCCCTCCGATGGTGCAATGGTGGCCGATGTTCGTCGATCCGGCTACGCCGACCTGGGCGACCATCAGGCAGTATGGGCCGATTCGAGTGCCGTGACCGATGGTGACCAAATCGCCCAATTTGCTGCCCTGACCGATGACCGTATCGCTCAGGGTGCCGCGTTCAATCCCGCAACAGGTGCCGATTTCAACGTCGTCCTCGATAATCACCGACCCCGTTTGGGGGATTTTATGATGGATTCCCTTGTGGGTGGCATAGCCGAAGCCGTCTTCACCGATGGCCGTATTGGCGTTGATTATAACGTGGTTGCCTATCTTACAACCGTCGTAAATGGTTACGTTGGGATAGATAATGCAATCACTACCGATCTGGACGTCCCGTCCGATATACACACCTGGATAGATAATGCAGCCGTCTTTGATCCTCGTCCCATCCGAGATGGTGACGAAATC
>JAFGTG010000381.1 GCA_016934255.1 Sedimentisphaerales bacterium
CAAGAAATACATCAAAACGGCGGTAAAGACCTGTGAATTTCTTTTAGAGAATACCTATAAAGGTGACCACTTTAGTTTCATCGGTTGCAAAGGGTGGTACGAACGGGGTGAGACCAGGGCTAATTTCGATCAGCAACCCATTGAAGCCGCAGGCATGGTTCATATGTTTAAGGCCGCTTATGACGCCACGCAGGATGAACGGTTTCTAACGCTGCAAAGAAAAGCTTTTGACTGGTTCCTGGGCCGGAACGATTTGCGTATCCCACTCTATGATTTTAGAACGAAAGGGTGCAATGACGGTCTTACTCCCGACGGCGTCAATACAAATCAGGGGGCGGAAAGCACGCTGAGTTTTCTATTGAGTTTATTGGCCATTGTCGAAAGTTATGCCATAATCGATAAAAAAAAAGACGCGGACGAGATTATAACAAGCCCAATCGACCTCATCGGCCAAATAGTTGAAACATCACAACCTGCACCAGAAAAGCAGATTACAGTTGAAACGAGTCAAAAGCCAGCCGAAGAAGTAACCTGAGAAAGTTCCTGATTCGTTATTCGCCCTCTAAGGAAACGATAGGGCCAATATACTTTCTCGCCACGACGATATCGTCAAACCATACCTTGCTGATATGACCCGGCGGGGTTTTTGTAATGTATAAAAGGACCCAAAGGTAGTTGAGATTCAAATTTTGATCGTTGCGCCACTGGAAACCCTCGAAAGGTGCGCCGTTCGGGTTCGGATAAAAACTGTCCCATATCCATTTTCCTTTAGGGAAACCTTTGCCCAGATGGCTGATGATTCGACCGTCGATCCATAGCGCCATTTCGCCGTTTGTTTCGGTGATGGGATCGTTCATTTTCATCATCAATTCGATGCACGTCCACTGTCCTCGCTCGACTTTCAGGTTCTCATCGTTGATGAAGTCGTGTCCCCAGGATTTTTTGTCCGGCGACGAACGCATGCCCATCCAATAGGAGTAGAAATCCCATCGCCATTTTTCGCCGTGGGGCTCGATGCCGGTCGAAAACCGTTCGTGACCGGTCGGGCGGATACCCGCTCCCCCCTGGGGCCACGGCGTCGGAGGATTGTAGCCGCCGACGTGAAAAAAATGGTGGATCGGATAGCAGTCGGGTGCGAATTTCACATAGAAGCGAACGTAAAGCTGTTCATAACCGGGTGACAAACGTCGGTATAGATGTCCCCCTGTCCCCTGACCTCCGATATGCGTCATTAATAGAGAATGCTTGCCTCCACTCGCCTCGGGTGTATCCGTCGATAACGACATCATTTCGGTGCTCTTTATGCTTTCCCAACGAGACGTGACCGCATCCAGCGAACTGTCCTCGAAGTTCTCTATAAAGATCACGTTGGGATCTTTGTCGATCCCTTTGTCCCCCCTGTATTTATCGGCTATTCCCCATTTTGGTCGGCTTTGGGATTCTTCGGCTTCTGCGTGACGGATGCTGATGACACAAAGTATAAATATGAGGGAAACAAAACGAATCTTTAAGATAAAAGGAAAAAACTGGGGAATAGGGACTCGAACCCCAACTAACTGATCCAGAGTCAGTCGTGCTACCATTACACTATTCCCCAAAAGCGCCTTTATTGGCCTAAAACAGGGCTGATTTTTTAAAATTATTTTTTGTATGCCTCTTATGATTACTGTTTCGGAATTTTGAATTTAGCCATACTGTTTTATTATATTTTTATAATTGACGATTTCAATCATCGTAAAATCCAACGATAAGCAAAAACATTTCAATCAATTCCCACTCACTTTATATTCGACGGGGCCATATTGCAAGAAAATTCGAGGCACCCTTTATTATTTCGGCGCTGATAAGAACAATGCTTCCGACTATAATAAATTTCGCGTTACCGCACCTTGCATCTCTTTCATGCTCTTCATGACCGAGCTGAGCAAATTGAAGAGTTGATTACTTTTCTGATCGAAGTTTTCGAACGCCGTCGTGAATTCTTGCCGCTTATTTCGCACCTCTTCCATCCAGTTTTCCAAAGACTTGATATTTTCCGCAAGATCATCCGTGTTTAGAACGGCCCATTCGCCGAGAACATGTTTGATATCGACTTCTTCCCATTGAAGTTGCCAAGAATGGATAGAATCCAGCTCAGTCCGAGCGTTCGATAAAACCTTGCTCAACTCCGTCTGACGAGCAGTAATATTAATAAGCGGTTTTCCCCCAAGCCCCGGGCCGCTGGCCGTTAACGTACCTTGGGTCAGTGTAATAGCCGTGCCGGGCTTTTCACGTAAATGCGACGGAGTCGGTTCCTTTTGTATTCGGGATTTATCAGGCTGTCGAGGCCGGGATGTCTGCGTGAGCCCACTTTTCTTGCTGTGAACTCTCATCGATTGGGAGGAAGAATGTGCAGCCTGTTCACGTTCCGGTTCCGTGGCCGTTGCACCGTCGGGAGGTCCAATACTCTGGTTTTCCATGGCGTCCAAGGAGCTAATCGGACGTAGTTCCACCATCCAATCACCCGTTTGAGGGCGAGGTCCGGTTATTGTATGTACCCAAGACACGGTCACTGTCAAAGATCCCTTGCCAGACGTACGAGCGACTGGGACCTTCGTACCGGGGCAAAAAACTCGAGCTTCGACGCTTCGGTTCGTCGGATTCCAAGAAGCATTGATTGTGATTTTACCCGGTGCGGCCACAGGAAGCAGGAATGCACAGCGCCCGACCAAGACGAAGTGAGCTGGACCAAGCTGGCCGGCGGTTGGCCGATGGGCTTCAACTGCTGCTGCGCTGTGTGGCCCCAGTTGTTCCGGTTTAACGGAGATACCGCTTCCAGCGGGTTGGATGCTATCCGCTAAGGCCATTTTTGCCTGGCTTACACGTGACAAACGCTGGGATGCGAGCGCCGGTGTCATAGTGAATATTAAGATAATCGCGATAAGTCGTTTTGCCTTACGCATCGTTCTATCCTTTCATTGCCTTAGAGTTGATTGCTTCGTGTGATCGTCAGCACCTCTTCATCCGAAACGAGGTTACCTTAAAACCGTTATCTATAATAACATATAGAATAGAGAGCAACCACACGAAAAATCGTAAGTGAGTGTTTTAACGTTCTGTTCATTTATAAAAGAAGGCAAAGCCAAATACTCAACATTCATTAAAATATCGTCAGTCCCGTAGTGCTCAAGCCAAGCTAATTGGAGCGAATTTTTCCTATTTTTTGACGCCGGTCAGCTTTGAATCATTGGAGGAGAAAAAAGACTTGATCTATCCCGGGTTGAAATGCATTGAGGAGGCTACGATCCTTTCCCAACGGGCACAGGCTTACGCACAATACGTACTATTGGTCAATGAGGATGATGCGATGGCGCTTCTACCGATAGGTCAATCCGAACATCCCGGCGGCCTGTATCATCTGAGCGGTTACGATCTCTGGAGACGGGGTGAGTTGCGTCCGGCGCCTCTGTCGAGAGAAAAAGTCGAAAAGATCGAGACAAGTCTGAAAAGCCTGTAACGTGTTTGGGTGGAAGAAAAAGCCCCATAAACCAAGATTTGCCTGATTTTTTACTCCGGTTGGTATCCATCCGGCGGGAAAAAATACATATTCTATAAAAAAAGAAAAAATTAACTTGATTTTTATAATAGAATGCCGTAGTATTAATATTTCTCGTAGTTATAGGTGTTCGTACTTTTCACTCCTTATGTTATCCACTTCATAGGATCATGAGGGATTCACTGAATGACGAGACAGTGTAGGTTTCCCGGTCATGATCGAATCCGGTGGTACGATAAGATGTGATGTCTGATGGCAAAGGTGGTTTAAAGGAAAAATGGAAAAGATTAGAAGAATCAGAAATATTGGTATTTCGGCGCATATCGACTCCGGCAAAACAACGCTGAGCGAGCGCATTTTATATTACACGGGTCGGATTCATCGTATGCAGGAAGTTCATGACGAAAAAGGCGGAGCGACAATGGACTTTATGGACCTCGAGCGTGAACGGGGCATCACGATTACCTCGGCCGCCACTCAGGTTACCTGGAACGATCAGAGCATTAATTTGATCGATACGCCCGGCCACGTGGATTTTACCGTGGAGGTGGAACGCTCCCTGCGTGTACTGGACGGGGCGATTATGGTCCTCTGTGCCGTGGGCGGCGTTCAGAGCCAATCGATCACCGTCGATCAGCAGATGAAACGCTACCGCGTCCCGCGGATTGCCTTCGTCAATAAGATGGACCGCGTCGGCGCCGATCCGGACCGTGTCTATCATGATCTGGAGAAAAAGCTTGGACTCAACGTCGTACCTATTCAGATCCATATGGGGGTCGGCGAAGACTTCCAGGGCGTTATCGATCTGATTGCGATGGAAGCGATAAAGTTCCAGGGCAAAGACGGCGAAAAGGTCATTCGCGGGCCGATTCCGCTGGAATACACGGGAGCCGCCGAACAGGCACGTCATAAAATGCTCGATGATCTTTGTATGTTCAACGATGAGATGATGGAAATGCTCCTGGAAGAGCAGCCCATCGATGAAGAGATGATCCGCCGGACCATTCGTGAGGCCACGATCAATCGTGATATTGTGCCGCTGATGATGGGTTCGGCGTTCAAGAACAAGGGCGTTCAGCCGCTCATGGATGCGGTTTGTGACTATCTGCCCAGCCCGATGGACCGTTCCAGCTTCGCCCGTGATCACGACAATGAAGGCACCGAGGTTCCACTGGCAAGCGATCCGGATGCACCGCTCGTGGCGATGGTCTTCAAGATCGTCGATGAATCCTTCGGCCAGCTCAGTTATGTTCGTGTTTATCAGGGTTGTCTGGCCAAAGGGCAGCAATATCGCAATGCCCGAACGAATCGGGTAATGCGTATCGGGCGTATCGTTCGCATGCACGCCAACGACCGCGAAGATATTCAGGACGCCGGGCCGGGGGATATTGTGGCCCTGTTGGCGGTCGATTGCGCCAGCGGCGATACGATTTGCGGCAACGGCATCAATTATTCGTTAGAGAGCATTTTTGTCGCCGATCCGGTGATTAGTTTATCCATCACACCGGCCAGTTCCGCCGATCAGGAGCGCATGGCCAAGGCCTTGAGTCGATTTATGAAAGAAGATCCAACCTTCCGCGTTTCCAGCGATCCGGAGACCGGCCAGACGATTGTCGCCGGGATGGGAGAATTGCATTTGGACGTTTATATCGAGCGAATGCGGCGGGAATTCAAGGCGGAAGTGACGGTCGGCGCGCCGAGCGTGAGCTATCGCGAGGCCCCAACCGTCGAAGCCGAATTTAACTATCGCCACAAGAAGCAGACGGGCGGCTCCGGCCAGTATGCTCACGTGATCGGCCGACTCATCCCGCTGTCCCAGGAGGATGAAACGACCTACGAATTCGAGGACAATGTGACCGGGGGACGGATTCCCAGCGAGTACATCCCCGCGGTGAATAAGGGATTCCAGGCGGCCATGAAGAAGGGGCCTCTGGCCGGATACGAAATTGTCGGTTGTAAGATGTGCCTCGACGATGGTACCTATCACGCGGTGGATTCGAGCGAGATGGCTTTCCGCATCGCGGCAAGAGATGCGTTTATCGAAGCCTTCAAGAAGTCCCGACCCTGCCTGCAGGAGCCGATCATGAAGGTCGAAGTGGAAATGCCGACCGAATTCCAGGGTCCGATTGTGGGGGATCTTAACTCTCGCCGAGGCATTATTCTTGAGACCGAAGCCCGGGGGAATTACACTGTTGTGAGGGTCGAAGTTCCGCTGGCCGGGATGTTTGGCTATGCCACGGTGGTTCGCGGCTTGAGCAAGGGAATGGCCACCTTCTCGATGGAAATGGCCCGCTATGCCCGCGTCCCTGCAAAACTCGCCGAGGAAATCATCAACCGGCGCCGCGAAGAGGATCGACAGCTCGTTCGGAAATAGGTGAATTTTCTATTTGCGATTTATGATTTATGATTTATGATTAAGAGGGTTGGTCCGACAGCAACCCTTTAGAAAATCGTAATTTGTAAATCGCAAATGAGAAGAGGAGCCATCCAATGAAACGGCAGATCACGACGAGTCACAGCACACCTATCATCTCTTTGGGATTGATCATTTTGTGTGTATTTTCCTCTGTAGCCGGTGCGGCGAATTGGTCGATGTACCGATCCGATCCGGCGCGCAGTGGAGTGAGTCCGGAAACCATCGGACCCAAACTCTTTTTGCACTGGACGTACACTCCTTTGCATCCGCCTAAACCCGCCTGGCCAATGCCTTCCGAGGAATTGCCCAGAATGCATAACGACAATGCCTATCACGTGGTCGTTGCGGATGGGTATGCTTATTTCGGCTCCTGTACCACGGACAAGGTCACTTCAATCGATGTGAGCGACGGACGGATACGATGGGAATTTTTTACCGAGGGACCGGTTCGTTTCGCGCCCGCGGTTGATGGCGGCAAAGTGTTTGTCGGCTCCGACGATGGTTATGTGTATTGCCTCGACAGTGATGATGGCTCGCTTGTGTGGAGATATCGCGCCGGACCCACCGACGAAAAGGTCATCGGCAACGGCAGAATGATCTCGCTCTGGCCCGTTCGAACGGGTGTTTTAGTTGACGAGGGAATCGTTTATTTCGCCGCGGGGATTTTCCCTTACGAGGGATTGTATATTTGCGCCCTTAAGGCTGAGGACGGCTCGGTGGTTTGGATGAACGATACGATTGGAGACCGTGCCCACGAGTTGGAATACGGTGGGATATCACCACACGGTTACATGCTGGCGTCCGAAGACGTTGTGTACGTTCCGTCCGGTCGCGCCATGCCAGCGGCGTTCGACCGTCAAACGGGCAAGTTTCTTTTCTACGCCTCTCCCGGCGCCAAGCGGGGCGGGACGTGGGCCTTGTTGGATGAGGACCGGTTGATCTCCGGCGTGGACTATTCGGGCGAGCCTCATAAAGTCGCTTATGATGCCCGGACCGGAAAGCAGCAGGGCGATGCCTTCGCGTGGTTTCCGGGGATGGATATGACCGTGACGCGGGATTTTTCTTATATCGTGATGGAACAGGGAATCTACGCGATCAATCGGGCGGCTCATGCGGAGGCTGTCAAGAAGGTGAGCCAACTGACGGAAAACAGAAAAGCCTGGCAAACCGAATTGGAAGCACTCGAGAAGAAACTTGGCTCTGGCGATGAGACTGAACTCAACAGGCAAATAGCTGAATTGACGAAGAAGATCAATCATGCCAATTCGGAAGAGAAGCGATTGAAAGGCTCCAGCTTCCAGTGGCGTTATCCGGGCATGGGCCTTCGTTCGATCGTGCTGGCCGGCGATGTCGTGTTCACGGGGGGCGAAGGGATCGT
The DNA here is from genome assembly GCA_016934255.1 of Sedimentisphaerales bacterium. Taxonomy (GTDB): domain Bacteria; phylum Planctomycetota; class Phycisphaerae; order Sedimentisphaerales; family Anaerobacaceae; genus JAFGTG01. Next base: position 7,330 of record JAFGTG010000381.1, read on the forward strand.
CATAGGCATTGATAGCAAGACCGGCGACGAAATGTGGACGAATAAAATAGACGGCACGGCAGTTGCGCTGGCTGCTTCCAATGGCTATCTTCTCGTGAGTAGCGACAAAGGACCTATTTACTGCTTTGGCAAGAGTGAGGTCGCAGCAGCCAAAGAAATCAGCTCCAAAATGGTGCAGAATCCGTATCCAGATGATTTGCTCACTCAAACGTACAATGCCGCCGCGGAGAAAATATTAGCCGAAAGTCAAGTTCGAAAGGGATACGCCCTGGTTCTGGATTGTGGTGAAGGACGTCTTGCATATGAATTAGCCAAAAGAACGGAGCTTGAAATCGTCGGGCTCGAAAAAGACCCACA
>JAFGTG010000382.1 GCA_016934255.1 Sedimentisphaerales bacterium
ACAGTGTTTTATGGGACGACGGGATTAGTTTACGGCGACGACTTCCTTAACTTCGGGCACTCTTTCCTTGAGAATTCTCTCGATGCCCATCTTCATCGTCATCGTCGCCCCGGGGCACCCCTGGCAAGCCCCCTGCAAACGCACTCGCACGGTATTATCCTCATCGATACCCACCAGTTCGACATCACCTCCATGACTCTGCAAACCTCCGCGAATCGCTTCGATGGCGTCATTGACCCTGTCTTGAACACTCTGATCGGTATTGGTCTGATGGCAACCACATTTATCACACATAGGAATTCTCCAAAAATTTCTTTCGACGACGATTGTAACAGTCGTTCGTTTTTTGGCCAGTTATTTCTCCTGTACGGCTCAAAAAAGTCTTTGTTTGTGTTAAAACAGGACAATTTTTTACGGAAGTTTACATATTTTGCCGAAAAATATTGAACCAGGAGAGCGATGTTGATATAATATTCTTGTATTTGTATGAAAACATGCAAATACGAACCTGATATACCCTGAAAGTCAGGGTGGTAACGGCATTACGGTAAAGCTGTTATGTCCATAGTGGTAGATTGGGATGATTCGGTGTCTCTCAATTGGCCCTATCGGGAAACCAAAGAAAGCCGTAAGCGTTGGGATAACATGATGTTTGTCAGGAGACTGAAAAAATGCGTTCTATTACCTCCCCTTCGGGCAATATTGCTCATTGTGCCTCTGAACCTCTGCAAGCAAACGGCGCGCAAATCATTGTCAAAACTCTACTTGAACTCGGTGTCGATACCATCTTCGGTTATACCGGGGCCAAGGTTTTGCCTCTTTTGGATGCACTGTATTCAGTATCCGGCGGTCCCCCTTCCTATCCAGCAGTCAATCAGATAATCAGCGAAAAGCTTTGGAGAACAAACATGTCTGAAAAAACAAAAAATGAGAAAACAGGCGCCGAGATCATCGTCGATTCGCTCATTGAGCAAGGCGTCGACACAATGTTCGGCTATACCGGCGGCGTCGTCTTGCCCCTGTTCGACAAATTGTATGATGCACCGATCAAATTCATCGTTCCACGCCACGAACAAGGCGGGTGCCACATGGCCGACGCCTACGCTCGAACGAGCGGTAAAGTTGGCGTTGTCGTTGCAACCAGCGGTCCCGGAGCTTGCAACTTAGTCACCGGGTTGGCAACGGCGATGATGGATTCTGTTCCATTGGTTGCCTTCACGGGCCAAGTTCGCACGGAATTGATTGGGAACGACGCCTTCCAGGAAGCGGATACGACCGGGATTACACGGCAGGTCACGAAATATAACTGCATTCTCAAAGACGTTAAAGACGTCGCGCGTGTCGTCAAGGAAGCCTTTCACATCGCGTCAACCGGGCGCCCCGGCCCGGTTTTGATCGATCTTCCCGTTGACGTGGAGGTCGCCAAATGCAGCATAGACGGCCCGGTGGAGATGAATCTGCCCGGCTATCGCGTCCGAACCAAAGGGCACGCCCGACAGATAGCCACGGCCGCGGATACAATCAACAAATCCGAAAGGCCCGTTCTCTACGTCGGTGGCGGTGTGATCGCCGCCAACGCCAGCGAAGAGTTAAGGGCCTTGGCCGAGAAAGCACATATCCCCGTGACGATGACGCTTCTGGGATTGGGCAGCTACGATCAGCGAAAGCCGGAATCTCTCGACATGCTCGGTATGCATGGATCCGCTTACGCAAACTATGCGGTCCAGGAATGCGATTTATTAATTGCCGTCGGCGCCCGCTTCGACGACCGGGTGACGGGCAAAATCCAGTCCTTTGCGCCCCATGCAAAAATCATTCATCTCGATATCGATCCGTCCAGCATATCGAAGAACGTCCACGTGGACATCCCCGTCGTGGGGGACGCCAAAGTCATTCTGAGCGAGTTGGCCGGACAGGTCGAATATCGAGAACGAAAAGCATGGTTCGACAAGATCGCCGAGTGGAAGAAGAAATTTGCGTTCCGCTACGACCAGAAAGCATCGATGATAAAGCCCCAGTACGTCATCGAGGAGCTTTGCCGTCAGACGAACAACGAGGCCATCGTCACAACCGGCGTGGGCCAAAACCAGATGTGGGCCGCCCAGTTCTACAGATTCATCAAGCCCCGACAACTTATCACCTCCGGCGGGCTTGGGACGATGGGTTTCGGTCTTCCGGCCGCCATTGGCGCTCAGATCGCCATGCCCGAGGCTACGGTTATTGATATTGACGGCGAACACAGCTTCAATATGACGATAACGGAGCTGGCCACGGCGGTCGAGCACAACCTGCCCATCAACGTGTGCATTCTGAACAACGGATATATGGGGATGGTTCGACAGTGGCAGGAACTTTTCTACGGTAAACGGTATTCCAAGAGTTATTTGAAAAATCCGGACTATGAAGCCATCGCGAAAGCCTTCGGAGCCGTTGGGATGACAGTCGAGAAGAAGGCCGACGTTCCGAAAGCGATCGAACAAATGCTCAAAGAGAAACGGCCCTGTGTAATCGATTTCAGGGTCGAGCCGGAAGAAAACGTCTGGCCGATGGTTCCAGCCGGTAAGAGCCTGAACGAAATGGACGGACTTGACATATTGGAAAGGCTAATCTAAATGCAAAAATCAAAATGTAAAATGCAAAATTTGAGAAAGTCATTTGCCTGAAGCGTTTTCCACTATTTTGATTTTTGTAAGAAGGAAGTTAAATCATGAAACACATCATCAGCGCATTAGTTGAAAATAAACCCGGCGTTCTGGCTCACGTCGCGGGCATGTTTGCCGCTCGCGACTTCAATATCGATTCCCTGGTCGTTGGTCGAACGGAAGATCCTCAGTTAAGTCGGATGACGATCGTGGTGGTCGGCGACGACCGAGTCGTCGAACAAGTACGCAAGCAGTTGGCCAAGGTCGTCCCGGTGGTTAAGGTCCAGGATTTTGTCGGCCAACCGGTCGTCGCACGCGATTTGATGCTGATTGCCATTTCGGCGCCGCCGGAAAAACGCCCTGAAATCCTTTCGTTGATCGAAATGTTCAAAGGTAAAGTCGTTGACATCGGTCAGAAATTCGTTATGATCGAAGTCAGCGGGCCCGAAGAAAAGATCGAGGCGTTCATCGACGTATGCCGGCCTTACGGCATCAAGAGCGTCGCCAGAACCGGTACGATTGCCATGCCCAGACAGGGAACAATGAATGTCTCGGCGGGGAAGAATTCGAATCCACGCCAGGAACAATAATTGCGTATCGTGAAATGTTCGAGCATAAGAAAGGCACAAAACCATGAAAGCGAGAAGCAAAATCGCCTTACGACTGCTCTGCACGAGCATTTTAGGGGCAATGGGAACAGATATCCTCGCTAAGGATTATACCCCCTTGACGTTTGGGCAGTACTATGAGCCTTATGCATTTCACATCGAACCGAACGCTCCGGGCTACACACTCCCGCTGGATCCGAACGACATTACAAATCTGAGTGAGATTGACGGCACTATCCCAATAGATCCCGTATCGGATCTTATTCGACGAAACGGTTTTGCCGTCAAGCATATCGATCTACCTACTCAATGGTCTGATGCGGACAACATTGTTTCGTACTATGAATACTTATTAAGCTCGGACGTCCCTCTTTTCATCACAACCGATACGTTTCTCCACCTCTACCACCTCCAATTCGACGAAACGCTCAAAGGTGTCGAAGAGCGCGAATTTATTCCGGACATTAACAATCTCACCACAGCGTTGCTGAACGACGCCTTCCTACAATTCGAGCAGCTCGATGGCGATCTTAAAGAAGCCGCCCAACGAAATATCGCTTATCTGTCCGTGGCACAAAAGCTCATCGATCCGAATACATCCATTCCAACACTCGTGGATGATATGGTGCTCAGCGAATTAGATAAAATCGAAGCTCATCAAGGTTTTGCCGTGAGTGATATTTTCTTGTACAAGGAAGATTATTCGCAGTACATCCCAAGAGGACACTACACGCGTAGCGAACCACTCAAGCACTATTTCAAGACCTTGATGTGGTACGGTCGCATGGCCTTTCTCCTCAAAGGCGGTTCCGGTGGTCTCATCAGCGAATACGACGCCAGGATTCAAACGCTTCAAGCCTTCTTTTTGGCGACGTCCCTGAAAAACGTCCAAATCGACGAAAGAACCGGGCTTGATATCTGGGATCGACTTTATACCGTGACGGCCTTTTATATGGGTACAGCGGATGATCTGACGCCGTACGATTATCTATGGGCACTGGATCAGGTGTTTGAGGACGATTTCGCCTTGAGCGATCTGGCGAACCAGGACACCCTCCTCGCCCTTAAAATAGAACTGGCCCTATTACCATCACCCAAAATCTACGGTGGAACGGGCAATAGCGTATTAGAAAGCCCGATCACGAACGAATCGCTCAACGAGATGCTGGATCAGACCAAAGGAATGCGTCTGATGGGCCAGCGTTTTATACCGGATTCTTATATGTTCCAGAACCTGGTCTTTCCCAAGGTTCTGGATTACCTGGATGATTCGACGCATCCGCCGTTCACCGCCGGATCGGACGGCATGGGAGGTTTATGCCGGGCTTATGTGAGAGGTCTGGACGTGATGGCGGTACTCGGATCGCATGAGGCTTTAAAGATCCTGATTGAACAAAGAGACACAGACTATCGTCTGTTCTGGCAACAATTCGGTGAAATGAAAGACGAATTCGACGCCTTGAGTTCGGATCAATGGAATACCAATTTGTATTGGTCCTGGCTTTATACAGTAAAGGCTCTATTGGAAGATCTGCCCGAAGGGTATCCGAACTTCATGCGGACACAAGCCTGGCAACGCCATCAACTTCATACCGCCTTGATCTCCTGGACCCAATTGCGCCACGATACTATCCTGTACGCCAAGCAAAGCTATACAGCGGGAGGTAGTGCGCCGAGGCCAACGCCTCCACCTCCGGGATATATTGAACCGATCCCTGTTTTCTGGGGACGACTGTTGGCCCAAACACGAATGACCTCAAGGGGATTGGATGATCTCAATGTTTTGACAACACAAGCCCGCTGGCAATTCGACGAACTGGAGACAATGCTCCAGCGAATCATCGAGATGGTTTCCAAGCAACTCACAAACGAACCGCTTTCAACCGAAGACTGCCAATTTATCAAATCCCTGCCCGCAACCTTGGATTCGATCCTCACAGGAACTGAAGACATCGCGCTGAAAACGACTCTCGTAGCGGACGTCCACACATCGGCCGTGGAACGTACGGTCATCGAAGAAGCCGTAGGCAACGTCGATCTGATCGTCGTCGCCTGCCCGAATACCGACGGTTCGATTTTCTTGACCGCGGGGCCGGTGTTGAGCTATTACGAATTCAAACATCCGATGAATGATCGTCTCACCGACGAAGCATGGCGCAAGCTGCTCGATTCTCCCGAAAAGCCGGAGCGACCTGAGTGGTATAGCCCGCTCACAGAGGAAGTGGACATATCCTTCTGATAAAATAGCTCATGCCAGAACTGAAATTGAGGATATGAAGCAAAATACAATTCACAAGTTTTCCACAATGCACTCTCGTATTGTGCAAAACCTGTGAAGAACATTTTTTTTTCTCGCGCAAAGTCAACCAAGACAGCCACCTCTGACAAGTGGAAAAGAAATTCCTCAAAAGACGTTTGATTCTCAGCGCCGAATCGCGGATACTTGAGGCTCGGTACTTGATACGTGGATGTGCAGATGTATCGATGGATTGATAATGACCATCACCATATCCGCTATCGACAAAGGAGTCAATGAATGCAGGGTACAGTCACGGATGACGGAATTGTCGCGCGTCGATCCAGTCTCCGGAGTTCGAGGAATATCGAGGCGGAGAAAAGATCGCTGCATGACGAACAAGCAGCGGCTCAGGTGATCGAATCGATCAACGAGGCGCTTGCCGAGAAAGTGGGGCAGCAGAAGTATCGGATCTGGTTCAAGAATTCAACCAAGCTGGCGCTGACGGACGGATATGTGAAAGTCAGTGTACCCAATCCTTTCATCTCGAACTGGATTGAAAACCATTTTTTGAACGAGATTCGCGAGGCCGTCCAAACGGTAACGGGTATGGATGTGCAGGTGACTTTCGCCATAAATCCGGACCTGGCCGGCCGTCAAAGGCAGGCCCGTACCGGAAATCGGAGGAGGGACGATGGACGACGAACGATGGGCGAGGGACAAATTCCTTCGTCTTCTCCTCTGTCGTCAAAGAGTGGTTATCAGAAAAATAAGCTTAAGTTTCATCTGGATACGTTTGTCGTCGGCTCATCGAACGAGCTGGCTTATAACGCCGCCAAGGTGATTGTGAATGAGCAACAAACAACGTTTAATCCGCTGTTCGTTCATGGAGGACACGGGGTCGGTAAAACACATCTGCTGCAAGGGATTTGCAACGCGGTGTGTGAGAAGCGG
>JAFGTG010000383.1 GCA_016934255.1 Sedimentisphaerales bacterium
CACCAAGACCAAATTAAACCGTTTTGTCACGTAATCCATTATGTATCTCCTAAAACAAAGATAATAGCGTCAGACGTCCAACAAAGCAATGTCAGAAAATCGTGTCTCGCAGGCACCATCTTATTGCTTGATGTTTCGAGTGAGTTGGGGTATTTTTATGGGCAACGATTGCGTTTGTAAATCAAAGTTATCGACACAAAAAAGGAGCGAAGAACAATGGCCAAATCTATGGAACAATTATACACCGAACGGACGAAGCGTTATATCACGGCGATGCGGAACGAGAAGCCGGACATGATCCCGATTCGACCGTTTGTGGCTGAGTTTACGGCGAAATACGCCGGGTACACGTGTCAGGATGTCGCTCACGATTACAATATGGCCTTCGAGGCCGCCGTCAGGTGCGCGAAGGATTTCGGCTGGGACGCGGTGGTCGCTAATATGGTTTACGTCTGGACGGGCCTGGTGCAGGCGGGTGGGCTGCGCTATTATGGTATCCCCGGCGTCGGCATCCCGCATACGGTCGGCTTCAACTATATCGAGCCGCCCGAAGAAAAGGCTTTCATGAAGGCGGATGAATACGATGATCTGATCGACGATCCCACCGGCTTTCTCTATAATACCTGGCTGCCGCGTGTGTCCACCGAGGTGAGTAAGATTGGAGAGCCTTCCACCTATCGTAACAACCTCGCACTGGTTAAGAGCGCCATGGCGATGATGCAATACTTCTACGCCTTCGGCCCGCAGGTTGCCCGGCTGCAAACCGAGTGCGGCGTCGGCTCGGCCATCGCCGGTATCTTCAAAGCGCCCTTCGATATCATCGCCGATAAGATGCGAGGCTATCTTGGATTGGTACATGATATGGAGACGCAGCCCAAGAAGGTGCTCAAAGCGTGCGAAGCCCTCATACCGCACCTCGTGCACGTGGGTTTGACGACCGCCGATCCCACGAACCACGTCCCCATCGGCTACTGGATGCACCGCGGGTGCGTGCCCTTCTTCAATCCCAAACAATTCGCGTCCCATTACTGGCCGACGCTCAAACCCTGCATCGAAGAATTCTGGAAGAACGGCCACCAGACCCTCTTTTATGCCGAGGGCCGGTGGCAGTATCACTTCGATACGTTCCGCGAGCTGCCGAACCGGAGCATCGTTTTCCATTGCGATCAGGACGACATCTTCGAGGTCCATCGCAAACTGCACGATAAATTCGCTATCAGCGGCGGCATCCCGAACAGGATATTAAGCTGGGGCACGCCTGAAGAAACGCGGGACTTCTGCCTGAAAGTTATCAAGGAGGTCGCCAAGGACGGCGGCTATATCATGGACGCCGGGGCGATTATGCAAAACGATACCAGCATCGAGAACATGAAGATGATGACGGAGGTCTGCCGCGAGCACGGTGTTTATTCGTCCGGCAGCTTCAAAGCGCCGACCGACACGCCGCCGTGCGATTTGCCTTCGTCGGTGGAGTCACGCAAGAAAGTCAAAGGTATAGCGGGCCGCACAACGCCGCGCGTCAAGCCCGGCGTCTGTTTCCCATGGGAGCAGCGCGTTAAAGACCTGCCCGAAATCACCGGCGACCCGGCGATGGTGCAAAGAATCTGGGAGGACATCGACGCCCTCGGAAATACGTATATCTGGCAGCTTTTGCTGTCCTTCTAAATCATCGCACTTAGGGCACTTTTGGGAGCAAAATAGAGAATGAAAAAAACCACGATATTGAATCGACGTCGCTTTCTCGGTTCCGGAGCGGCTGTTGCGTTAGCTGCGGCGACGGGCGAGATTCTCGGATCGGGTTGTCATCGTAAGCTAAATAGTGCAAAATCGAAGAAAAAAGTACTTGTCGGGGGCCACCCCTGGGTCTATGCAGCCACACAACCGAACTACGATATCTATCCCGTGCTGGACCAGATTTTCGTCGATATGCGTTACGCGGATCTGGATGGCATCGAGTTGATGCATACGGCGTTGCGATACCCCGACGCCGTCGAGCGCATTGGAGCCCTCTCGAAGGAACACAATTTACCCGTTATCGGCACGTCCTTCGGTGGCGCGATGTGGGATAGAAAACAGCATGAAGCCGTCTTTGAAGACGCCCGTATTGTCGTGACGCGATTAGCCAAGTTAGGCGGGCGGACGTTGGGCACGTCCGTCGGTCGAACGCCGCAAGCCAAAACCGCAGAACAGTTGGACGCACAGGCGGAACTCTTGCGCCGGGTCATCAAGCTCTGTCACGACAATGGCGTTGAACTGAATCTGCATAATCACACGTACGAACTCGAAAAAGACATGCACGATCTGAAAGGGACGCTCGAACGGATTCCGGAGGTTAAGCTGGGACCTGATCTCAACTGGCTCGTGCGGGGCGGCGTCGATCCGGTGACTTTCATCGAAACGCACGGCGAGCGTATTGTGTTTCTGCATATCCGAGACCAAAACACCGACGGAACGTGGTCCGAAGCCGTAGGCGAGGGTGACATGGACTATGTTGCCATCGGCAAAGCCCTGCACGCCGTCAACTTCTGCGGGGATGCCGTGATCGAGCTTGCCCATGAACGCAACTTCAAACCCACCCGGCCCCTGCGGGAGAGTCTCAGGATGAGCCGGGCTTATGTCAAAGAAACGTTAGGCTTTTAAGCCTTTAGGGAGAACGCAAATGAATCGATCAATTTCACGTCGGTCTTTTCTCAGGCAGGCAGCGGTGCTGAGCACAACAAGCCTGGCCCTGCCGTACCTCGTTCGTCCTTCGGCGCTGGGCAGGGCCGGGACTGTCCCGGCCAGCGAACGAATTACGATGGGATTCATCGGCACGGGCAGTCACGGTATCGGCGTGAATCTAAAAAGCTTTCTTTCTCAGCCGGATGCCCAGGCTGTCGCCGTGTGCGATGTGGATCCCGTTCATCTCAAGCAGGGACAAGAGGCCGTCAATAAGAAATACGGAAATACCGATTGCGCCACTTATAAAGATTTCCGCGAGGTCCTCGCGCGGAGTGATATCGACGCCGTGATGATTTCGACACCGGACCACTGGCATGTCCCGATATCGATCGCCGCGGCTAAAGCGGGTAAAGATGTCGAGTGTGAAAAGCCAACACTGACCATTGCCGAAGGCCGGGCACTGTGCGACGCGATGAAACGTTACGGGCGTGTTTTTCAATGGTCCACGGAAGATCGTTCGGTGGATGTGTATCATCGTATGTGCGAGTTGGTGCGTAACGGTCGGATCGGTAAGGTGCATACGATTCGCGTCGAATTGCCCAGCGGTCCAGAGACGCCCGGCAATCCCGAGCCGATGCCGGTTCCGGAAGGTTTCGATTATGATATGTGGCTCGGCCCGGCCCCGTGGGCGCCTTATACCAAAGATCGAATTCATTGGAACTTCCGTTGGATACTGGACTATTCCGGCGGCATGTTGACCGACTGGGGAGCGCACCTGCTCGACGGGGCTCAGTGGGGCAACAACACCGAGCATACCGGGCCAGTGGAAGTCGAGGGTAAAGGTAAGTTCTGGGAGGATGGACTTTATAACACGGCCTACGAATATCACATTGAATATAAATATGCCGACGACGTGCGGCTGATCGTGACATCGGGCACGCCGAGCCTGCGATTCGAGGGCACCGAAGGATGGATCGGCAATCACGGTTGGCGTGGTAAACTCCAAGCCGAGCCCAAATCCATTCTGGATTCGGTAATCGGTCCGAACGAAATCCATCTCTATACCTGCAAAGGCGGCGAGCAGCGGAATTTCCTCGATTGCGTCAAATCAAGAAAAGACTGTTATTTTCCGCCCGAGATAGGCCAGCGATGCTTCACCATCGCCCACATCGGCAACATCTCCATGCTCTTAGGTCGAAAGCTCCGATGGAACCCGGAGAAGGAACAATTCATCAACGACAAGCAGGCCAACCGGATGCTCTCGCGGGCCATGCGAAGTCCGTGGAGACTTTAGGATTGACTATTGAATAGTGACGATTGACTATTGGGAAGGGATGGCGCATGAAACGGCAAGAACTGAGAAATTGTATAATTCTGATGCTTGTTTGGGGTTTAGCCTGGATATCATCAACGAGGGCAGTTTCTCTAACGGGCGACGATTTGTCGGCGTGGCGCGAGCCGACGGGGCAATGGCAGGTTGTGGGTGAGGCGTTTAAGAATCCACAGAACGAGAAATTAATAAGCACCAACCCGGGAACGGGAATTATCGTCAACGGTCCGACGGGTAAAACATCCAACCTTCTCAGCAAGGGCGAATTCGGAGATGTTGAGGCGCATGTCGAATTCATGGTCTCGAAGGATTCGAATTCCGGCGTGTATTTCATGGGGCGCTATGAAATACAGGTCTTCGATAGTTGGCAAAAGGAATCCGATTATCCCGGAATCGAGTGCGGCGGGATTTACCAGCGATGGGATAACAACAAAAATCCAAAAGGTTTTGAAGGCCATTCGCCACGAGTAAACGCATCCAAGCCGCCGGGACAGTGGCAGACATTCGATGTGATCTTCAGGGCGCCGCGATTCAATGAAACCGGGACTAAGTTATCGAATGCCCGGTTTGAAAAAGTGATCCATAACGGCGATGTTGTACATGCAGATGTCGAATTGACGGGACCGACGAGGGCCAGTACGTATAACGACGAGAAACCGAAAGGACCGCTCATGTTGCAAGGCGATCATGGGCCGGTGGCGTATCGTAATATCCGGATCGAACCGGCGGGGCCGAATCCGTTTTTCGCATTTGACAACGCCGCTACTGATGAGAAGCATAAAACGCTTAAAGAACAGGTCGCCATGCTTAAAGAATTGGGATACGACGGGATTAGTTCCCGCGGAGGTGAACATCTTGCCGAGATGGCCAAAGAACTGGACGAGCACGACCTGCGACTTTTCAGCGTTTACCTCGGTATTAACATCGATCCCGATCAGCCGGCGTACGGCCCGGAATTACTCGATGCGATCGAGGTCATGAAAGGCAGTAACGGGATGCTCTGGCTCTTCCTCCAGAGCAAGAAGCTAAAACCTTCCGATCCTACAGGCGACGAACGCGCCGTGGAAATCATTCGGGACATCGCCGATAAAGCTGAGAAAGCCAACCTCCGAATCGCGCTCTATCCGCATTACGCCTTCTGGCTCGAACGCGTGGAAGATAGCCTGAGGATCGTGAAGAAAGTGAATCGCAAAAACGTCGGCGCGACCTTCAATCTGTGTCATTGGCTCCGGATTGATGACGAGAAAAACATGAAATCGCTCATCGAAAAGGCGATGCCCCACTTATTCGTGGTCACCATCAACGGCGCCGACAGCGGCGGTAAAGACTGGAAGACTTTGATCCAGACGCTGGACCGCGGCACGTTTAACATGCGGCGATTCCTCACAACGCTCTACGAATGCGGCTATACCGGGCCGATCGGTTTCCAGGGCTACGGCATCGGCGGCGACGCCCATGATAACCTGACACGAACGATGGACGCCTGGCGAAAATTACACGGTTTGGGCAAATAATAGATTTTGGGCAGGACGTATTGCTTAGCTTTTATCTGTTGAAGACTTTTTCTTTTTGCCTTTCAGGCACTGTCGGCACCGGCTGTCGCTGCACCATTGGCAACAGGAACAATCTTTGCATGGATGCTTGCTTGGTGTTTGATTCAACTCAGGCTCGTACACCAAACCGGGAATACCTTTGATTCTACGATATGCCATAACTTACCGTCTCATATCGAACTATGTACATGTAACGTCTTTATTTATGGTTGCTACGCTTATCCCGACAAAGCGGTTCAACGGGAAATAATCATTTTTATCTTTGCCGAATAAATAAAGGAGTGCATTTTCCAACGCCTTTGGTAATATAACGGCAAAGACGTGAATGAACAGGTGACGAATGGAAACGCTGACGTTACTTCAGGATTATTTTCCGATGGCGGTTTTTACCGGTAAGTGCCTGGTCTTCATCAGTGAAGACTGGCGCGTCGAGCTGACCGAACATAAAGACAGCGACTTCACCAGGGCCGAAGGGACGCCCTCTGTGATCCGCCTGAAAATCTTCAAGCGAACGCTGGAAGGCGATTTGATACCGGGGCATTACGAAGATTTTCAAATCGCTTCGCTGGGAATGTTGGCCGAGCAGATTGAAAAATACGTGCAGTTAGCGATCGGCGCGAACCTGCGCGAAAGTATTTAACGATTGACGATCCGATTGCCATCCATCCGATAATATGGTGGACCGCACATAACCATTAATATGACGAATCTGACGATTCAAGAAAACGACGAGGGGGTTGTCTTCACGGCTAAAATTGTGCCCGGCAGCAGCGGATCGACACGGGTCTGCGGCCTGCTCGACGGGATGTTGAAAGTCAAAGTCGCCGCACCGCCGGAGAAAGGTAAGGCCAATCAATGTTTGCTTAAGTTTCTCGCAAAGGAACTGGGCGTGAAGAAAAACGCCGTGAGTATCCTCTCCGGAAAAACCAATCCCGTTAAGCGGGTTAAGATTGTGGGAATCACCGCAAAAACGCTTTCTAAAAAATTGAATATAAAAGAGTAAGATGTATGAGGGAATCAGACTATCAGGAGATCAGGTAGTGGAGATCAGGTTATCAGGATATCAGGTGGACTTTGACGTGAGCGAAGTTTTTTTCCTGATGTTCTGATCCCCTAATATCCTGCCTTCTGATAACCTGATAACCTGGCATCCTGATATCCTGTTTTCATTTAATGGAACGTTCGCCAATGACGAACGATAAAATCGGAACGACAGACCTCGATGTGACCTCGCTAAAGTATATGCTGCGTCTGGCGGCGCCGATGGTCGTCACAACAATTTCTTTCACGATTATGCAGTTCGTGGACCGGTTCATGGTCTCCCGCCTGGGGACAAACGCACTAGCGGCGATTCTTCCGGCTGGATTTGCCAGCTTTCTGCCCGGCGGCTTTGCTATCGGCGCAATGACGAGTCTGAACACGTTTGTCAGCCAAAGCCTGGGCCGAGGCGACCGGAAGGCCTGTGCGAATTATTACTGGCAGGCGATTTACCTGGGACTGGCGTATTTTGTAGCCGTCGTTGCGATCATGTGGCCGATGGCCCCATTGCTCTTTAAAATGATGGGCCAGCCTCCCGCGATTATCGAGATGGAAGTGATCTATCTTCGTATCATCCTCTACGCCCAGATTATCGCCGTGGTTAACTGGGCGAGCAGCCAGTTTTTTATGGGCATCCATCAGCCGATTATCACACTGTTCTCCTCGTTGTGCGGTCAGGTCGTCAACATCGTCGCCAATTATGTCCTGATTTTCGGAAAATTCGGTTTTCCCAGGCTGGAAATCGCCGGGGCGGGCTGGGGAACATTTAGCGGAATTACCGTCGCGGCCGGGATTAATATGGTCGTCTTCCTGAGCGGTCGCATCAATGCGCGATTCGAGTCCAGGCGGGCGCTCCGTATTCACTTCGGCAAGATGATGGATTTGCTGAGATTCGGACTTCCCGCCGGATTTGGTCTGATGGTGAACGTCGCTCTCTGGGGCGTGATTCTCGTCGGGTTGGTCGGGCGATTCGGCACCGAGGCGCTGGCGGCCACGAGCGCGGTCCTCGCCTTTACGAGCCTTTCGATCATGCCGGTTGTGGGGATGGGAACGGCGCTCACCGCGGCGGTCGGAAAAACCATCGGCCATGGGAAAAAAGACCTGGCGATGAAACAAACCGACGTGTGTCTGAGAGTCTCCCTGATCTATATGGGCCTCGTGGGGCTATGTTTCTTTTTGTTCCGATACGAGCTGATGGCGTTTTGGACCACCGATCCCGAACGAGACCGGGGCGTGATCGAAGCGGGAGCGGATATCCTGATCTTCGCCGCCGTCTATCAGATGTTCCATGCGGCTCGAACGATCTATACCGGCGCTCTACGCGGGGCGGGGGATACCGTTTATCTGGCCGCCGTCTCGGGCGCGGGCGCGATCGTCGTGTTGTGGTTGGGCGGTGCGATCATGGCCATAGCATTTCCATCTCTCGGGGCATTGGGTCCCTGGATGGCGGCGGCGACGAGCATTATTTTAGTAGGTCTGGCCAATCGCTGGCGATTCAACAGCAAACGCTGGATGAACATTAACCTATTTAGTCGCGGCGAACCCAGCGTGCCTCTCAGCGACGGAGCGCCGGCGGAATAATGACGGCGATCGTCATTCAAGCCTTCGCAGTTTCATGTTGCGGATCGCCCCACTCGTTTGCCAGGTGGCAATGCCCATCGGATGGCAGAGGTCCATCTCGATTCGCGTATCGATTTTCCGGCCGGAGATGTCCATATCCACGAGGGGCTCGTCTTCATTTTTGTCGAGCCAGGCTTGAATTCTGCCCGGCGTGACGCGCAGGCGAACGTGGACCCATCGGCCGTTCTCGAAAGAGTAAAACTGTGTGGTCTCGTTGTTGGCGGCATCGTAATAGTCGATGTTGGACAATCCACAGAGCGTACCGCCCCACCCACCGAGGACCAGCGAGCAATGATTGGCATCGACGGGAAAGGTCAGGCCGCAGAAAAAGTCGCTGCCCGAGATTCGCATGGCCTCCAGTGTGATTTCGTAGTTCATACGGACCACCGGGCCGTCCCATGTGACACCGGTCATGTCGTTACCTGCCTCAAGGATGAGGCTTCCATCTTTGACGTAAACCTTTCCCTGCCCGCCGAAATCGGTGACCTTCCAGTTCCCCAACGTTTTACCATCGAAAAGGATCATTTCGGTCGGCGGCGTCGGCGCGGGCGCCGGCTCCGGTTCAACCACCGCCGGACTCGAAGCAACGTCCGGCTCATTCGGCTCGACATTGGCCTCCGACGCTGGGGCTTTCGGGCAACTTTGCTGACAGGCTCCGACGATGAGCAGTCCGAGTGATAACACGAGATAAAGCACGATACGCATCATATTTCTCCAACGATTAAAGATTAATATTGAAAAAACCGACTTACACCGTAGAGTATATACAAGGTGTGACTGATGAAAAAGGGTTTTTCAGCAACAATTTGTCTATTAATCCTCTCGACTGGCCTTTATGCACGTCAGGGCGGGCCGCTGGCGAACGCCTATAAATCCGGACTTTATGCGAAATCCATCGAGCAAGTCCTCCGGCTACAGGATAACGATGTCGATCTGGCGACCGCCGCGTTGATTGTCTCCGAGAACTGGAGCGATATGGTGTACGGGCGGCGTTATCTCGCCAGGCTGGACGATATGGCCCTGGAGATACGCGACCGGCTCAAACGCCAAAAGCTCACAACAGACTATCGAGCGATCGCCGTCATGAACGAATATTTGTTCAACGAGCTGGGATTTAGCTCGATCTCAGAGGCGACCAATCCGCATAACCTGTTTCTGCATACCGTCATGGATACCAAACGCGGATATTGCCTGAGCCTGTCGATTCTCTATCTGTCTATCGCCGAGCGGGTTGGGCTGCCGATGTACGGCGTCGTTGTGCCGGGCCATTTTTTCGTTCGATACGACGACGGAAAGCGACGATTCAACATCGAGACGACGAGCAACGGCGGTACGGCCACCGACGACCACTACATCCAAAAGTTCAAGGTGCCGAAAGGCAACAATAACATCTATATGAAGAATCTCAACAAGATTCAAACCCTGGGCTGTTTTTTCAACAATCTCGGAAACAGCTACAGCGACGTCGGCGATATAGAATCCGCACAACTGGCTTTCGAACGCGCCGTGATGATTAATCCGACGCTCTCGGAATCCCGCGCGAACCTGGGCAATATCTATCTTAAAAAGAACGAAGTGGCCAAGGCCATCCGTGAATACCAATCGGCCCTGAATATCAATCCTCACGACGCCAAGACGCACAATAACCTCGGCAATGCCTATATGCAGCGGGATTCTTTACAGTACGCCGTGTATGAATATATGCGATCGATCGATTTGGATCCCAATTTTTTGGATGCCTACAAAAATCTGGCAATGGTTTATACGAAGCAGAAAAGATACGGTCAGGCGATATCAAAATTAAAAGCCGCCCTCAGCCTGGAGCCTGACAATGCCGGTTGCCTGAGCCAGTTGGGTGACATCTACACCCAGATGGGGGATTACGATCAGGCCATCGCACAATTCAAGGACGCGCTGGAAATTCAGCCGGACCTGGTGGAAGGCCATTATGGCTTGGCCGTCTGTTACAACAGGCTGGGGCTTACCGACGAGGAAATCCGGGAATACCAGATGGTTCTGACGGCTAAACCGGATATGGTGGCTGCCCTGATTAACCTGGGCAATGCGTATTTTAGCAAAGAAAAATACCTCCTGGCCATCGAGCAATATGAGAAAGCCGTCCATGTCAAGCCCGACGAGGCGATGGCTCATTACAATCTCGGCGCCGTTTATTCAAAAAGAAAAGATTATAATAGAGCGGTGGCGTCATACCAAAAGGCCGTGGAATTGGACCCGGACATCGGCGACGCCCATTACGGATTGGCCTTCGGGTATTACCAGTTAAAAGATTACGAACTGGCCTGGAAACACATCAAAATCGCCCAGCAATTAGGTGTGGACGTCTCGGATGACCAGCTTGAAGCGATTAAAAGCAGATTACCGTAGCATCCGCCCAGCCGTAGAACCTATGTTTATGGTCAAAAAACCATATTGCTCATAATTTTTTGCACCCTCCTCGGTAACGAATCTTCATTTCGTCCGTCTATTCCTATAGGCTTGATTGCCCTATATAAAAACGTATAATTGTAGAGACTGTCTAACGTAAACTTGGGAGAAATGAAATGAAAAGCAAAATGACAACTCAATCGACGATTATAGCACTCACTGCGTCATTAATCTTGGGCTTAGGAAGTGGCTGCTGTTGTGAAAATACCCACGACAACTGCGGCGATTTCCGTCTGCATCCCGTTTTCGAAAAGGCGGTTCTTGGCGCCATTATTGGCGGTATTGTTGGCTACCAATCCCATGAAGAAGGCGAAGGTGCGGCCATTGGAGCGGGCCTGTTTGTCGTAGGAGAACTGCTGCAACAAATCGACAAAGACCAAAAGGAAAAAGAACGTGCGTACAAAGAGTCACGTTCGAAAACCGTTACCGTAGAGATCCACAATGACAACGGTTCCATCACGCCGGTCAAGCTCAAGAAAAAAGACGGCAGCTACATCGGACCGAAAGGCGAACGCTACGATCAGCTTCCCACGGAAGAGCAGCTCAAACCACTTTACGGACTATAGGATGGAATGAATATGCGACACTACGAAAATAAGATGCACACTGTCTTTACATTTACTGTGCTGTACATCATGGCCGGCGCTGCCGTATATGCAGCCCAACCGGTACGGCAAGAGAAAAAATATAAACCCATTCAATTGCACCCGGAGAATCCGCACTACTTTCTCTGGCGTGGCCAGCCAACAGTCCTCATTACGTCCGGCGAACATTACGGAGCCGTGCTCAATCAAGCCTTCGATTATATAACATATCTCAAGACGCTCGAATCGCTGGGTTTTAATCTGACGCGGACCTTTAGCGGCGCTTATTGCGAGCCCGTCGGCGCTTTCAAGATCCAAAACAACACCCTGGCCCCCGCCAGGAACCAGTTCATCTGTCCCTGGGCGCGCAGCACTGAGGGGGGCTATGCCAATGGAGGCAAAAAGTTCGACCTGACCCGGTGGGACCCGGCCTATTTCAAACGCCTGCGGGACTTCGTCGGCCAGGCCGGCCGGCGAGGCATTATCGTCGAGCTGGTGTTGTTTTGTCCGTTCTACGAAGACGACATGTGGACACTGAGCCCGATGTACACCGCCAACAATATCAACAACGTCGGCACGATGGAACGGACCGAGGTTTATACGCTTAAACATCCCGAGCTGTTGATCCTACAGGATTTAATGGTTCGCAAGATCGTCAAAGAGCTAAAGGATTTCGATAACCTCTACTACGAAATCTGCAATGAGCCGTACTTCGGGGGCGTGACGCTCGAATGGCAAGCACATATCGCGCAGACCATCGTCGAAGCTGAAACCGGATTTGAGAGTAAGCATCTTATCGCTCAGAACATTGCCAACAAACATAAAAAGGTTACCGATCCCAATCCATTCGTGTCGATTTTTAACTTCCATTACGCCAAGCCGCCGAACACGGTAACGGACAATTATCACTTGAACAGGGTGATCGGCGACGACGAGACCGGCTTTGCCGGCAGCGAGCCGAAGCCTTATCGACTCGAAGGCTGGGATTTTATCATCGCCGGCGGGGCCGTGTATGATAATCTCGATTATTCTTTTACCGTCGGTCATGAAAACGGTACGGCTACGATCAACGCCCCCGGCGGAGGCGGCGCGGTTCTGCACAACCAATTGCGAATCCTCAGCGATTTTATCAACGACTTCGACTTTGTCAGGATGAAGCCGGACAACTCGGTCATCAAAGGCGGCCTGCCGGACAAAGCCACCGCGCGGGCATTAGTACAAGTCGGTCGCGCTTACGCCATTTACATCAACGGCGGCAGCCGGACTCAATTACAGGTGGACTTGCCCGGCGGCAAATACTCCGTCGAGTGGCTCAATACCAAAACGGGCGACATCGACAAAAAAGAAATCATCGAACACGCCGGCGGCACGCAAACACTTGCATCACCACACTACGAGGATGATATCGCCTTGCGGATTCTTCACGCGGATGTCACATCATCGGTTGTTCCCTGATTGTCCGATAACTCGTGCACCGGGGTGGTTTCCAGTGATGAAAACGTCGTGAAATTCAGCAGGCTATGTGAAGACGCGAAAAAAGGGCTGTAAGTTTTCCGCTCACAACCCTTCGAATTCTCAACTTATTGTTTTTTTTAATATACCAAGTATGGATTTCTCAAGCATATTGTCGCAATTTCAGGCCGGTCGCCCCTAAACCGATCAGGCCCAACAGGATAGCCGCTGGTACGGGAACAAGCACAAAATCCTGCTGATCGCCTTTGTAACCAGGATCGTTCGATAACGCTGTGTATGCACTGAATGAAGTTGCCGGCGTTGTCCCAGGAAGAGCACTTAACCAATTATTTGCAAGCGTTGCTACTGCTGCTTCCATCGTCTGAGTTGTGTCCAAATAGAAATTACCCTGCCCGCTGGAAACGTTCCAACCGGACGGACCGGGAATGCCATCGAGGCCGGGATCACCGTAATCTTCATCGATGATTTCCCAGATGGCGATCTGCATTGCAGCCGCTTCAATTTTCGTACTATAAGAGTGCGTGTTGAGCAGTTCTGCGATATATGCAGCCTTGTCCATACCCATTCCGGCCCCACCGGGCTCGGAGATTGAATCCGGCGCAACATCCAGAGAGACGACATCGTACGAAGTGCTTACCGGTGGTTTCATATCGTAAAGGTCGATGCAGAATGCCAAATGAGAACCCTCACGTAAAGGGGATTCAGACGGAAGAGGAGGCGATCCAGTAAGATTTAGATTCGAGATCGTCAGGACGTTTAACCCTGCATGCACCGGAACCCCGCTCGGCTCGTAATACATGACGGTATCCAGCAACAGTTTTTGGGCCATACTTTCAAATTTGACATCGGCTGTGCCATACAAATCCGCACGCAAAGGGGTGGTGCTTAGGCAGAATATGATGACACTAAAACAAAGGCATATTCTTCTCATCTTGATGATTCTCCTCACTAACTCAATACGACATTTCCCCATAAGGTGAAAGATTAAACATAATCGTATCATAATTATATCCAAATGTCAAGGATATTCTTCATCCCAATCGGGGGATAGCAGGCGTTAGGGAGGCAGGTGGGATTCGGTTGACTGGCTCCTTCTACAATATTGTAGATTCTTACGGCACAAAACCGGAAAATTCTCGCATTTCATATAATATTTCAGGACCAAATCGCGTCTATTATTATGAGAGCATAGGTTTTAACAAGCTTGTTGTGCTCATTGATATGATCGTATTGGGAGGGGTCCGGGTAAGTCGATCGGATAGATTTTCAGTCGTTTTGAAAGGTTTTATAATGATTCAACGTAACGCCGGACTCGATAAACGGATGGGCATGAATCCGCAATACGATGCCCTTCCGGCTTTCACTTTCCATAACGGATACACCTTACAAGCCAATGATCTCGGAGGTTCCGGGGTAAAAATTGAGCTGCTCCACGAGTATGACACCATCGGAGCCATTATCTTACCCCCCAAAGAAGTCAGCCATTACGGCCGATGGCTGCTCGAGACCTTAGGACAGGACCGTTATGGTTTACCAAGAGAATTGCCGGAGATTCTCAAAAGACTCACCAAGCAAAAAAAAGCCAACCAGATCCTTCAAAGAGGTGATAAGACAAAAATCAGGGATGCGCTGAAAGTCCTCAAAAGCTAACGCTTCATAAAAACTGCTTTTTAAAGTGGATGCGTCCTTGCAGACAGCCATGCTTTCATTTATACAAAAACAGAATCCCTTCGTCTATTGTGGAAACTACGTATTTTTCGTAAAAAATTAAGGTCCTTTAAAGGAGGCCATCCAGGGGGCTTCGGACTCCCAATTGGGCAAAGGCGCCGAGGCATCGAAGTTTTTAGCCCATCGTAAACGCCACAATTCTTTAAGCCAGATTTTTCTGGCCGAATAATCCAGGAAGATACCGTTGATGCCCTGTTGATGCCGGTTGATACAAAAGCGGTTCATGGACTCCGTATGGCCGGTCATCCTGTGGCCGTCGTACGCCGGAACCGTATCGTCATTCTCCGGCCCGCCACACCAGTACCAACAGTCCAGAAAAAGCGGAATATCACTATTATTCTTAACGTTAACCGTACCCCAGTAGTACTTTGCGGCCTGGCCGTACAGCGGGTCTTCAGCGGCCACATAAACCCAGTGATTGATTCCATAGCTCCCCCACGTGCCGGCCGGTCCGTACTCCCCTTCCGGCCGCGAGCTGGTTATACCGATCTTGCCCCAGCACGTTGTCGCGTCGCCGCCGATTCCAAGCCCATCACTCACCGTATTGGGATAATACGGGACTCGAATCTTTGTCGTTACCGGGCAAATGCGGATTTTGGCATCGCGATAATAATAGTCGTACAACACGTTGATCCAACGCCCCGTCCCGCTGGTGCGTTTGGGAAAAAATCCGTTGTTGTCGTCCGTGTACATTGCGAAAAGCGTTCCCCACTGCTTGAGGTTGGACAGGCAAACGACGGCTCTTGCCTGCTTTCTAACTCGTTGCAGAGCGGGCATTAAAATCGCTAATAACAAGGCGATAATTGCAATGACCACCAACAACTCGATTAAGGTAAATCCATCCTTTTTGTGTCTCATATTGGCCCTTCCTTTTGATAGAAAACGCCGGAATGGTGCTTCGTTTTGATTATACCAAAGAATGCCCGAAGGCTGCAAGTCAAAAAAGGCACACAAGAAAAGCAAATCGAAGCAGAAGCGGCCCCATGAGGCCGCTCTGGTCGTTAATGGACGGCCTTATGTGACCGGTTGGGTCCAGAATCGTTTTAGGGCGACCACGCGGAGTCGCCCCTACGACATCGTGCCTTCAACCGTTTTCAAAGCTAAAGCGATGCCCCAAAAAAGCCGATGGATATTGTTTGAATAATTGCAGCTTGCTTTTTCGAGGGCAAGCCCTTGATAAAATCCAAGAAAAGGGAAACGAAATGGAAGATTGGAAAAAGATAAGACAAGAAACCGAGCAAAGGCGCATCCAGCGACAGCTCAAAGCCGGAAGAGCCGTGAAAATGGGGTCTGCCCGAAAATCTCAAAAGGATTCCGCCCTATCAAGACGTTCGTAAGGGTACGGAATTCCGAACCGTCCCGGTCGTCGAACGGAAATCATATAAATGCGATTGGGGAATGAAGGTGGGCCGACAGTTCAAAAGGCCCCTGCTCGCGGAGGAGAGGGATTGCTCAAAGCAGGGGCTCATCGTGTATATAAAATACACTTTAACCCTCACATCCCTTGAGAATCAATCGTTAAAAAACGATATATTCTATTTCATCTACGCATTGCTTAGATTGTGAGTTCGTACAATATTCGCATAAGATTAAACGGTTTTGAATAAACTGAGACCTGGGTATCTTTGATAAAATCAGTAAGTAGCAACGTCTAACGGCGTATTTAGTAATCCGTCAAGCTTTTCATCCATACGGGCCAGCGATCCGGTTGAACGCCGCCGGCCCGGGTCCAGGGGCCCGCCGTATTAAACTCGCGGTGCCACTTGAGCGTCCATAATTCTTTGACGCCGATTCTCCTGAGAGAGAAATCGAAAAAAGTCATGTTGACGGCTCCCTCGTGACGAGCGAGGCAGAAACGCTTTATTTCCGAATCCCCGGAACCCCAATCCGCGATGTCACTCTCGTTTTCCGGAGGCGCATCCGCCTCCAGAGGCTTGCCGTCAATCGTGCTACAACCGGAAAATAGTGGTATTCGCGGCGTAAGGCCCTTGCTGACATTAATATTCCGCCAGAGCCAACTGACCGGTTCTCCTCGTGTGGGATAAAGATCCCCGGTCGCCATGTCGGGATTACATACCCAGCCGTTTACACCGTAGCTGCCCGTTGTCATTTTAAAATCGCTGCGAGGACCCCATGCCGCGTAGGGATCCACGGCGCCCTGGTCTCTGAGTTTCTTCGCCGTCGGGCAGAAGCGAATTTTCTCATCTTTCATATACGGCGCCAGGACGTTCGGCCATGTATGCTTCGGAAGAAAACCGGCCGACGAAGGCGCCCAGCCGGGGTGGAACGAACCGTTGTGATCGCTCACGTACATCGACCAGACCACGCACCATTGCTTTAGGTGCGACTGACACGCAACGGCCTTGGCCTGCTTCTTCACGCGCTGCAATGCGGGCATCAAGATCGCCAAGAGCAGGGCGATGATGGCGATCACGACTAAAAGCTCGATGAGGGTAAATCCTCTTGGTCTGCGCATGATTTCCAATCCTCTCTTTCAGAGAAAGTGAATCTTATGTTTATTTAGCGTCATTATAACACATTTTTGAGTGATTTATAGGGCTATCCCCGAGAACGAGCGTCCATTGACATAGGCAGGACGGTGTAACTCACAAAAGCGTTGATATTACGGGCTTTACTGTGTATATTTTTGTTATGTGGATAGACCGTTCGATCTTTGAGCGGAGGAGATTGTATGAATCGAACGGCTGCTTTTATGGCGATTGTGAACAAGTACATATACAGCGAAAATGGAGGTTCTTATTGTGCAGTTATTGAAAATGATTTTGATCGTCATTTTAATTTGTCCATTCACCGCGAAGATTTATGCTCAGGAGACTGAAACAGATGATCTCTCCGCTTATTACGGATTTAAAGAAATCGAGATCATCAAGCTGGACTGGGGGATCAAAGACCTACGAATCGCGGATTTCAATGGGGACGGCCGAAATGACATTGCCATCGCCAACAACAGAAAAGCCAGAATCGAATTGCTGCTTCAGAAAGAGACGCTGGGACTGGACGAAGCGCAAGTGGCAGTCGATCCCGCGGACATCGATGTCAACGCAATTGTCGCCCCAACCCGTTTCGCCCGCGAGAGTGTCTCCGTTTCGCAGAAACTTTTCAGTCTGGTCTGCGGAGACTTTAACTCGGACGGTCTGGCGGATATGGCCTTTTACGGGGAACCGAAAGGTTTGTACATCCTCCTGCAAAAAACAGCAGCCGGTAAGCGAGATTCTCTGAGTTGGCAAACAAGGAAAAAAATTCAGATTGACGACGGCTTGCTCACGTCCAATGCATTGGCCTGCGCCGATTTGAATCATGATGGAACGGACGACTTGGCCCTGGTCGGCCGGGACGGAGTTTACATCATCGTTCAGAAAAAAGACGGTTCTTTGGCGGAACCCGAGAAATACCCCACCTCCGCACAGACGTTGGGCGTCGAAATGGGTGACTTGAACGGTGACGGTATCAACGATCTGATTCTCATTACCAACGATAACGAAAAACCCCTTCACGTTCGGTTTGGTCTCAAGACAGGTAAATTTGGTCCGCTTCAACGTTTCTTTATCGAGCCTCCTTCTGCGTTGATGGCGCACGCCACCGATGAGGCGACGGGAGATGATATCCTTGCCGTGGATAGAGTCAGCGGGCGGTTGATCTGTTACCAACTCTCGACTGAGGACAGCTCGGCCGCCGATTGGCCGATTCTTTTCTACCCTCTCGCTTCCGGGCAGGAGGATACCAAACGGGATTTGGTCGTTGGTGATTTCAACGGGGATGGGCTGGCGGACGTGGCGATAAGCGATCCCGGTGCGGCCGAGATTATCTTTTATAAACAGGCGGCGAACATTGGATTGGTTGAGCCGGTCCGTTTTCCCGCGTTTGCAGATAGTGTGAGTTTATCCGCAAAGGACATCGACGGAGACGGCAAGGACGAATTAGGTATATTAAGCGTGAAAGAAAAAGTCGTCGGCCTGAGCACGTTCGAGAATGATCGGTTGTCGTTCCCGCAGCCGGTTAACCTGACCGGTGAACCGCTGGCGATGGAATTGGCCGACATAGACGGCGATGGGGCGACGGACTGCATCTATGTTGCCAAGGAAGGGAACGACAGAACACTCAGAACCATACAAAACGTTTCCCTATCTCAGAATGAACAA
>JAFGTG010000384.1 GCA_016934255.1 Sedimentisphaerales bacterium
TATGCCTAACTTCAATTTTTCAAAACTCCTGACAAACGTCGAACTATAAAAAGGAGCCAAAATCATGAAAAAGATTATGGGAGCACTTGTCCTTGTCGTTTTGATTGTGGTTCTGACCGCGATCGGCTGCAAGCAAAAGAAAGCAGAAGAAAAGTCCAGCAAGATTCAAATCGCCGTCATCCCGAAGGGAACGACGCATATTTTCTGGAAGTCGATTCACGCCGGGGCGGTTAAGGCCCAGGAGGAACTCAAAGCCGCCGGGGTGGACGTCGAAGTGATCTGGAAAGGACCGCTCAAGGAGGACGACCGGGAATCGCAGATCAGGGTTATGGAGGACTTCATCACGCGGGGCGTCACCGGGATCGTGTTGGCGCCGTTGGACGATGCGGCTTTGCGAATGCCAGTCAAAGACGCTGTCGCGAACGGCATCCCCGTCGTCATCATCGACAGCGGGTTAAAAAGCGAAGACTACACCAGTTTTGTCGCGACGGATAACTACATCGGCGGCCAAAAGGGTGGCGAACGCCTGGCCGAAATCCTCGGTGGCAAAGGCAAGGTCATTATGCTGCGATACCAGGAAGGCTCGGCCAGCACAATGAACCGCGAGCAAGGCTTCCTGGATGTGCTGAAAGAGAAATATCCGGAGATCGAGGTCGTCAGCGCCAGCCAGTACGGTGGGGCGACCACGGAGAGCGCCTACACCGCCAGCGAAAACCTGCTCTCGCCCCTACGAAAACCCGATGGGAGCCTGACCATCGACGGCATTTTCTGCCCGAACGAATCCACCGCGTTTGCGATGTTGCGGGCACTGGAAGACGGCGGCTTTGCGGGCAAAGTTAAATATGTCGGTTTCGACAGTTCCGACCGGCTTGTTATGGGTCTCAAGAACGGCTCGATTCACGGACTCGTGTTGCAAGATCCGATCAACATGGGCTATCTGGGCGTCAAAACCATCGTCGCCCACCTGCAAGGCCAGACGGTGGAAAAGCACATCGACACCGGCTCGGCCGTAGCGACGCCCGAGAACATGGACGATCCGAAGATCAAGAATTTGCTGGAGCCGGACTTTAAGAAATGGCTGAACCAATAGACGCACGCGAACCGGTGATTCGGCTCCAAATGCAGGGGGTATCCAAACGCTTCGGGGCGACCATAGCGCTGGAGGACGTGGGGATTAACGTCGCCGCGGGTGAAGTGCACGCGCTGGTCGGCGAGAACGGGGCCGGCAAGAGCACGCTGATGAAGGTGTGCTCGGGGGCCATCAAACCCGACAGGGGTCAGATGCAATTGGACGGCGCGCCCTATCGACCCGGCAATCCCCTTGAAGCCCGCCAGGCCGGGGTGGCCATGATCTACCAGGAATTGTCGCTGACTCCCCATCTCAACGTCCAGGAAAATATCATGTTGGGCATGGAGCCGGCGAAGTGGGGCGTGGTGCGCTGGAAAGAGGTCCGGGAGCGGGCGGTAGAAGCGATAAAGGAATTCGACAATCCGGAATTAACGCCGGACGCGAAAGTGAGCAAATTGTCGGTCGGCTCGCAACAGTTAGTGGAAATCGCGCGGGCCTTAGCCATCGGCTGCAACGTGCTGGTCCTGGATGAGCCGACGAGCAGCTTGACGCAACAGGATGTAGAGCGACTCTTCGAGATTATCGGTCGGCTCAAACAACAGGGCAAAGCTATCGTCTATATCTCACACTTCATCGAAGAAGTCAAGCGCATCGCGGATCGCGTCACCGTCTTGCGGGACGGAAGGGTCGTCGGCACCAGTGACGTGGAATCGATTACACCCGACGAGATCGTGGCCTTGATGGTCGGAAGGCAAGTGGACGAGCTTTACCCGCGCTCGGAACGACAGCCCGGGGAGGTCATTCTTGAGATTGAAGACCTGGCCGGTACGGAAAAGCCTAACTCGGCGTCCCTACAGCTCCGGCGAGGGGAAGTCTTAGGCATCGCCGGTCTGGTGGGCGCGGGACGAACGGAGATGCTGAGGAGTTTGTTCGGGTTGGATCCGGTTAAGAAAGGTCGGATTCGATTGGGTGTATATTCGGGGCCGGCGTCGCCGGTCAGACGCTGGATGCAAGGAGCGGGTTTGCTGAGCGAGGATCGTAAGGAAGAAGGCTTGGCTCTTGCTTTAAGTCTGGCGGACAATGTCACCCTTTCCAAATTGGAAGGCTTCGGCCCATTCCGGCTTGTCTTGCCGAGTCGACAGGACAAAGCCACTCGGCGATGGCTACAGCAATTAGATATTCGTTGTCGCGGGCCCCGGCAAGCCGTTGGGTCCCTGTCGGGCGGCAACCAGCAAAAAGTTGCACTGGCCCGATTGCTCCAGCACGACGTGGATGTATTGCTCCTCGACGAACCGACGCGCGGTATCGACGTCGCGGCTAAAGCGCTCGTGTATAAGCTCATCAACGATCTGGCCACCGGCTCAGAAGCTGAAGGCCGTGAACCTAAGGCGGTGTTGATGGTGAGCAGTTATCTGCCGGAACTGATGGGCGTTTGCGATCGGATTGCCGTGATGTGCCGTGGAAGATTGGGTTCGACGCATCGTATCGATGAAGTCAATGAACACGAGTTGATGTTGGAAGCCACCGGGCAGGAAAATATAAGTTAGAATTTAGAATGGAGAATTTAGAATGAAGGACAAGGAAAATGGAACGCAGAATTCTCAATTCTCAATTCCAAATTCTCAATTCTTCCGTAACTGGCGAAGCTGGCTTAATGCCCTGAGCCCAGTGTTGGCCCTTGTGGTGGTCTTCGGATTGTTCGTGCTCATCGCCCCGTCCAGCTTTGCGACGACCCGCAATATGGAAACCATCGCCCGCCAGACCGCTATTGTCGGCGTGGCGGCGTTGGGGATGACGCTGGTGATTATCTCCGGCGGGATCGATCTGTCCGTCGGCTCGGTCGTCGCCCTGAGCACGGTCGTGATTGCATGGCTTCTGCGCTACACCGGCGCCGGGCCGTTAACGGCGGCGGTCGGCGGGGTAGCCGCATCGGCCCTGTTCGGATTGCTCAGCGGAATCCTCATCACCCGGCTGCGCGTCGTGCCGTTTATCGTGACCTTGGGCATGATGCTCGTCGTACGCGGAGCGGCCAAAGGCATCGGCCAGGAACAGAAAATCGACGTGGACCCGTCCCGCCTGGCCTGGCTGGACGATTTGCTGGCTACGGTTCCGCAAGAGCGAAGCTGGATGCTTTTGCCGCCGGGTGTGTGGATGATGATCTTGTTAGCGATAGCGATGGCCGCCCTGTTGCGTTACACGCGACTGGGCCGGCACACGTTCGCCATCGGCTCGAACGAACAAACGGCCCGGCTATGCGGCGTGGCTGTGGAGCGCGTTAAGGTTCTGGTTTATACGCTCTGCGGAGCCTTTGCGGGCTTAGCGGGGCTCATGCAGTTTTCCCGCCTGACCGTCGGGGACCCCACCGTAGCCGTCGGACTGGAACTGAACGTGATCGCCGCGGTCGTCATCGGGGGCGGCAGCCTAAACGGTGGCGAAGGCTCGATTCTCGGCACCCTCGTCGGGGCGCTGATTATGACCGTGATCGCCTCCGGCTGCACGCAGAGAGGCTATCCCAACTGGGTCCAGGAAATCATCACCGGCGGGATCATCGTCATCGCCGTAGCCCTCGACCGGCTCCGACATCGCCGGACATCATAGGGGCATATCTACATCCCGATCATCTCTGAGAGCGTGTGTGAGAAGACCAAATTACCATCCTTGTCATTCTGAGGCTTAGCCGAAGAATCTCAATTCATACGCATAGTCTGAGATTCTTCACTTCGTTCAGAATGACAGCGCCCCCTTTTCACACATGCTCTTAGGATGGCAGCCTCAAGCGTAGCTTGGGGATGGTTCTCAGTGTTTTTGCACTCCAAAACCTTTTGCATCCTATCGAAAAAATCATTTTTGCGCCAACATTTCGATCTCGTTTGGCATTATACTAATAGACGGGCGAAAGTTGACTGAACGTTGGATATAAATAAGTGAACGAGTTACATGCGGAGCTTGCGGCAGAGGTTGATTCGGGGACGGATAAAGAACCGTCAAAATCCGGCTTGATGGAGGTATTCGCCTCCGAGATGGGACGGCTCAAACGGCTCGTGGCCGGGATGGGATTGAATGCCTCGGATGGCGAAGACGTGCTCCAGGATGTCTCAATTCGAGCATTGAAGCACTCGAAAATGTTCAAGTGTCGGCAGGATTGTGTTCACTGGTTGATCAAAGTCACCGTCAACCGATGCCTGATGGAACATCGCAGCCGCAAAAGATTCCGCAGGCAGGCCCGTGAAATCCTAAAACGCCACCAGGAAATGAAAGGAACTACAAAGGCTTCTGTCGAAAAGGTCATCGATGCCGAGGAGCTTGAGATTGTACGAGAAAGTATGAAAGACCTAAATGATTCATTATTGGCGCCGATGGTATTGCAATACTTTTGCGATTTGAATTCTACAGAAGTGGGGCGGATTTTAGGACTGAATTCGTCCACCGTAAGAAGTCGCTTGCGAGAAGGCCGGATGATTTTAGCAAAACGATTGTTAGAACGAGGTATTGGGACCTAATGGAAAAGACATGCAAAGAGATTGAAGAATTACTCGTTGATTACGCCGATGGACAATTGTCGTCAGACAATTCAGAAAGAGTGGCGGAACATTTAGCCCAATGCGAGAATTGTCGCAAAGTGTTGAATGCTTTGCAAAGATCACTTGAGCTTTCCGGCATTATCTGGACCGATGGTTTTACTGAAACAGAAAACATTCACATTCCAATCCAACGGAAGATCAGAAAGCTTTCTTGGCGACATTATGCCGCTATTGCAGCGAGTATTCTTCTCGCGGTCACAACGTCTATCGTATGGCGTGCGTTGGTGAAGCCTGCAGAGAAAGCACCCAGTCTGATCGAGATTGAACGTTCGATCATAGAAGAAGGCACAGCGGCCAAACTCCTAACCGCAACAGACCTGCTTGCAAGCAAACCGCACACCGAAGCATTGATTAAAAGTCAGTATGAATATATCGTGACTCATTACCCGAATACAAAGGCGGCAGCCACTGCTAAAATGAGAATCCCATAGTTCTTTAAGGAGATGAAAAATGAAGCCTGCAAACATTTGCATTATGTTATCCGTGTTATTGTCCACGCCCCTTGGCGCAACGGGCGTTTCGGAGCCGAACGATACCGGTTCGGAAATCAAGTTCGAAATGAACAGTACGACAAGACAGTGGACAGTGCCTCTTGGCAAAACGGAGGAAGGCATAGAGTTGTACGCAGACAATCCCGGCCCCATCAAGCCTACACACGTCGCGCGGATTTTTCTTCATGAAGATTCTACCTCGCCCCTGCTTAACAGCGAAAAAGAGACGCTTGAGCGAATACATGAAAGTCCTTTGGCCAATCAGTTTTCAAAGTCACAACGGGACTTTATCAAGACGGGATACGCAATCAGGGTGGACAGCGATTCTATTGATACAAAGCCTTTTCATTACTATTCGATCTGGTTGTATGCCGTCAGTGAAGAAGATGCTAAACGGATGGCCCGGACGTATCTCGATGGCCTTACAAAATATGCCGCCCGGATCATGGTCAATCAAAAACGCGTTCTGAGCGAATGGGAGGAGAAACTCCGTCTTGCTCAAAAAGAACTGCCGGAAAAAGAAAAGGAGCTAAAGGCCTGTGAAGAAGAATATAAACCCGTTCAAAACGTAATGCTGGGATTCTCCTCTGAGAAGGAAGCCGCCGAGCTCGCAAAAAAGACCATTCTGGAAATGGACAAAATCCTTGATACGTTGGAGATCGAGTTGGCCGGCATACGCGAAAAACTCAAGATGATTGAAAAGTATCGAAGCGAACCTCAACAACGTGAGGCCATCCGTGCGAGGCTCGACGAGATGTTTGTCGAGGAAATGATCGAATTGAGCGGTCTTGAAGCCCGAAGAAAAACGACGGAGAGACTTCAAGTCGAACAGCAACAATTTCTCGGCCTGTTCAACGAACGCGATAAACTGCAAAGCAAAGTGAATCACTTAAGAAAAACTATTAAAAACAGTCAAAATGCAATAAAAGATATTAATGATTTACTTAAAGATCCGAGACCATACATGTTGCCCCCGAAAGTTTATCAGAATACAATAATCATTTATCCGGTGCTCACAGGCGGATCTTGACGCGACAGTTTCCAGCGTGTAACGTACCACCTATGTGGTCTGTGGTTCACTAATCGAACGGCGAAATACGATATACGAGAATGATAGTTGGCGTAATGACAGCCCATTTGTCCCTGCATGGGATCGGCTCGCTGAAGGGTAAAAGAAGTATCGTTAAAAGCCTCATTGGACGGCTTAAGAGTCGGTTTAATATCTCCGTCGCGGAGGTCGATCATCAAGACAGCAAAAGCGTCGCCGTGATCGGGATCGCCACCGTTAGTAACGATTCACGATTCATCGATCAACAATTCGACGCGATTGTCAGCTTTATGCGCAACGACGGACGGTTTTACCTCGGACAAGTCGAACGGGAAACGTTTTAAAAATCAAAAATTAAATATAAAATATAAAAAATGTGGAATCATCGCTCTGCGATGATGACTTCCTCAATTTTACACTTTGATTTTTGATATTTGATTTCAAATCGTATTACAGGATTCTATCGATCACGAACGCGGCTTGAAAAAATATATCCATCGCAATGGTCGAACCGAGTAATAACTGACGGAGCAGTTTCAAACGCAATCGTGCTCGCACGATAAAGAAAAGAATCCCCATCATGACCGCGCCGAGGAGATATATCTTTCCGGATTCGAGGAACAGCCGGGCATAGCCTGCCGCCAATCCGAAGATGATCTGGAAGTATTTCGTCGCTAATAATAATGCGAAAATCGCCAGTATGCCCATCACAATGGCAGACACCATGATCCATTTTCGATCGGCATAGCCCGCACAAGCCAGTCCCTGCATCCCCGCGCCGATAACGATCGAACCGCATAACATGCTGAAAACAAGCCAGATGATGGGACTGATGTTCAAGAGCGGGCCCATGAAAGCCAATACCGTACCGACAGCGAGAACGATCATGATGCTGAGCCGCCGGGCGTTCAAGAGCATGACAAAACCCATCGTCAGAGCTGAGATGGGAATATGATAGAAGCCCATGAGGGTCATTTGGCACTTGGCGGCTACGAGGGGAGCCATTAAACCAACTAAATCCACGGGCAGTAATTTGAGACGGATCGGGATCGGAAATAAGCGGAAATGAGCGGCGACTTGAAAGAACAACACGACCGCGGCAAAAGGCAAAAGGGCAAGCGGAACACGCACCCACCGCCACTTGCCTTTGGGGCCGAACACCGCCGGGCAGAAAAGCCAGGGGATGATCGCCATCAGCAGACCGGCCGTCGGATGGAACTTGAGCAGTCCGAGTGAGAACGGCCCAAAGCCGTAAAGCACCCCCGCGAAGAACGATTCGATAAATCCGGCTACCCAGCGCCGGCTGAGGACGTAACAGCCTAACGAAGCCAAACATGTGCTGAGAACGAACAGGTCCCGGAGTTGGAGTGCGTCTAAGCCTTTATAGTAGGGTCGATACAGATAGGTCGCGAAGATAAAATAAACTAATGCAGCCCCGGCAAACTTCGTGTGCTTCGTCATTGCCCACCGAATCATTTCAGAACCACTTTGCCGGTTCCGGTCGTTATCCTGCCGATGCGATAAACCGTCTCGCCGTACTTAGTGAGCTTCTTCGCTATCGAGTCCGCGAAATCCTCTGCGACGATCAGGACATAACCTATCCCCATATTGAAGACCCTGAACATTTCCTCTTCCTCGACAGGCCCTTTGGCCTGCAGGAATGAGAATATTTTGGGTACCGACCAGTTCGATTTCTTTATCACGGCGTTGCAATCCTTCGGCAACACGCGCGGGATATTGCCCACGAGGCCGCCGCCGGTAATATGCGCCATGGCGTGAACGATCCTCTTGACCTTGTATTGCGAAAGCAGCTTGACAATAGATCGAACATAGATACGCGTCGGCTCCAGCAGCACATCGCCCAGTACGGCGCCGCCAAGCTCAGCCGGTGTATCGGTCATCTTAAGCTTTGCCTGCTTGAAACAGATAGTGCGAACGAGCGTGTAGCCGTTGCTGTGAATCCCGCTTGAGGCCAGGCCGAGAATCACATCGCCCCGAGTAACATTTTGGCCCGTGATAATCCTCTTGCGTTCGACCACTCCGACGGCGAATCCCGCCATATCGAAATCACCGACAGCATATGTGTCGGGCATCTCAGCCGTCTCGCCGCCGATCAGCGCGCATCGAGCTTGTCGGCACCCGGCGGCTACGCCTTTGACCAGTTCCACGATGAAAGCCGGCTCTAACTTATGGACTCCCAGATAGTCCAGGAAGAACAGCGGTTCGGCGCCCTGCACGAGCATATCATTGACGTTCATCGCTACCAGGTCGATGCCGACGGTGTCGAACTTCTTTATCAAACTGGCCAATTGCACCTTACTGCCCACGCCGTCCGTGCAGGCCACGAGAACCGGATTCTTGTAGTTTCTCCGGAAGAGTTTCTCATCGTAATCCAAACGAAACATCCCGGCGAAGGCGTTCGGCATTTCGATGACCCGCGGTCCGAACGTGCTGGCGACGGCCGAATAAATCTGCTGCACCATCTGATCGTTGGCGTCAATACTCACCCCGGATTGTTCGTAGCTGATATATTCGCTCATATTCCCACGGAATACAAAAAAAACTCGGTTACCTTAACAAAAAACCACAACCCTGAAAGTGACACGCAAGTGTCATCCCAAGCGAAGCCGAGGGATCTGGCCAAGGAAGAAGAAATTCTTCCCCTTCGACTTCGCTCAGAGCTATTGGCTCTTTGCACTCAGAATAACAGCTTCGCTGTCACTTTAGCTCACTTTCGGCACTTTGGTTCATTTTACCTCACTTATTGGACGGCGTCGAACATACGCATTTGGTAACGCTCCAGAGTGGATTTGCCAGCCTTTGCATTGATGGGTATTCTGTATTTGCCGCTCCAGCAAGCTGAACAATAGTGGTCCGCCGGCAACGCCGCACATGACAGCATACCCTCCAGAGAGATGTAGCCGACGCTGTCCACTTCAAGGAAGTCGGCAATCTGCTTCAAATCCCGGCCGTTCGCTAAAAGCTCTTCCTTCGTCGGAAAATCAATACCGTAGAAACAAGGATATCGAATCGGGGGACAGCTTACGCGCATGTGAATTTCTTCCGCCCCGGCCCGGCGCAGCGTCCGAATCTTGCCCCGCGTGGTGGTTCCGCGAACGATCGAGTCGTCCACGACCACGACGCGCTTGCCCTTGACCACCTCATTAACAACCGCCAGTTTGAGCCTTACTTCGAGCTCGCGAAGCTTTTGGCCCGGCGCTATGAATGTTCTTCCCACGTAGTGGCTTCGGACCAATCCCATATCGAACGGTATTTTGCTCTGCTCGGCGTATCCGATCGCCGCCGACGTGCCCGAATCCGGCACCGGGATCACCACGTCGGCGTCTGCCGGGTATTCGGTAGCGAGCCGCCGGCCTAATTTTTTTCTGAACTCGTGAACGTTTTCGCCGAATAACGTGCTGTTCTGCTTGGCAAAATAAACATGCTCGAAGATACAATGAGCCGGCGTGACAATCCCCGGTGTAACGAAAAATCGGCTGTGCAGACCCTCTTTGTCCAGTCGGACGATTTCGCCCGGCTCGACTTCTCGAACGAACTCCGCTCCAATCGCATCGAGAGCGCACGTCTCGCTGGCGACCACATAAGCCCCCTTCTCGGTTTGCCCGATACATAACGGCTTGATCCCATGAGGATCGCGAGCGGCTTCAATGTAATCCCCAAACAGAAAAACCAAGCTGTACGCCCCCTGAAGATGACTCAATACATGGCCCAGGGGATCGGGCTTGTTGATATGGGTTGGCTTGGCAAGCAAATGAATAATAACTTCCGTATCGCTGGTGGACTTAAAGATACTGCCGTACGCCTCATATTCATCGCGCAATTGCGTCGCATTGATCAGATTGCCGTTATGGGCTACGGCCACCTGTCCCCGCGAGAATTCCGCTAAGAGCGGCTGGCTGTTCGCGGCCCGACTGGCGCCCGTCGTCGAATACCGCACGTGGCCGATCGCCATCGGATTCGACAGTTTTTCAAGAATCCCACTGCCGCCCCGGAAGACGCGCCGAACCATCCCCATACCCGTATAGCATTGGATTGTCTCGCCGTCGCTGGAAGCGATGCCCGCCGATTCCTGGCCGCGATGCTGAAGGCTGTGCATACCGAAATACGTCTTGCTAACGGCCTGATCGTCTCCGAAAATACCAAAGAGACCACAATTTTCTTTTTTCTCGGAACTCATAGA
>JAFGTG010000385.1 GCA_016934255.1 Sedimentisphaerales bacterium
GTGAGGGAGGAAATGTTCGTCCGAGCGGTCAGTTGGCTTCATACTCACTATGTCAGCCCGCTCGATTATAGTGAAATGGCCATAAAAGCGATCGAACAATGCAAACTGCTGGCGGAAGTGATTGGCACATCTTCCAAGTTTCGCTCGGATTCGGACGAAAACGGTTCGACCAGCTCGAACGTGATGAACATTGCCTGGGAACCCAGGAAGCTTGCAGCCTGGTCCTCGGCGATGGACGGGCTTCTGGACGAGGTCCGGAAGGACTCGGAAAAGTTCGACAGGAAAAAGTTTCTAAAGGTTTTCGAGAATACGCTGGAACTTAACAAAACCACGGTGGAACTGCCCGATACCGTCCTGGTTTCACAATTTGCCGAGGCGGCGCTGATGGCCCTCGATCCTTATACGATCATCGTTTGGCCCAGGCAGATGCAGGACTTCGAGCAAATGATGACCAATGAATTTATGGGTATCGGTATCGAGATCTCGAAGCAAGGTGGGCATCTTACCGTGACGAGTCTCCTGATTGATACGCCGGCTTTCCACTCGACGCTTGATGCGGGAGACGTGATCGAGAAGGTCAACGGGATCCCGACGAAGGATATGACGCTTTTCTGTGCCGCCAAGAAAATCAAAGGCCCGGCGGGAACGAAAGTGAAATTAACGGTCAGACGTCCGAGTGATGACGAGGCGGCGGAGGACAAAGTCTTCGATGTGACGATCGTCAGGGACAAGATCACCGTGCCGACCGTTCGCGGCTGGCAACGGGACCATGAGGGGACCTGGCAGTATATGCTCGATGAGGAAAACAAGATCGGTTATGTGCGCCTGACGGGTTTTTCCACGGATACCGCTTTGGGTCTGGAACGCGTTCTTCGGAATCTTGAGAACCAGGGACTTCGGGGTCTCATTATGGATTTGCGGAACAATACGGGCGGGCTCCTGGATAGCGCCGTGGCGATCGCGGATAAATTTATCGATGACGGCTGGATCGTCAAACGGCAACCCCGGGCCGGGCAAATGGCCATTTATGAATATGCCCACAAAAGAGGAACGCATCCGAATTTCCCGCTGGTTATCCTGACCAATTCCAGCTCGGCCAGTGCCTCGGAAATTGTCGCCGGGGCGTTGGCGGATGAAGTGAACAAGCGGGCGATTTTGGTCGGCACCCGGACCCACGGCAAGGGCAGCGTCCAGGGGATCACCAACTATATCGGCAGGGGGGCGCAGTTGAAATATACCCAGGCCTACTATCACCTGCCGTCCGGCCAACGAGTCGAAAGTCGCGACGCGATGGAAAAAATCGGTCGAAAAGATTGGGGTATTGGACCTAATATTGAGGTCGAGTTAAGAAGCGACGAGCTTAAAAAGTTGGTGGAAGTGCAAAGACACAATGAAGTGCTGGTCAAGGCCGACCATGAGGGGACGAACGATAACTTCAAAAAGCATACGATTGAAGAGACACTTGCCGTCGATGCGCAGCTCGCGGTGGGATTGTTGGCGATACGCAGTCAACTCATCCAGGCCGATACGTTGGCGCGAGCGCAGCTCAACAACTAAAAAAGGGGTCAAACTAAAAAAGGGGTCAGGAGCCTTTTTTCAAAGAACTAATTGTTTAGTCTTACAGGTGCATTAATTTGACCATTCCCGAAGATGTAAGCAAGCTTGAACAGCAGAGACATGAAAAACTGTCCCGGTTAAAAGAGTTGGGCATTGAGCCTTATGGAAACCGATACGAAGGCGCTGAGCCGGCTGAGGCCGTCAAGCAACGATTCAAAGATGACGATCCGACACAACAAGCGTGTTGCGCCGGCAGGATCGCGCTGTTAAGAGATATCGGTAAGCTAATCTTTATTACGTTACGTGACCGAAGCGGGACGATTCAGATCGGTTTGAGCAAGAAATTGCTCAGCGAGCAGTGGGAATTAGTCAAACTACTGGAACTTGGCGATATCATCGGCGCAGCCGGGCAATTGGGTAAAACAAAAACCGGCGAAATCACTATTTGGGCCGACCAGGTTACTTTCCTGAGTAAATGCTTGCTACCGCCGCCGGAGAAATTCCACGGCTTGGCGGATGTGGATCAGAGATACCGACAGAGATACGTCGATTTGTGGGCCAATCCCGACGTGATGGAGCGTTTCAAAACGCGTAGCGCCATCATCACAACGATACGCCAGTTTCTCGAATCCAAAGATTTCCTGGAAGTGGAGACGCCGATGATGCAGGCCATCGCCGGCGGCGCCGCGGCCAAACCTTTCATCACGCATCATAACAGTCTGGACATGGACTTGTACCTGCGAATCTCGCCGGAATTGTTCCTCAAGCGGTTACTCGTCGGAGGAATGGAGCGTGTTTTCGAGATCAACCGGAATTTTCGAAATGAAGGATTGAGTCGACAGCACAATCCTGAATTCACGATGATCGAAATCTACCAGGCGTATGGCGATTACAACGTCATGATGAACCTGACCGAGGAGGTCGTTTCGCTTTGCGTTGAAAAACATTGCAGCGGCAATCAATTGCAGTTCGGCGAATTCACACTGGACTTTACCCGGCCCTGGCGACGCGCTAAATACGCCGATTTGCTAAAGGAATATGCCGGCTGTGATTTGAACGATATCGACGCCGTTCGGGCTAAAGCCAGACAGCTCGAACTGGATGAAGCGGAAATGGACGATGCCGTAGTCGTTAATGAGGTGTTTGAAACCACGGTCGAGCATAATCTCATCGCTCCGACGTTCGTGATCGATTACCCGGCGGCACTTTGTCCATTGGCCAGACCCAAAAGGGATGACCCCCAATTCGCCGCGAGGTTCGAGCTGTTTGCGGCGAAAATGGAGCTGGCGAACGCTTATACCGAGTTAAATGATCCGGCCGTGCAACATGAGAATTTTCTGAATCAGCTTCGCGGGCAGGAAGAATCCCTGACGAAGATGGACAATGACTATGTCACGGCCTTGAAGTACGGTATGCCGCCGGCTGGCGGATTAGGGATTGGGATCGACCGGCTGACCATGATCCTGACCGGCGCTGAGACTATCCGTGACGTGATTCTATTCCCGCTTCTGAGACCTGCTAAAGGCTCAGGGGCCAATCCTGTATAAAAGGCCACTTCGTGCGGGCCTAATGATGAGCGACATCGTACTGGCGATACTATGTTGAAACTATTTCTTTGGCTGCGATACTTACGCAAAAGGAAAATCGTCTTCCTGAGTGTTGCCGCCGTCGCCCTTTCCGTGTCGCTGTTGATCGTCGTCGCGAGTCTGTTCACCGGTTTCATCGAGACCTTCGAGCAGGCCGCTGTTGAGGCCGTCGGCGATGTTGTCATTAGCCCTTCTCCCCCGTTGAAAATTGCAAAGTATCCGCAGCTCATCGAACAGCTCGAACAAACCTCGGTCGTCGAGACCGCCACGGCCATGCTCATAACCAAGGGATTGCTCAATTTGGGCAAAGGTAACGTTCGTCCGGTTGAGATCTGGGGAATCGAGCCCGGGGAACGAGCCAGGGTCACCCATTTCAAAGAATGTTTGCGGAGACAGAAAGATTCGCCCGGTGAACCTTCGTTCTCGCTTCCTGATTTTCCGGAGAGGCTCGGTGGGTTTGTGGGGATCGGGGTCGTGGCGGAACCGAATGATAAAACGGACGAGTACGATTATGATGCCGTCGATGCGGCCATCGGTTGGCGGATTATCGTGACGACGGGAACGATCAAAGAAACGCCGCAAAACGATAGTACCAAACCCCAATTTAAGAAAAAAACACTCATCTTCTGGATTTCAGACATTTTCGAGACGGGCGTTTATCAATTCGATCAGGGATGCGTTTATCTACCTATAGAGGAACTTCAAGAAAGGCTGTATCCGGAAGAAGAGCACCCGGTCGCCGAGCAGATCATCATCAAGCTTGCCGACCCGACAAAGACCGACGTGTCGTTAGCGGTGATTCGGGGCGTGTGGGACGGTTTTGTCCGGGAGCATTTGGGTTCAGATCCTTATCTTTTGAATTATACGAGCGTCGAGACGGCCATTGAGATGCAGAGACCCTGGATCAATGCGTATATGAACCAATTGGCCGTTTTGTTCGTCATCTTCGGCGTCGTGAGTTTATGCGTCATCGTGCTTGTGTTCTGTATTTTCTACATGATTGTCACGACGAAGCGAAAGGATATTGCCATCATCAAGAGTTGCGGGATGGCCAGCCGGTCCGTGGCCGTGGTCTTTGTGGGTTTCGGCGCTTGCATCGGCG
This sequence comes from Sedimentisphaerales bacterium, assembly GCA_016934255.1. Lineage (GTDB taxonomy): Bacteria > Planctomycetota > Phycisphaerae > Sedimentisphaerales > Anaerobacaceae > JAFGTG01. Next base: position 4,246 of record JAFGTG010000385.1, read on the forward strand.
TCATCGGATCGGGGGTCGGCGCCGTCCTGGGTTATGTCATTACAGACAATATTAATACCATCGAGAATTGGATCAGGATCATTTTCGGATTGAAGCTGTGGAAAAGCAGCGTGTATATGTTCAGTAAGATACCTAATGAGGTCAATTGGACCTGGGCTTTTTGTATTATCATGACGGCCATTCTGGCCGCGGCGGTCGGGGCGCTGATACCGGCTATCGTTGCGGCTCTCACAAAACCCGTGGAGATACTCCGGTATGAATAAACACTATATCGTCTATCATTCCCGCGGAGGCGGGAAATCCTTAAATTCGTTTAGTGTGTGGAGCCCTGCTTTCTCAGGGATGACAGCGTAAAACAGTCAGTTCGATATTTAATAATGTACAAACTTACTCTTGCAATTCGGTATTTATTAAAACGGCGTATCGCCTATTTCGCCGTATTGGCTGTGGCGCTATGCGTTTTTATCGTCGTTGTCGTCATGACGGTGATGATCGGACTCGTGTCCAGTTTCAAACAAAAGAACCACGATCTTGTCGGGGATTGTGTGGTCGGTACCAAATCATTGGTGGGTTTTCCCTACTACGACGAATTTGTCGAGATCCTTGGAAAGGAGGATTGGGTCGCGGGCGTTTCACCCGTCATACGAAGTTACGCCCTCGTTAATCCTCAAGGCGTCGATGGCGTCGGTGTGGAGATCGTCGGGCTCGATCCGGTCAAACATAGTCGAGCGACCGGCTTCGCAAAAAGCTTGCGCATTCACGCGAACGATGTAGCCAGAGCATTCGAGCCATTACAAGATGCGAATTTCCCGGGATGTATTTTCGGTTCGGATGTGGATTTGCGACTGGATACAAGGGGTTATTCGGTGAACTGTTTTCCATTGACGGCGAAAGGCGCTTTAGCCCAACTCGGAACGGATGTCACCAACGCGAAGACATTTTACTATAGCGACGTTTCAACGAGCGGCATCCCTAAAGTGGATGGCTTTGTGGTCTATCTGCCGTTTGACATGACCCAGGAACTTTGTATGGACGGAGCGATCAAACGGGCCTCTGTGATTCACATTAAATTCTCGCTGGACGTTCGACTGAATACAGGGTGTGAAAAAGTCGCTGCTCTTTGGGACGATTTTAAACGTCGGAAAGCCGATGCGGACCAGGAACATCTGCTCGATACCGTAAGAGTGCAAAGCTGGAAGGAATACAGACGTGCGTCGATCGCACCGATGGAGAATGAGCAGATCGAGATGACGGCGATGTTCTGTTTTGTGGCGATTGTCATCGTTTTCATCATCTTCGTCGTTTTTCATATGGTCATCAACCACAAGAGCAAAGACATTGGTATCCTCAAGAGCATAGGTGTTTCGAGCATCAGCGTGATTGAATTGTTCTCAGGTTTTGCTTTTCTGGTTGGTCTTGCGGGTGGCTCTATCGGGCTTTTTTCCGCGTTGTTCTTTTTGAAGAGGATCAACCGGATTGAAGATTGGCTGTTCACGCATTTTCAATGGCAGCTTTTCGACAGGTCGATCTTTGCGATAGGGGACATTCCCAATCAAGCCGAACCGAAACTTTTGGCCATCGTTTTCTGTTCGGCGATAGGAGTATGCCTGATCGGCGCATTTCTTCCGAGCTGGAAAGCGGCCAGGCAAAGACCCGTAGAAACCTTACAGGTGAACCAGGTGTGAATAAGGATATGAGCAAAAACGATTTCATACTCAAGGCCGAGAAGTTGTATAAATCTTATCGGATGGGCGTGACGCAGGTCAAGGTCCTCAAGGGCGTTGATTTAGCCGTGAAAAAAGGCGAATTCGTCGCGATCATCGGCTCCTCCGGGAGCGGCAAAAGCACGCTGCTTCATATTTTAGGTGCGTTGGATAAGCCCAGCGAAGGCGTGGTCACGTTTGAAAACCGGGATTTGAACCGTTTCAGGGCGGGTGAGCTCAACAGATTCCGCAATAAAATGGTCGGATTCGTATTTCAGTTTTACCATCTTTTGGACGAATTAAGTGTGTTGGAGAATGTTTTTCTGCCGTCGATGACGAGTCGAAGCATGATCGGCTGGTTCGGGAGCCGGAGTTGGGCAAAAAAGCGGGCGAAAGAATTGCTCGACGAGCTTGGTCTGGCTGAAAGAATCGGGCATAAACCTTACCAGCTCTCCGGCGGCGAAAGACAGCGGGTGGCGATCGGACGGGCCTTGATGAATGAGCCAAGATTATTGTTGGCTGACGAGCCGACAGGAAATCTTGACTCAGCGACAGGAAATGGTATCTTAGAGATCCTTGAAAAGTTGAACAAGGCCGGGCAGACGATTGTTATGGTGACCCACGATGAACGGATCGCAC
>JAFGTG010000386.1 GCA_016934255.1 Sedimentisphaerales bacterium
CCCGTATTAGCCATGACGCAAATTTCATTGCCGTTTTTTATCGGTACGGGTGAGATAAAAACCAACGGCTTTGGATCTTTCCGATCCCGGTTATCGAATTCGCTGAAAATGGCTTTTCGGATCGCGGCCCCTTTGGGCGTCAATTCCAACTGGAATTTGTAGCCGCTCTTCGGATCGACCGAGCCGATTGTCATCGTTTGGACCGGAGCGTGATTGGCGTCGTAGGCTGTCGTCCCGGCAGCTTGCAGTTGTTGGGTATCCGGTTCAGAGGTATCGTTGGGTTCCAAGATGGCATTGTCGGCGACATTTTGCAAGAGGATACAACCCGGCTTGACTTGGGAGGGTTTCTTGAAGAATCCGGATTCAACAACGAGGATGCCGCAGAAAAAAACAAAGCCAATAACAAATAAAGCAAAAATTATTTTCATCATCGAATATCACAACGCAAATGCATTTGCGTTCTCATTCATCCGTAGTCAATTTATGCCATAGGTATATTCAATCGTCAATGGTCAATGCCTCTATCTTCCGCTCTGGAGGCGTTCCGCGTGGAAATTATCCAACTGCTCGATGGCGAATATTTTCTTCATGGTACTTTTGTAATCGTATTCGAGCCGGACGAAATGCACTTTGTTTTCTTTAACGAAGACGTAGCTGGACCGGTTGTCCTTATCCCGAGGCTGACCGACGGAACCGATGTTGATGATGGCTTTCTCGTCATCGACAATCGGGTAAACGTTGTTCAACTCGTTCGGCAGGTAGAAATCGGGTTCGTCCAGGAACACGCCGGGCATGTGGGTGTGTCCCACGAAGCAAATGTGTTTGACGCGCTCGAAAAGCAGCCGGACTTTGAGGGGATTTGTATAGACGTCATCGGGAAAGATGTATTCATTTATCGGGCGTCGGGGCGACGCATGGACGAAGTCGATCGTTGCCATGCTCTTGCTGGATTTATATTTAAGCGTCCGACGCATCGGCAGCTTACCGAGGAAACTCCAGCGTCTGTCGCGGGATTGGGGTTCTTCTTCGGTTTCCAGGACTTCCCGGGTCCAAAAACTGGCTTGTTCGGCGCCGTAGTTAAAGTTCGTCGGTTCGTAGAAGACGGCGTAATCGTGGTTGCCCAGAACACACCACTTACTCTTGTTAATAATCAGATCGAGACATTCTTTGGGATTAGGGCCGTAGCCGACGACGTCGCCCAGGCAATAAATGGTTTTAATGCCGCGTTTTTCGATATCCTTCAGGACCGTCGTTAAAGCTTCGATATTCGAATGTATGTCGCTCAAAACCGCAAACATATACGTCCTTTGGTCAACTCCAAAACAGCTATTTCTATATATGAAAGACTCTTACATAGCAGAAATATTCATAAAATGCCAGAAGTTTTATTCGCTTTTCTGATATCCAAGATCAGACGTTGCCGGCGGTGATATTTATTTGCTCTGACGAGTTGTGTTGTTATAATGCCCTTTTATGAAATCCAGTATGAGATGGGCATATGGCAGGCATGAATCTTCTTGAAACGTGTGGATTGGTGAAAAGATACTCCGGGCGCATTGTCGTCAACGAGGTATCGATTACCATTGAAGAGCAAAGTATCGTCGGTCTTTTAGGTCGGAACGGGGCCGGTAAGACGACGTCTTTTCGGATGATTATGGGCATGGTCAGGCCGAACAGCGGTACGGTGCTCTTTCAGGGCCGGAATATTACGAAGCTGCCGATGTACAAGCGCGCCCGCCTGGGGATCGGTTATCTCTCGCAGGAACCGAGCATTTTTCAGCGATTGAGCGTTCGTAATAACCTCCTTGCGATCCTGGAGACGATGCCTCTCAGTTGGGCCCAGCGACATCGCCGAGCCGAGATGCTCATCGAGCGTTTCGCATTGACCGAGGTGGCCAAGAGTCAGGGTCGGTTTTTGTCCGGCGGCGAACGGCGAAAGCTCGAAATTGCCCGGGCGATGGTGACGAATCCTTCTCTGGTTTTACTGGATGAGCCGTTTAGCGGCGTCGATCCGATCGCGGTCGAGGATTTGCAGGATGAGATTCGCGGATTGGTCTCGTCCGGCGTGAGTATTCTCGTGACGGACCATAACGTCGAAAGAACCCTTGAAGTTGTGGATAAGGCCTACATTATCGACCACGGCCGAGTGATCGGGGCCGGCCCGCCCGCCGAAATCATCCGAAATGAGCTCGTGAAAAAATCCTATCTCGGCAACACCTTCGATGGCGACGAATTCGACGACCGATAGAATAGAGCGTGGTTGATCAATCAGCTCGTAGAATGAATAAAGCAGTCTTTTTCAAGCAATGGTGAGCTATAAAACATGGTTGATATCGACAAATGCCAAATGACACGTTACCCGGCGGAGGTGCTGGCTCAACGAGCTAAGCCGGTTGAGAAAATCGATGACAATATCCGGCAGTTCGTGGATAAAATGTTCGACCTGATGATTAAATACAAGGGGGTTGGCTTTGCGGCCCCGCAGGCGGGCGTATCGCTTCGGCTTTTTATTATATCGCTCGATGGGAGCAGGGAACACCTCAAGGTTTTTGTGAATCCGACAGTGACCCCATCGGGCGAGTTTGATACGAACGAGGAGGGATGCCTGTCGGTGCCGGGGATTTATACGAAAATTCGCCGTTATAAGCAGTGCGCCGTAACCGCCACCGACCTCGACGGCAACGAGTTTAAGGATCAGGGCGAGGGACTCTACGCGCGGGCGCTCCAGCATGAGTATGACCATATTGAAGGTATGACCATTTTGAATCGCATGAGCCAAACGGCCAGGATTGCTCATCGAAAACAACTCAAGAAACTCCAGGAACGCGGGAAGTAAAAAACGATGGACGAGGGATGATGGACGAGGGACGAAAAACAGAAGGAATACGCAGTGTAAGAGATTTAAAAGTCTATAAATTAGCGTTTGAAGCTGCGATGGAGATATTTGAGGTATCGAAGGATTTTCCAAAAGAAGAGACATATTCC
>JAFGTG010000387.1 GCA_016934255.1 Sedimentisphaerales bacterium
CATGAGACATCGAGAGAATGATCAGCAAGCAATTGAGTAGGCCAGTAGCTCAATTTGGCAGAGCGTCGGTCTCCAAAACCGAAGGTTGGGGGTTCGATTCCCTTCTGGCCTGTTTCGAAGCGCGGAGTGAGATGTGAGAAAAAAATGGATTCGCTTCGGTTGATAGCCTTAAAGAGGTGAATATGGTTTTTAAAATATATAAACGCGGGCAGGGCAAATACACACGGCTCGCCAGCGCGTTCGCCGCGGCCGTCATTGTGGGTTTGGGGTGCTTACGATTGTTTAATCAATTGGAAGCCGTCTCGTGGTTTGGAAACGAAAGAACCAAGATGTGGGTGGCGACGATGGTTCCCACAGGCTTGTTTGTCATCTTGTCTCTTTTGGTCTTTTGGCTGGTCAACAAGCCGTCCGTGGCAGACTTCATGATTGCGGCCGAAGGCGAAATGAAGAAGGTGAGCTGGTCAAGCCGGCAGGAGATTGTGGTTTCAACGTCGATTGTGATTATCGTCGTGATCATGATGGCGGCGCTTCTCGGGGCAACGGATTTCGGCTTTACGTTGTTTTTTAATTGGCTGTTGGGCTAATATCGTATCTCATCGGAGATCGTGGACAAAGGTGTCAATATGCAGTGGTACGTTTTACGCGTCGCAGCAAATAAAGAAGTGCAGGTCAAAGATGCGCTGGCACAGAAAGTCGAAAGAGAAGGGCTGAGCGATATTATCGGCAGGATCGAAGTGCCGATCGAGCGGATTAAGCGTATTCGCGGCAATAAACAAACGGTCCACAAGCGCAAGCTTTATCCGGGTTACGTGTTTATGGAAATGGAATCGACGGATGATGGACGCGTTCCCGAGAAGGCCTGGTTTATGATTAAGGGCACGTCCGGCGTGGGCGATTTCATCGGGACTGAAGGGGTTCCGACGCCCATGCGGGATACGGACGTGGCCAAGATGCTGTTAGAGGCCGAAAAGCCGGATGAGGCGCCCAGCATCAAGGTCGAATTCAAAAAGGGCGATATGATTAAAATTCGCGAAGGGGCTTTTGAGAATTTCGAAGGCGTGGTCGATTCGATCGATACCGAACGGGGAATTGTGAAAGTGATCGTGACGATATTCGGCCGGAGCACGCCGCTGGACATAGAATATTGGCAGATCGAAAAGGTGTAGTTTCATTAACGAAGGCTTTGTAAGTCGCTCGTTTCGAGAATCAAAGGATAAAGAATGGCCAAAGAAGTAGCAGTGACGATTAAGTTGCAAGCACCGGGCGGGCAGGCGACGCCGGCGCCTCCGATTGGACCCGCTTTGGGGCAGCATGGTGTGAATATCGGGCAGTTCGTCTCGCAATTTAACGAACGAACGAGGGAGATGAATGGGACGACTTTGCCGGTTGTCATTACGGTTTACTCGGATAAGAGTTTTACCTTTGAGGTAAAAAGTCCTCCGGCGGCGGTGTTGCTCAAGCAAGCCGCCGAAATTGCGAAGGGCAGCGGCGTTCCTAATCGGGAAAAGGTCGGCAAGGTCACCGCCGAGCAGGTGCGTAAGATTGCCGAGACCAAGCTAAATGACTTGAATGCGTATGATATTGACAATGCCGAGAAGATAATCAGAGGCACCGCCCGGAGTATGGGCATTGAAATTGAGGGTTAGTTAAGAAGCTGATCTTTTACAAAGAGAAGTGAACTATGCGAGTACGAAGCAAAAGATATCAAAAGGAAGCTCAGCAGGTCAGCAAAGAACCGATGGACCTGGCTGAGGGCGTTAAAAAGCTTATGTCTTTAAAGGGGGTCAAGTTCGATCAGAGCATCGAATGCGTGCTGAACCTCGGCATCGATCCGAAACAGGCCGATCAATTGGTCCGGGGATCGATTTCGTTGCCCCATGGCATCGGTAAGCAGAAGAAGGTGATCGCTTTTTGTGACGATGCCGAGGCGGAGGCGGCGAAAAAAGCCGGAGCCGTTGAGGCCGGTTGCGACGAGCTTGTGAAGAAGGTGACTGATGGATGGTTGGATTTCGATGTGGCCATCGCTTCTCCCAAGGTGATGGGTAAGGTCGGCAAGCTCGGTCGCGTGCTCGGACCTCAGGGCAAGATGCCTTCGCCCAAGAACGGCACCGTCACGCCCGACGTCGTCACGGCGGTGGCGGAATTCGCCGCGGGTAAGGTCGAGTTCAGAAACGATGCGGGCGGCAATGTCCACGTCGTCGTCGGCAAGCAGAGCTTCGATGCCAACAAACTCGTGGAGAATATTGAGGCGTTTGTCTCCCACTTGAAAAAGATCAAACCGTCAACGACCAAGGGAACGTATATCAAAACAATGTTTATATCTTCAACCATGGGCCCGAGCCTGCAAATCAATATCTAACGCTCACGGGGCGAAATTGAATGAGAGACATGCGTTGAACACACGTGTGAGGTAAAGGTGTCAGGATGAGTAAATACGTAAAAGGGCTGTTACAGTCGGAGCTGGAAAAGAAAATTGTCGATGACAACATTCGTGAATTCCTGGTGGTCAGTATCAAGGGCATTAGCGGAACGGATAACAATCTGATTCGCGGGGAGCTCCTGCAAAAAGGCATTGGACTGAACGTCGTCAAGAATTCACTATTCAAAAAAGCACTGTGCAGCCAGGCAATGGAGCCGGCCTCCGCTTTGTTTGAGGGACCTTGCGCCATTGTCTATGGCGGCGACAGCATCGTTGATGTGGCCAAGGAAATGATCGATTGGCGAAAGAAAAAACCGCTGATCGAGGTCAAAGGGGCTTTTCTCGATGGTTCGGCCCTGGATGCCGCGGAGGCGGAAAAGCTCTCGAAGATGCCGACGCGGGCGGAATTGCTCTGCCAGGTCGCCGGTTTAATTCAGTCGCCGGCGAGACGTTTGGCCGGGTTGATTGGCTCTCCCGCGCAGAGGATCGCGGGCTGCATCGAGACGATTGCCAAAGGCGAGGAAAAACAAGCGGCATAAGACGAGATATGAAACTGCCTGTGTGGCTGTCCCTGATAATATGGTAGGGTTAAACGAAACGGCGTAGTTTCGGCTACCACCGGGTCTTAACGAATAGGAGTAAATTAAAATGGCAGAAGAACAAGCCGAAACAAAATCGTGGAGCGACGATATTAAAAAAATCGGGGATCAGATTGTTGCCCTGACATTGATGCAAGCCAAGGAATTAGGCGACTATCTGAAAGAAGTGCATGGCATCGAGCCGGCCGCGGGCGGCGCCATTATGATGGCGGGACCCGCTGCAGGAGGCGGCCAGGCGGAGGAAGCCGTGGAGAAAACGAGTTTCGACGTCATCCTGAAAGAATTCGGTGAAAAGAAGATTCAGGTTATTAAAGAAGTCAGGGCCTTGACGGGGTTAGGTTTGAAAGAAGCCAAGGACCTTGTCGATGGTGTACCGAAGCCGGTCAAAGAGGGCGTCAGCAAAGAGGACGCCGAGGCGGCCAAAAAACAGCTTGAGGCAGCCGGCGCCGTCGTAGAGATAGCTTAAACAGGGGCTTATGAGAACGAACCGTTCTTATGTGAGAAGCTAAAAGACGGGCTAAGAAACGAACGGTAGCTCCTATAAAAGATCATTTGGGGTATTTAGTGCTGGAGACGAGCCATGCGTGAGAACAGTACCAGCCGAGTCATACGCAATTTTGGCAGAGTACACGATGCCGTTGAAATCCCGGATTTGGTGGCGATACAGAGAAAAAGCTACGACACTTTTCTTCAAATTGGCGTAGCCCCGACGAAACGGAAGGATTCCGGTCTGGAAGCCCTTTTCCGGGAGACGTTTCCCATCGAGAGTTACGACAAGAAGATGATCTTGGAATATCTCTCGTACGAATTGGAAAAGCCGCATTATACGCCCACTCAATGTTGCCAGTTGCGTTTGACCTACGGTTATCCGATGAAGATATGGTGTCGTCTGCGCAGCAAAGAAGGGGAGGATTTGGCCGAACAGGCGATCTATCTCGGTGAAATGCCGGTCATGATCGGCGGCGGGGAATTTATTATCAACGGCGCCGTTCGCGTGATCGTCAGCCAGTTACATCGAAGTCCCGGCGTCGATTTCCTGATCGAAAGCAAAGAAGGCGATAGAGTTTTGCATGGCGGCCGGATCATACCGGAAAGAGGCAGTTGGATCGAGATCGGCGTCACAAACAAGGACACGTTGGTCGTTCGAATCGATCAGTCCAGCAAAATCCCGGCGACGATCTTTCTGAGGGCCATGGATCCCGCCTATGGAACGACAGATCGAATTTTGCGCTTGTTCTATAAAACCGAAAAGGTGCCGGTTACCAAGTTGACACCGACAATGTGGGCCGTCGAGCCGATCATCGATGCGGATTCCGGCGAAATCATCGTCAAGGCCGGCGGGCAAATCAGCGACAAAGTCTCCCTCGTCCAGGCGGCGTTCGATGGTTCAAAGGGCAAGAAAACAGCGACGGTGGAAGTGATTAAGAATGTTCGCGATACGATCATTCTGAACACGCTTGCGGAAGATGATTGTCAAACCCACGAGCAGGCGCTGCTTAAATTCTACATGCGGTTGAGGCCCGGCAATCCCCCGAACGAAGAAAAAGCCCGTACCTTTTTCGCGGAGAAGTTTTTCGATGCGAACCGGTACCGTTTGGGCAACGTCGGTCGTTTCAGGATTAATCGGAAATTCGACCAAAATGTCGATGAAAATGAAATGACGCTCCGTCCCGAGGACTTCCTCGGCACCATGAAATATATTGCCGCATTGCGGAATAATGAGGGTGAGGTTGACGATATCGACCATCTGGGCAATAGACGATTGCGCACGATCGATGAGTTGGCCGCCGATGAGATCAGAAAGGGCTTATTGAAGCTGCGCCGGACCGTTCAGGAACGGATGAGTATGAAAAGAGAAGCTGAGGATACGGTGCGCATTGCGGACCTCATTAATTCCAAAAGCGTATCGAGCAGTATCAATTACTTCTTCGGACGGGGGGAACTCAGCCAGGTCGTTGACCAAACCAATTCGTTGAGCCAATTAACACACGAACGCCGGCTTTCCGCTTTAGGACCGGGCGGACTCAACCGCCGGCGGGCCGGTTTTGAAGTTCGTGACGTCCATATCAGTCACTACGGTCGAATTTGTCCGATTGAGACGCCCGAAGGGACGAACATCGGTCTGATCGCTTCGCTGGCGATCTTTTCCTCCGTTGATGAATATGGTTTCCTCCTCACACCGTACCGCAAAGTCGAGAAAGGGAAGGTCCTGGATCAGGTGGATTATTTGCGTGCCGATGAGGAGATGAAAGTCATCTTTGCTCCGCCCACGGCGATCGATATTGAAAAAGGCCGGCTCAAGGAAGGTTTCATCCTTGCGAGGAAGGAGGGCGAGTTGGCCCAGGTAGGCAGCGAAGAGGTCGATTATGTTGATATTTCTCCGAAACAGATCGTTGGCGTTTCCGCTTCGTTGATCCCGTTTCTCGAACATGATGATGCTAACCGAGCCTTGATGGGGTCGAACATGCAGCGGCAGGCGGTGCCGTTACTGCGGACCGATCCCCCATTAGTTGGCACGGGCATGGAAGATGTTGTGGGACGGAATTCAAGTATGGTGGTCCGCGCCGACAATAGCGGTACGGTTACGGCCGTTGACGCTACCAGGATTGTAATTAATCATACCGATGAGTATAAATTGGAGAAATATATCGGTCTCAACGAACGAACCTGTCTGAACCAGAAACCGACCGTCCAACTGGGTGAGAAGGTTAAAGCCGGTCAGGTCATCGCGGACGGTGGCGGTACGGCGAATGGTATTTTAGCGCTGGGCAAAAACGTTCTCGTCGGATTCGTTTCTTTCGACGGGTTCAACTTTGAGGATGCGATTATCGTCAGTGAAAGACTCTGTAAAGACGATAGCTTCACCAGCATCCATATCGATGAGTTTACGGCCGAAGTGCGTGAAACGCGTCTCGGCAAGGAAGAATTCACACGCGATATTCCGAACGTCAGTGAGCGGGCCTTGCGGAATCTTGATGAGCATGGTGTGGTCCGCGAGGGAACAAGGGTTTGTCCGGGGGATATTCTGGTGGGCAAGGTGGTTCCCAAAAGCAAAACCGAATTGACGCCGGAAGAAAAATTGTTGCACGCCATCTTCGGACGGGCCGGCGAGGATGTCAAAAACGATTCGCTTGAGTTGCCGAGCGGATATGAGGGGGTCGTCATCAAGACCGAGCGGTTTACCCGTCGCGGAGCCGGTACGGAAGAGCAGAAGAAAGCCTTGGCGGCTCAGGTTAAAGAGTATGAAAAACAGACAAGAGCGAAGGAATGTCTGATCTTCAGGCAAATGATCGAGGCCGTTCATCAGAAGTACGAGGTGAATATTGTCGATCCGTCAACCCGTCAGAAGGTCGGCGCCAGCCCGGATGATGAAGTGATTTATGAGCAGATTGAGAGTTTCAATATCAAATGGGTGAAACCCGCGACGCTTCGAGATGACGTTCAGAAAATCGTGGATCGCTATTGGAGTAAAATTCTCGAACTCCAGGATGAAAAGAAACACCGGATTGAAACGTTGAAACATGGGGATGAACTGCCGAGTGGTGTCTTACAGATGGTCAAGATTTACGTCGCCATCAAACGGACCTTGTCTATCGGCGACAAAATGGCCGGTCGGCATGGTAACAAGGGGGTTATCGCGAAGATTTTGCCCGAGTCGGACATGCCGTTTCTTAGTGATGGGACGCCTCTCGATATCCTTCTGAATCCTCTCGGCGTTCCGAGCCGAATGAACGTGGGGCAGATTCTTGAGACCCATTTGGGGTGGGTTGCCAAAGTCCTGGGATTCAATGCGGTTACACCCGTTTTTGATGGAGCGAGCGAAGAGGATATTCAGAATCTGACGGTTGAAGCAAACGAGCTGATCAGCAGGCGAAAAATCGAGATCGAAGAAGGAAAGCAAATCCCGTCGTCTGATGAATTCTTCGTGCAAATTCCGAATACGTTGAAGGCGAGGTTATTCGACGGTCGAACGGGGGAGCCTTTTGACCAGGGGGCCACGATCGGTTATATCTATATGTTGAAACTCCATCATCTTGTCGATGACAAGATTCATGCGCGGGCGACCGGTCCTTACAGTTTGATTACCCAGCAGCCGTTAGGAGGCAAAGCCCGAACCGGCGGTCAACGATTCGGCGAGATGGAAGTCTGGGCGTTGGAAGGGTACGGTGCGGCTTATACGCTTCAGGAAATGCTCACCGTTAAAAGCGATGACGTTGAGGGACGCACGAAAATCTACGAATCCATGGTGAAAGGACAAAACACGCTTGAAGCGGGCACGCCGCTGTCGTTCGATGTGTTGTGTAATGAGATCCGGGGATTGGGATTGAATATCCAGCTCGAAAAGAAACGGCTCGGAAGCGCTGCGCTGTAAAGGTAATGATTGACTTTCGATTTTACAGATATCGATTGCAAGGGGCTCTACATGTTAGGTAGTATTTACGATCGCATTAATGACTACGGTTCGGTCAAGATTTCATTAGCCAGTCCTAACGATATTCGTAGTTGGTCTTTCGGTGAGGTGCGAAAGCCCGAGACGATCAATTATCGTACCTATCGGCCGGAGAAGGACGG
>JAFGTG010000388.1 GCA_016934255.1 Sedimentisphaerales bacterium
GTAGATCACCACAATCGTAATCAACAGGGGCACCATGCAAACGATCCCCCACAGGGCCGAACGGAACAGCACGGCCATCATGATAAAGACGATGACGAAGCTGCCGAGGAAGGACTGGAGCATCCCCCAGACCATCTTGTCCTGCCAGACGGTATTGATATACGTCAATCCCGCCCAGTTGTATTCGAGCGCGACGGGAGGAGGCGTCTCGGCAAAATATGCATCCACCGCCTTCACCACTTTTTCCATGTCCTTATTATCCCCGCTGGGCAACTGCATCCAGATTGTGGCGTGCATGTAATCGGTAGTGACCATATGCCACAGATCGTCCGGATTATGGCTGCTTTGGAACTGGAGCAGGCACTGGGCCACGGCCGCGGACGAATCGGGAATCCTGTAGTTCTCCTTCTTACCATCGATCAGTTCCTGATGAACTTTCTTAACTACGTCCGAGACGGAGCTGCTTTTGCCTACGAGTTCGACCTGCTCCAGGTGTTTTTGGAGACGTGCGATGTAGTTCAATACATCGGGCTGTTTGAACGGCTTGAGCCGTTCTTTTTCCAACTGGAAGAAGTCGGTCAGCTCGTACCAGACATCGGCGTCCTTTTCATCCGCTTTCTCGAACTTGTCATTGGCAAAGTCGCTCAGCTTATCCAGTAATTCTTCTTTTGTTTTGGCCTCCGAAGCCTGTTCCAAAAGGGCCTTATCCACAACCGGCATGAGAGCCGTCACTTGCGGAAATTCCTCTTTCAATTCCAGGGCCTTATCTTGGAAACGTTTCCTCAGTTCTTCCACATAGGACGTTTGGACGGAACCGTCATCCGAAGGACTCAGGACCAGATAGGCCATATAGGTTCCGCTGAAGTGATCATTCAGCTCGATATCGGCCTGGCGGATGGGATGTGTTTTCGAGAACCATTTAACGGGATTGTCATTGATTTCGATACGCGTAATGCCATAGACAGCGATGGCCGTGACGATCAAAAGAACGATCAGGATCGGCTTGGCACTACTGTAGGTCAGACGTCCACCCTCACCGAGCAGCCTGGCGAGGAATGATTGTTTCTCGCCATGCTGGGTTTCGTGGCCGAAGTTTTCGAGCGATTTCTCGCTGATCATCATGATATAAGCCGGCACGAACGTGATCGTGCACACCCAGGCGATCATAATACCGGTGGCGACGAATACACCGAAGACCTGGACCGGCGGAATCGGCGTCAGGGCCAGGGAGGCAAAGCCCGCCGCGGAGGTCAGTGACGTATAGAGCATGGGCATGAAAAGATTGCTCATGACTTCGAGTGCGGTTTTTCGACGGCCCTTCTCTTTCGTGTACAAATCGAAAAATTCCGAAAGGATGTGCACCGAGTCCACGACCGCAATCGGCATGAGGAAAATGGGGATCATTGAGCTCATGATGTGCACGGGATAACCGAACCCGATCAACAGGCCCATCGTCGAGATGACCGAGACCATCGCCACGATCATCGGTGAGATGACCAGCACCAGCTTGCGGAAGAACAGCAGCATCAAAAGGAAGATCACGATCATCGCCAGCGGCGCCGAGATAGCCATCTGAATAAACATCTCGACGCCGAACGTATCTTCCGCCACGGGCAGACCGGTAATGTGATATTCCTCGTCGCCTTCTTCGAACGTGTCTATTTTGCTCAGAAGTTTCTTATAAACCTCGTGACTCAAATCCTTGCTCGTCAGCGGTATGTAAATGCAGATCGCTTTCCCATCCTCGGAAATAATGGTCCCTTTGAGCAGCGGATTCGACATCGCCTTGTCTCGGATAGCGAGGGCCTCGGCATCTGTCGCCGGCGGCTTTTTCATCAGCCACTCGAATGTCACCACCCCCGGACCGCCCTGGCCGATATGGTCCACCGTCGAAGGCGCCATTAAATCGACCTCGATGACGCCGATCTGCTCGTTGGGATCGTCCTCGCTCGGCCAGCGCAGCGTCTTCGCATACTCGGTCAACTCGTAGATCCGCGTGAGCGAAGTCGGATTGAAGACGCCGTTCGGATCCTTGTTATTGACGATACCGAGGACGACAATGTCACTGAGGGAAAACCGTTCTTTCGTCTGGTTGTGGAACACCCGGACGGGCTCGTCCTCCGAGAGCATGTTTTCGGGGTCCGTATCCACTTTGATGAGGGGAATCAGCGCCCCGAGCGCCAGGGTAAAGATCACCATGATAATTGTGATTCTTTTATAATGATCCAGAGAGTAGGACGTAATTTTTTCTTTAATATCCATAGTTCGACCTATACAAGACAGAATTCCTCTTTAAGCTGCCGGGCGGTTTGGGTATCGAGCAGCTCTATATGTTGATAGCCACAGTATGTCAAGAATCCGCCGGATAGATTTTTCGCCGTGAATCCGTTTTGCATCAGGATTCGACAGGCAATATAACTACGTATCCCGACGGTGCAGTAAACATAAATCGGGGCGTCCTTCGGCAATTCGTTAAGCCGGCTCCGAAGCTCATCGACCGGTATATTCACTGCTGACGGAACGTGATCTTTTTCATATTCACCGGGCGTTCTGACGTCGAGAATGAAATCGCCGTCCTCAATCTGGTCCCAATAGGCAAAATCTACGGTTCCTTCGAGCATATTCGACGCCACAAAGCCGGCCATATTCACCGCGTCCTTGCCGCTACCATACGGCGGGGCATACGCCAATTCCAGTTCCTGCAAATCGAAAACGGTCAGGCCCGCCCGAATGGCCACGGCGAAAAGGTCGATCCTTCGATCCACGCCGTCGGAGCCGACGATCTGCGCGCCGAGGATTTTCCCTTCCGGCTTCGTAAATAAAAGTTTTATATGCATCTGTTTTGCGCCGGGATAATAGCCCACGTGATTGGCGGGGTGGATGTGCAGCTTTTCGTAGGGGACATTCGATTTCGCCAGGGCCTTCTCGTTGGCGCCGGTCATCGCAACGGTCAAATCGAAAACCTTCAAAATGGCGGTGCCCTGGGTGCCGTTATATGAACGGTTCATTCCGCAGATATTATCCGCCGCCATCCGGCCCTGTTTGTTCGCCGGGCCGGCTAAGGGAACCAGGACGGGTCGGCCGAGAACGAAATCACGCACTTCGACCGCGTCCCCGATGGCAAAAATATCGGGATCGCTGGTCCGAAGGTCCGGCCCGACTTTGATCCCGCCGCTGGGACCGATTTCGAGTCCCGCCTCTTTGGCCAGTTTGACCTCGGGTCTCACGCCGATCGCCAGGATGGCGAAATCACAGCTTAACTCCATACCGGATTTCAAGCCGACGGCCAACCGGTTGTCCGGCTCGTGAAAGCTCGCCACGGCGTCGTCGAGCCACAGAGCGACGTTGTGCCGGTGGAGTTGGCCGTGCAGAAGATAGGCCATTTCCTTATCCATTAGCGGCATCACCTGGTTCAGCATTTCGACTACGGCCACCAGCATCCCCCTATCGCGAAGATTCTCGGCCATCTCCAGGCCGATATACCCGCCGCCGATGACCACGGCCCGTTTTGGCTGGTGAGCCTCGATAAACGCGTTGATTTTGTCGGTGTCGGGGACGTTTCGCAGCGTGAAAATCCTCTCCGACTCGATGCCGGGGATAGGAGGCCGGACAGGCTCGGCGCCGGGGGATAAGATCAATTGATCGTATCCCTCGGCGTATGTCTCGCCCGAATCCCGATTGAGGATTTCGACCTGTTTTTTATCCCGGTCGATTTTAACCACGTCGTTTTCCGTCCGGACCTCGACGTTAAAACGTTCCTTGAAACCTTTCGGCGTTTGCAACAGTAAATCATCGCGATTTTCAATTGTTCCGCCAATGTGATACGGCAGCCCGCAGTTGGCAAAGGAGATATACTCACCTCTTTCGAGTATGATAATCTTCGCTGTTTCATCGAGCCGGCGAAGCCTGGCCGCGGCGGATGCACCGCCCGCCACGCCCCCTACGATTAACACCTTTTTAGCCACGATAACGATCTCTCTTTCCTATTTACTCAGAC
>JAFGTG010000389.1 GCA_016934255.1 Sedimentisphaerales bacterium
TATCCTCAGTCGTTCATTGAGATTCATTCTATTCTTGTCACAGTATTCGGTGATTGAAACGCCTGTGACCAGCTCCATGACGAAGTAGGGCCGGCCCGTCTCGGTCGCCCCGGCGTCCAGGACTTTGGCGATATTCGGATGGTCCATCATGGCCAGGGCCTGGCGTTCGGCTTCAAACCGGGCGATGACCTGCTTCGTATCCATGCCTAATTTAATGATCTTCAAAGCCACCTTGCGGCGAATAGGCCTTTCCTGCTCGGCCATATAAACGACAGCCATACCCCCTTCGCCGATTTGCTCCAGGAGCTTATACCGGCCGATGGTCGTTCCGGGGCGTTCCATATTGACGGGCGTCTCGATGCTAAGCTCCGAATCCAGTACGGGGCTTTGTAAAAAGCCATCCTTGAGATCGTTGACTTGAAGAAGAGCTTCGACCCGCTGATAGAGTTGTTGATCGTCGCCGCAGGCGGCTTTCAGATGAGCTTTTCGTCGGCCGGGGGGCGTTTCCAACGCCTCGTAAAATAGTTCTTCTTCTTTCTTTTGCGATTTCTGAGCCATACGTCGATTCCTGATTTTTCGGTCTCATCCTTTAATGCGAGAAAATATTGCGAAGGCCCTCATAGAAAATGGGAAAAATTTAAAAACATCGTTTTTCGTGACGCCGTAAGGCGTTTTTATGCCCTGGCCAGCAGACTACAGGCCATTATGATCCCATGACTTCCAGACGCAGCCAGGAACGCGCATAGGCCCAGTACCGTTCTGCCGTGGCATGGGAGATTCCGAGGGCTCGTGCGGCCTGTTCACCCGTTAAACCGGCAAAAAACCGCAGCTTGACCAGCTCCGCCTTGGTCTTGTCTTCGTTCTCCAGCTTCTGGAGGGCTTCGTTCAGAGCGAGTAAATCATGGGGATCGATCAATCCGTTCTCGCTCGCCAGGGAGTCATTCATTGCGACTCGATTGTGTTGGCCGCCGTGACGTTGAGTTTTTTTTCGGCGGGCGTTTTCGATCAGGATTCTCCGCATGGCTTCGGCGGCGGCGGTAAAGAAATGGCCTCGGCACTCCCATCCCGGATTGTCGGAACCGACCAGACGCAGATACGCCTCGTGGACCAGGGCCGTTGCCTGGAGCGTCAGGCCGGGGCGTTCCCGAACAAGCTTCTGAGCAGCAAGTAAACGCAATTCCTCATACACTAAGGGAAGCAACTGCTCCGCGGCTGGGCCATCTCCGCTCTCAATGGCGTTTAAAATGCGTGTCACATCGGTCATAACGATTTATGATTTACGAATTTAGATTTACGATTTTAAAAACCCGACGTAATTCAATCATAAATCATAAATCGACAAGTGTAAATATGAAGTTCGACGACTCAAATACGACTTTATTTTCGTCGTCATTTCTCTTGTGAACTGAGAAATTCGCCGACAGTGGTGACCTGAGCCCTGAGATAGGGGATCACTTTGCCGTCCCGGAACGCGCCTCGGCTGGCTTGGTCGAACCTGGGATTACTCGCCAGCAGGGCGATGATTGAAAGAATCAACAGACCCAGTGCAACGCCGGCAAGGAAGCGGAACAGCCATTTTAGCACCCCGAACATCGCCAGGAGGATGCAGACGACGACAATACCAACCGCAATAAGATCGCTCGTTAACATGATATCAGCTCCTTTCCCTGAGGCGTTCTATATGCCTAACCTTCAATTTTTCAGAACGCCTATCATCAATACCTTTATTCTCCATAAGAAAAAGGCATCTCGCGATGGAAAGGTAACTCACATGTAAGTGCCTAAAGTTAAAAGTGACTAAAGTGCCTAAAGTGACACGTGAGTGTCATCCCGAGCGGAGCCGAGGGATCTGGTCAACGAGACAGAGATTCTTCGCTTCGCTCAGAATGACAGCTCCGCTGTCACTTTAGCTCACTTTAGTTCACTTTAGCTCACTTTAACTCACTTTGTTCACGTGTAGAATTTTGGCGCCGTCGAAGCCGTTGAATCGCGTGGAGGACGCGGTGCTATAGGCGCCGATGTTTTCCGTGTAGAGATAATCGCCGATCCGGAGGTCCGCCGGCAATTGTTGGGAAAGTGAAACCTTGTCGAAACTGTCGCACGTCGGTCCGACTACGGCGCAAATCTCCATCGCGTCGGTTGGGTCCCGATGATCCCCCGGAGAAAGGACGTCGAAATTGGGAATCCAGTGGTCGTAAACGACGCCGGAAAAGGTGTGATAGACTCCGTCGTTGATATAGTAGAAGATCTTGCCGTCCCGTCGGGCCTTGCCGACGATTTCCGAGACCAGCCCGGCGGCCGTGGCCACCATGAATCGTCCCGGCTCGGCAATAATCTCGATATCTTCCGGGAAGAGCCTCGCCAACTCGGCGGTGATGACCTGGGCGAGCTCCTCGAACTGCGGAACGTGGGAATCGTACGGCACGGGAAATCCGCCGCCGATATCTACGACGTTGACGTTATACCCCCGGCTGCGCGCATCCTGTAAAATCTGCGAGACGATATCCAGCGCAGCGGTATAATTATCAAACACGGTGCATTGGCTGCCGACGTGAAAGCTTAGACCTTCAACCACCAGCCCCAGATCGAAGGCCTGTTCGATCAACGTGAGCGCTTCGCCGGGCTCGGCGCCGAATTTCGAGCTCAACTCCACCTGGGAGCCGATGTCCGGAACCTTCAGCCGAAGGACCAGGCCCGCGGTGTCGCAATAGGCTTTGATCTTCTTAACCTCCTCCGCATTGTCGTACGTTACGAGGGGTTTGTATCGCCGAATCTTTTTCAGCGTGTCCCGGTCCTTGATGGTATTCGAAAAGATAATTTTGTCCCAGATGTAGAAATCCTTGTCCTTCTTCTTGTAGTGCCGAATGTACTCATAGACCTGCATGAACTCGTTGTAAGAAGCGACGTCGAAACTCGCCCCCTCGTCGAACAGCGTTTTGATAATTTCCTGGTTGGAGTTGGCTTTCACCGCGTAATAGGCCTGGACGCGGGGCAGATGCTTTTTGAACGTACGATAGTTCTGCCTTATCCTGTCATGGTCAATGATAAATAAGGGAGTCCCGTTTTGTTGTGCAAGCTCGAGAGCCTTTTCCTTCATGTTCTTGCCGCCCATATCAGATCTTAAGTTCCCGGATGAGTTTCTTGAGCGTTTCGACTTCCTTATTGTTCTTCAGATAGGACTCGATCAGCTTGCGGTGCAGCTCGTCCCCGCGGTCGTACAACCTCTTGAGTTTTTTGGCGGCGGTGGTCTGGATCGTGTAAGCGACCATCATCGGAAACGCCGCGGTGACGTCGAGGTAGGCGGTCACGGTTTCGTCCAGCTTCGTCGGGTCGATTTTGCCCCAGCTTGCCGCTTCGCTCGGCGGCGCGCCGGAAAGCCCCCCCGTATCCGGCCGGGCGTCGGTCACGTTGATGTCGTAATCCTGGCCCACCTCCGGAATCATCAGAATCTCCTGTATCTGCGGCTCGGTCTGAAGCATGAAGTTTTTCGGGCTTCCGCCGCCGATCAGGATGACCCCGGTCTTGCCGTTTTCGTATTTCTTGGCGTTTAAGATGATCGCCGTCGAGTCGTTGACGTCGATACTCGGATTGATCTTCAGCCTGAACCGGTCCTGCAAATCCATCGCCTCGGCGAGCAGCTCGAGCCCGGCTACGTTCATCCCAATCGTCGAATCGCCGGGCGACGACGTGAAGACGGGAATCCCGTTGCGGTAGGCCGCCGCCAGAACGCTGACCTGGCCCAGGCCGTTCTTTTTCTCGTGCTCATCGAGAATCTTGCCGAGTTTATAGTAGAACTCCCGGGTGCCCATCTCTTTCTGGAATTCCGGCCTTATTAGGATATGCCGAAGCCGCCTGTCCGTTTCCATCAGGACGTCTTCGTAGTCGAACAGGATGTCGTATATCCTCGTGACGCCCTTATCCCTGAGATCGACATCATCGACGTTGTGGCTGCCCCGGTGCATCGGCAGGTTGAACGCGAAATGCAGGTCGTGGTACATGTTCGCCCCCGTGGCGCTGAGCCAGTCCACGAAGCCGTGATTCATCAGCGGGATGATGGTGGAAGGTCCCAATCCCGCCGGGGTCAGGGCGCCCGCGATGCTCAGGCCGATCGTTACGTCCTCCCGGCTGTAGTGATCCCGCAGCAAATGGCACGCCGCCCGCAGCCGCCCGCCGTTGTAGGCGTCCATTCCATCGATCAGTTGCACAATACTGGTTGCCTTGCCGATAGGGTCCGGCAGGATTCGTTTCCCGCAGAGATACTGCGACTTGCCGCCGTGTTGTGGCTTTTTATCGCTCATCGTTCCGTCTATGCCTTTCAAACAGTGTCCGTTCTCATTCGTTTTTGGCGAGCTACGCCCGCTCGTTGAGTGGAAATGTACACAAACGCGGCAGTTCGTTCAAGATAAAAGAGATACTGCCTCGCTTTTGAAAAGTCGGACACGTCGGACTTGTCAGACGTGTCGGATGTCGGACGGGTCGGACGTGTCTGACAGGTCCGACTGAGTCCGAATTCGGTGTCGTGATATTCGATCATCAGTTTGTTGTCACCGGGCCAGTCACATCTTTTTTTCATAGGTTCTTCTCCAATGAATTTTCGCCGGATAATAGTCACAATATTAGCATAAAAGAAATCGTTATTCTATCCCCAAACGGGCTTGTATTTATTGTATTATCGGACGACTACCTTTTTTATTCATATAAGATGGATTTCGTCGGCTTTTCGCTTGAATTTATAATATTCGCGCTCTAATTTAAACCATGATAATGGGCTGGGTGCAAAAGGGGGCTTTTTTAATACAGCTTCTCTCCGGTAAGTAAATCGTTGTTTGAGTTCATCATGGTGATAAGGAGAAAGGAGGCTGCCTATGGACCAACCACTATAGTTTTACCGGTATCAATATTTGAAGTGTTTATCAAATGGAGTGGAGTATTGCTGCGGGAGTCTGCTTGGAAAACGATAGTATAGGAGCGTTTTTCAGCATCTGAAATCAGGAAACAAACGACAGAATCAGGATTCAGAGGAGCTTGGGCGGCAATACAATGTAAATTGAGAGCGGGTTTCTGAACACTTCTGTGAGAAGTGTGGGGCCAAGCTCGTTTTCTGTAAAGTGAAAGGAGTCCAACCATGAAGAAGGTAATGATTTTCACGATTGTAGTGTCTTTGCTGTTAAGCCTTACGGCAATACCCATTGTTATGGCTGCTGGACCGAACGGCCCGGCAGGAAAGTCAAACACCGGACACTTGAATCTTTATGAAAAGGATCCGGCAACGTGGGAAATTGTGGAAGGCGGTGCTAACGGTAAAATGACTTACAACCTTTCAGGGTCAGAATTCGAATTCGTCTTCAACGGCCACGGCTTGGAAGCGGAAGTGGAATACCGTTTGATCTACTATCCTGATCCGTGGCCGGGCAATGGGCTTATCTGTCTGGGTTGCGCCACCGCAAACGGTGGGGGTAATGTCCACATTCAGAATTCTGTGGATACAGGCGATCTACCCGCTGCGGGAGATGAGAATGCTGATCCGAGTACCACTACTTATCCAGATGGAATCGTTGGTGCCAAGATATGGCTGGTCCCCGCAGATGATGTAGAGTGCGATTCCTCTGTCGGCACAAAGATGATTGGCTGGAACCCGGCCCAATGTCTCTTCGAGGGTGACTTGATCTCGTTTGATGACACCGACGAGTAATTCCACGTGGAGATATACCATATTTAATAAAAAAGGGCTGTTGGCGCTGCTTTCAGCCCTTTTCATATAGGCACAGGATAATTGATTGTAGAGGAGGGATAGGTCTTTGCTTAACATAACGGAATTATTGTGTGTGATTTATGGCTTTGTAATCTAACGAAGCGGAAGCTCTGGGATTTTCACGAGGTATAGTCCATACTATGTAGATTATCGTGACGACGCTAGTTGAACCTTTAGGTCTGAATCTCGACCGATTTGAGGCATACAACCGAGGAGACATGACGTTGACCAAAGTTCATTCGAACATTGACTTAAGTATTCTGGATATTGACAGTACGATTTCCGTATTTATAAATGGACGTCGATTCTCTGATACCCAAGGGTAGATAGCACCTTTTTTTCATTAACGAGATTGAACGACCTAATCGTTGAATAGGTAAGACCCACTTTAGAGATTGCGTCTACCTCGTTCACATTTAGCGGACTGAGAACCTGACAACGCTGTGTATGATTCTCTTCTGGTCTCAATCATCCCTTTTTTTGACTGTTTTCTATGGCACTGATCTCAGCAACGAATCTCAGACGATCTTGGCGTCGAAGTTGCAGAGCTGGCAGAAATCCTTCATTTCGTGTTTGTAATCGCCGTAGAAGAAAATCTGGTGGAAGCCGGGGAAGCTGAGGACTTCCTGATTGCCGTCGAACTTGACCTTGACCGAGACAACGCATCCACCTGAGGGCGGCACGTCCATATTCTCCAGCACCGAGCCGGCGGAGATCAGCACTTGCGAAGGGATATCGGTTTCTTTCGAACCGTCGCCTTTGCCCGGCAGCAGGTCGATGCTTGTCACCCGATGTCCGATCCGCCAGAGCGTTCGCGGCACGGCGTCCCGGTTGCCGTGGTGGTGCAACAGGTCGAACGGTTCCGGTCCGGCCTCGAAGCCATTGAGTTTGGTCGGGCACGAGCAGTGGGCGCCGATGATCGAATCGTCGGCCGTGTCGGCGACCGGGTCCTGCTGGAAGCCCGGCCGGTCGAATAAATATTGTGTCATGATCTGAGAAGCGACCGCGCCGTAGTCGGCTTCGCACACGGCGGGGATGCCGTCGTCGTTCATCCGCGACCAGGCGATGCACGGCAGACTCACCTTGAGCTTGCCCAGGGCGCCGAGGCAATCCATCGTGATTGCATCCGCCTGCTCGGTCTCGAGAATCTTGCCGGCGACGTAATAGCTCTTGACGCCGTTGATGACGTCTTGTCGCGTCGCGCCCGTCGTCCGTCGGGCCCGGTGGACATACTCATCGGCCATCGCTATAATGTCCTTGCTGTCGGGCGTATGATTGTAATAGTCGATGAACGTTGTGGCCGGGACGACTTGCATTTGTATCCCCGTATCGGCGAGGATGGATTCGGAGCGTTTATCGCCCTTGATGACGACGCATCGCGTTCGGCGCATCTTGGCCGCGGCGCAAAGCATCTTCATTCCGTAAGCCGCCTGGTCGAAGTTGTTCGTGGAATAAACGACACAGCCGGGCGTATCGGCTACGTGGACCGTATTCGTCGTGAACGATGTGCCCAACGGCGAATAGATGATCGATTTAATCTTGCACTTAGCGACCTTTTGGGCGCTCGGCCAGGAGTGCTTCTGGCGGTCCAGCATCACCAGCACCATTCCATCGACCTTTTCGCTTTCGGCTTCGGCGATCCATTTTTCCGCCTCATCGAGGCTGTAAATCGGTTCGCTGCGAAGTTCGAATTTCGCCCCGAGTTTTTTCGCCGTGTCTTTCAGCTTTTGCGTGTACATCGTCCGAGCGGCCTTGCCGTCATAAACCGCGCCCGGCCAGAGCATGCCGTACTCTTCTTTTCGCCGGACGAAGGCGGCTTTGAGCGTCGGTACATATTTCGACGCCGGGCCGCACGCCCGAATGGGATTCCGCGTGATCATCGGCTCGCTCGACCAGGCGTGCGTGCCGTGCATGAGGACCGAGCCGGCGACCAGGCCCGCGGTGTGACTGATGAATTGGCGTCGGTTGAGACTATGGCTGCAGTGACATTGTAAGGGGCATCGTCCAGAACTCATCGCTAACTCCCGTATTAGATTGACTATTGATTATTGTCTATTGACTATTGAAAAGTACACGGATTAGTCTAACGCATACGGGCAAATAGTCAATAGTCAATTGTCATTGGTCAATCTGCCGGGATTCCCAGCTTTGTCAGCGTGCTGGAGCTTATAGGGTCGTTCGGGTCGTGTCCGAGCCAGGCGGCGGCGATCTTTCCCTGGCGGTCGATGAGGTAATTCACCGGGGCCGCCCGGGCCTGGTACTCGATGAATCCTGTTTTAACGGCTTCTTCCGAAGTATCCGCGATGTTCGGAAAGGTGGCCGAGTGTTGCTTAAGAAAATCCATCGCAATTTGCTGATCGTCCGCAAAATCAAATCCAAGGACAACCAATCCCCGGCTCTTGTACTTTTGATACAATGTTTCGAGATAAGGTATTTGTTCTCGACAAGGGGGACACCCCACGCGCCAGAAGGTTAACCAGACAACGTTACCCCGAAAGTCGGACAATTTGATTTTTCTTCCGTCGACCGAGGGCAACTCGAAATCGGGGGCCTCCCGGCCCGGCTTCAAAAGCCGGTCTTCCGGCGCGGGCGGACGCCACTGGAGCCACCCATCCGGCGGCGTCCATTTGAATTTCTCCACGAGGATATCGGCGTTCAACGTTACGTTCGACCACACTTCCTCGGTGATATGAATCCCATTTGTTCGGACGACATCCTTCAGTTTTCGCGGAAGGTGGTCCCGCCGGGATATCCAGAACATGTAACTGCGTTTACGGTCCATGAAACTGACCTCGATCACGTCGCACTTCTCGTTGCCCACGTTCTCGACGTCGAGACACCGCATCCATTCGATATGCGGTTCGAGCGAGTCGTTAATTCCCTGAAAAACCGACGGATTCAGTATGGGGAAACAATTACTTTTCTTGAGTACGATAGAATACCCTATCGAATACCCGCCTGGCAAAGCGGGTTCTTTCATATAGACATTAAAGCGGGTCTTTTGATAGTTAATGTAAGCTTCACCGCGATCTTCACCGCTAAACCACGGCCGGCCGTTCGGCCAATAGCTCCAGGCCGTCTGACCGTCCCCGATAAGAATGCCGCGGTTCTTACCATCCTTGTCTTCGGTCTCCAAACGAAAAAAGTTCGGTTTCTTCATCCAAACGTGATAGGTCACCGGATCCCACTTTTCGCCGTCATCGTCTTCCTGCAGGCGACTTTCGTACGACAGGGTTTTGGCAAAGCGGATGGTTTCGATCATTTCCTTGTAGAGTGCCCGTGCCCGCGGCTCGTCCTTGATCGTTACCTCAGACGATTTTTGTTGTTGTGCCGATCCAAAGCCATTGGGAGCAGGAAATAATGATGCTGCGATGATGACGATAATTAAAGTATATGTAATCTTTTCCTTTCTCATTTGCTTTTCCTTTCTACGGCTTTGATAAAGGCCAGAAGATCATGTCGCCGTTATAAAACCAGTTTCTTGTCTGGCCGTGTTGATCCTTACCGAGTTGGCCGCCGTCGTCGGTGAAGTCCATACTAACGCTGTAGAGGATGAAATCGTCGTCCGTTTTTTGATAGACAAGCGGCTTGTCACTGTAAGGGTCCATGGGCAATGCTTTCAGGAATTTGTCCCTGACCATTTCACAAAGCGTTGACGGATAGGCGCCCTTCTCTATTCGCCATTGTTTCAATGCCAAAATGGTTATGGTTGCCTCGTACGACGCTTTGTTCCAATACACAAATTCAGCAGACCGGTATGGCATGGGTAAAAGATGAATCACGAAGAACCTGGAGGGCGAGCAGGACTTGAACAACATTTCATCAATCGTCCCGATATTCGAGATATGTCTCTCGTAGGGCGTCATACCGGCGATTTTGCTTTCCAGGTCGAATAACTCGTTGAGCTTGGCGATGGTCTCATCGCGTCCGGCGTGTGTCATGCTCTTTGCCGTGAGGAAAGGCATGAGCAATCGGCGCAGGTTCGCATCCATGTCGGAGGGGATGGAGCCGGTGTACTCCATCCATCGCTCGGGAATCAAGTGGCCTCCGCCGGGCCCGCCTTCAGTGAACGAACGCTGAATGATATCCAGAAAGGTTAATCTTTCACCTTCCATGTTCAACAACGGATACCCTTCGGGATATAACTGTGACAATTGACGCCGGAGCCGTTCGAGGTGGCCTGCGGATAATGAATGTGTATTCACGATGCGGAGGATTTCATTGTAGCCGGCCCGACTTATGCTCTGCGCGAATATTTGCTCCGTGACCGTTGCCTTTTCGTTCCAGTGGCATCCGGCGCGGGTGATGGCCAAACACTCTTCGAGACCCTGCATGATGCGATCGTGAGACAGGTTAAATCGAGAACGCCAGATGCCGAGCCACGTTAGTTTTCTCAAGGGAGTGAGGTGTTGAAGATCGAGCGTCAAGGCGGATTGTTCTCGGACCAGGGACACGTACCAGGCGGATCGGTCCTGGACCTGGGATTCGTAAAAATAAGGACGGTAGCAATACGCTTTTTCACTGGCGGCGAGGAACTGGTGCCAGGCCGGCTCGTTTTGCGTTAACCATGGGCCGATCGTTTCACATTCGACGTCTGTCAGCGGAGCATATTCATCCTCCTGGAAATTCTTGAATCGCTTTATCGCCTCGTGAAGGACCGCCACCGAGACGGCTACAAGATGATTCGGCGGGGTTGTTTGATTTTGCAGCCATCGTTTCAGCTCGGCGCCGGGAAATCCAGGAGGCTCCGACTGGGGTAAACGCCCGCGCGGGTGAGGCATTGTGATCTCGGTATCATTTTTAATGCAGGTGAGAATATGTTCCACCATTCGTTCAAACGGCGTGACCTTCCAATCATTGTATGACCGATCTGACGGCGCTGAAAAAGGAACCCAATCATATTCGAGACATTTGAGAAGCACTTGTTGTTGGTGAGCGGTGAGCGTGTCCCAGTGCTTTTGATTGTTCTTAAGCCATGTTCGGACTCGCCGTTCGCTATCGTTTAGTAAATTTTTCAGCCGGAGCGCCTCTTCGCGATCTTTTTCGTTTTCCCGGTAGGAGATGAACCTTTCGACGAGCGGGCTTTGGGGGACATACAGGTCGATGGCTTTCTTGTAATAAGGCCAGGCATTATTTTCATTACGGACTTCGGGCTGGTTTAACTGATTAAGCAGGGCGATATAGTCCACGCGGATCGTCGGCCGGCCGCTGGAAAACCAGATCGCATAAAAAACGAGGCATAGGAGCAGAATACCGATCCCTTGACATGTCCGCGCAACGAGCGTTCGCCAGAACGGCCGGCAGCGTTTTTTGGCCCGGCGCAGGAGGATCGCGAGCAATTTCAGGTCGCCGAATTCCTCGACCAGTTGTCTTGCCTTTTTTTCTTTTTCCTCATCGGTTCGGCAGTCGTTTAATTCATCCTCAAAGTGCGCCGCGATCTCCGCCCGAACGTCCTCCCGGACCTTCCGGCGATAGCCCATCTTCTTGAGGATCGCGGCAATGTAGGCCGTTACGCAAGCGGGAAGATCATATGAATCGTTTCTTTCGTCCGCCATCGTTTTGCTTGCTCTGCAATTTAGTTATCATTCGGATCGTTGTCTAATTCCGCGCCGGCTTTTTTCAGCGCGGCGATGGCCTGGGCGTGCCCCTCTTCGTATCCATACCAGGCTTCGACAACTCGTCCATCCCGGGCGATGATATAATTCAACGGCACGCCGGATGCCTTGTATTTGTCCATCATGAGCAACGCTGCTTTGTAGGAGGAATCCAACACGTTCGGAAACGTCGCCCCATTGTCCCGCATAAAATCCAGGGCGATCTGTTTCTTATCCGCCGTATTAATGCCGAGAACCACCACGCCTTTGCTCTTGAAATCGTCATAACGTTTCTGGAGATGACACATCTCCTCGCGGCAAGCCGGTCACCCCGCCCTCCAGATATAGAGCCATACGATCTTGCCGCGATAGTCGGAGAGCCTGATTTTTCCACCGTCGGCCGAGGCCAGCTCGAAATCCGGCGCCAGGGCGCCGGGCTTGACCAGTTCATCTTCCGATCTGGGCATCTCCCATCGCTCCCAGCCTTCGGGCGGCGCCCAGACAAACAGATCGTTCGAGATGTCCTCGTCAATCGTCACGTCGAACCAGCGCTCGTACGCGATGTAGTTTGTTCTAAGACGGACGACCTGCTTGATCTTCCGCGGAAGATGATCCTTTCTCGAAAGCCACAAATACCAGCTTCGCTGGCGCTCCATAAAGCTAACCTCAATCACATCGAACGGCTTACCGTTGATCTGATCGACGCCCATCGCCCGAACGCCGTCCAGATATTTTTGGAGCGAATCCGTATAACCGTGGAACGTGCTCGGATCGATGATCGTCATCCCGATTCCCGCCCCGAGCAGACCGACCTCGTGCCCGATCGAGTGTTTTCCGATGGGCGTGTGCTTTCTCATATAGACTTTTTTATTCGTATCTTCATAATCGCTTCGCTCCTCTGTTTTGAAGAAGAACGGGCGCTCTCCGGGCCAGTAAATCCACAGGTCGTTCCCGTCGCCGATGAGGGTACCGCACGGCGCGCTGTCACTATCGAGGGTTTCCACGCGAAAGTAATTGGGCTTTTTCAGCCATACTGAATAGGACGCTCCTTTGTTCCCGGGTTTGCTGCAATCGCCCATAAAAGACAGGGTCTCGGCCTCGCGCATCGCCTCGTTCATCTTATCGTACAAAGCGTGCGCCTTGGGCTCATCCTTGAAAGGTCCCTCGAAAGGCTCTTTACTGGCGAGGATATAGATCGCTACACTTTCGACGAGTACGCCGAAACCGACGATCGCAATCCATAAAATGATTTTCTTCTTCATGAGTCTATCGTTCCATAATAAACGTGATGTCCCAGGGCAATGCTCTGCCCTGCCCGTCGCGCCCCCGGCCCCGTTCGCCGCCGCCGTCGTCGGTCATATCATAGCCGATACTGTAAACCACGTACCCGATTTTGAATTTGCGATATTTCAAGCTTCGACCATCGTACGGATCCGACGGTACCGCTTGCATATAAGTTGGGACGAGGTCTTCCAGAGACCCTGGCAAACGCCCTTCGGCGAGCCGGTACCGCTCGATGGCCAGTCCGGTTTGAGTCACGCGCAGGTGCGCTATACGCCAAAATTCGAACCTCAAATCGAAACTGATGTCGTCCATGAGCTTCCGGGTAATCGAACCTCCCCACTTGTTGCCGCGTTTTTGGATGGTTTCGAAGATAGCCATCCTTTTGTTTTCAGGAAGATCCAGGGCATTAAAGCAATCCTGCATGGTACGGATATACTCCAACACCACTTTATCGTAAGAACCGGATATCTTCCTCAAAACGAGCTTCAGGCGAAAAAGCCCATCTTTCGAATTAACTTTTTCGAGGACCTTTGCAACCGGCAATTGAAACGTGTGGAGTACGCGGCATTGCTCTCCGATCATCGCTTGCCTGTATTCCTCACGATAGTCGTATGCATTAAGCCTTTCCGTGAGGGCGAGTAAAAAGGCGTCCGTCGGTGATAGTCTATTCAGAAACCGCTCGATGTTTCTGTACGTTCCACCTCTTAAAGCGTTGTGAAAGAGGTGATGATTCGGCAAAGGCACATTCACCGAATCGGCAAGGGCCAGGCTTGCTCGAACGGATTCCAGCATCCCGTTCGGATCCGGATTCTCGCACAGGATCAGGGCTTCAAGGTTGAACAACCGAATGCACAACTGCGCGCCCTTGTACTCGGGGGGTAAATACTGGTACGACCACTTTCGAGTCAAGTCGATTTTATACCTGCAATGCTTTACGTCAGCCGCTTGATACAATAGTGAGAGGGTTTGCTTATTGTCGGAGAGGAATTTCTCTACAAGCTGCCTGGTCTCAGCGTCCATCGTTTTTGTACGCATCGGCGAATCGGCCTTGCCGATAATGGGAAGAGGCTTGCGATCCTCTTTGTCCCATTCGACGTAGCTTGCGAAGGCCCTCTTATAAATATCGGCGGCATTGCGCGTGCCTTTGGGCAAACGAAGGGATTGCTCCAATTCCTCCAAGGTAATGGGATAACCCTGATCTTTCAGGATTTGTAATTGCTTTTTGAGCTTATGGTGTCCGGAGATTCGAAAGCCCACAAACAAAAGCACTAAAAGGATGATGATCCCGTGCCATTTCTTCAAACGCCGGCGTTTTTGTTTTTTTTGGTCTTCCACGTCTAACTGCTCCTGGAGAAAAATTGTCGCTTACTCAGTACGAGCACGCCGATCGTGCTGTAAAACAGGGTTAGCATGAAACAGTGGACCGTGCAGGCGACGCCTTTCATCAACTGGTATTTTCCGACGACCAGGCTGTCCGCTCCATATTCGCCCTTACTTAGCTTGGTTAAGATACCGAAAGGAGGGCAGGCGTATTTGGTCAGGACCTTCATGGCTTTCGTTATGAAATCATCGGAATGATCGTACGATAAGATGTTGACCAAAATGCTGATCGTGATAATGGCAATAAACAGGAAAAGACAGTTGTAAGCCCGGCTGATGACGATCGAGAGGGACGAGGAAACCGCCGCCCAGGTGTTGAACAATAGCCAGGACGAAAAAAGCCACAAACCAAGATTGTCCAGGTTGCCCAGACCCGTTAGAGAATGGATCATCATCAGTCCACACCCGGCTACGATCAGGTGCAAGGCCGACTGTATTGACAAACCCAGCAGACGGTAGATGTAGAGTCCTCCGGGCCAAAACGGTTTGGTCATCAGGACGCAGATGCGTCCCGATGAGATGTCGTTTCCGAAAATACCGGCGCTCAGCACGAGAGGCAACAGACAGCCCGCCCACATGAAAAGGAACGATTGGAAGCCCCAGTCACGCGGATCGAAAACGATCAGAAAAATCACATAGATGGCGAACCAGCTTACATGCGCGATCCAAATATAGATCCCCCGGGACCACGTTTCTTTCATCAGCTCGAGCGCTCTCATCGGCTAATTCCTCTCTTGATATAAACGCAGGAAAACGTCCTCAATGTCCTCTTTTTGCAACGATACGCTTTTGATGCGGGCGCCGCCTTTTACCAGATTGCAGACGATATCGGGAACCTCTTCTTCGTACTCGACGGCG
Organism: Sedimentisphaerales bacterium; assembly: GCA_016934255.1. Taxonomy (GTDB): domain Bacteria; phylum Planctomycetota; class Phycisphaerae; order Sedimentisphaerales; family Anaerobacaceae; genus JAFGTG01. The sequence continues at coordinate 14,869 of JAFGTG010000389.1, forward strand.
ATGAGTAATTCCGTCTCCGACGTGCTGATTATTTTCGAGGCCGGCAGCAATTGCCCGGCGATACGGTGTCCGTTCGAGACCAGTTCCACGCGTAATTGTCCCACTCGGCTCGATGCGATTTTCTCGCCGAAACTGACGATTTGCCCGCGATACAAAAAAAGATAATCCGACGTGAGCTTCTCCAACTCGCCCAAGCGATGGGAACTGATAACGATGGCCGTGCCCTCTTCGGATAATGTTTTCAAAAAGTTGCGAAGCTGGACGATGCCGACCGGATCGAGTCCGTTGCTGGGCTCGTCCAGGAGCAACATTTGTGGATCGTTAATCAGGGCGACGGCCAGGGCCAAACGCTGCTTCATCCCCTGGGAGAAATCCGAGCATTGCCTGTCGATGTACTCGGTCATCTCGAGCTGCTCGGTCCATTTGTCGATCTGCCCGTGGATGTTCCGACTCGACATACCCGACAGCGCGCCGTGATATTTCAGGACGGCTCGGGCGGAGTAACGACCGAGAAAGGTTGGGTGTTCGGGCATATACCCCAGGCCGGAATGCGCCTCGATGGACCGGGCGGGATGTCCGCATACACTCACGCAACCTTCCGTCGGAAAAATCAGCCCGGCGATTAAGTTCAGTAGAGTTGATTTGCCCGCCCCGTTCGGGCCGATGAGTCCGACGATCTGTCCCTTACCCACGGAGAGGGATATATTTTGGAGGGCGCAAACCGCCTTGGACCGTCCAGCCAGCAGCTTCTTATAAATCTTTGTCAACTGCTTGCATTCGACTACCGCCGTTTGTTTCTTATCGTTATCGATCATAATGGAGTCCGCCGAAATAGTTGATCCCAATGCGGATTTAAGCCGGGGCGAGGGCGCCGCCGAAGACCAGATTCAGGCCGACGGTAAGCTCTCGAAGCTGGGCCTTTTGTTTCGATAATTCATCTTTGCCTTTGTCAGTGATCGAGTAATATCGACGCTTTCGGCGGGAGGGATTCTTCTCCCATTTGCCCGAGATCATCTTTTTGGCCTCGAGATTGTAGAGCAGGGGATAGAGCGTTCCTTTGCCGAGGCTCAGGATATCGCCGCTGCGCTGCTCGATGGCCTGGCTGAGCTCGTAGCCGTACATCGGGCCGCGGGAGAGAATCTCCAGGACGACGACCGGGGCAATACCTTTTAATAGCTGACTTTCGAATTTCATTCGAGTCTCCTTGTCTATCACGGATCATGCGTCATTTTTTACTCAAACTGGCCGTTTGGGAACCGAATGAAGAAGTCAGTTTCCCGAAAATAATAACATAAAACGCTTTGTCATTCCCGCGGAGGCGGGAATCCACTTCATTCGTACCGTTCCTGGATCCCTGCTTTCGCAGGGATGACAA
>JAFGTG010000390.1 GCA_016934255.1 Sedimentisphaerales bacterium
GCTCGAACAAATCCAGCAGCGCGGCGGCAATCCCTTCCGCGATTACCAACTCCCCTCGGCGATCATCAAGTTCAAGCAGGGCTTCGGGCGGCTGATCCGCAGCAAAAACGACACCGGCATCGTCGTGATCTTAGACGCTCGCATCCTCAACAAATCCTACGGTCGCCAGTTTCTCGCTGCGATTCCGAAATGCAAGGTTGAAATAGTCACCGACCCCTCTTCCGATTCTCACGCCCTGCCGACAGATAAAAATAAAAAGTGAGTATTTTTGATTTGTCTTTTCAACGATCAGTTTTTATAATATCTATCGTTCTTTGAAAAAAGAAGCTTTCATTTTAGGTCCCCGCCCCGAGGGCGGGTGTGGATAACCAAAAGGGAACGCGGTGAAAATCCGCGACGGTCGCGCCGCTGTGAGCGTTCGCCCCGGAACTTTTCCGGGAATTCTCAAAACAACAAGCCACTGTTCACCCGAAGTGAATGGGAAGGCGTTTTGGGATAGGATGCGAGTCAGAAAACCTGCCTGAAGTGATGTGGCCATGAACATGTTCTCGCGATTGGAACACGGTTTATGATCGCAGAAGGCATTTTTGCTGGTCTGCGAGGAATCCGTTGGATATGAACCGCCGTCCTTTTTGTGAGGATGGCGGTTTTTTTATTCACCGTATTCCCCCCGTCACAGACGACAAGGTGAACATGGGGAAAGGAGGTCGTGATTAATGAGTTAAATGTGTTCGTTATCAACGAGCGACACAGGATCGAGTGTTGAGTGACATTCATGTATTCTACAAAGCATGATGAATCACGAAAATAGAGAAAAAATAACGTTCTCTCGAAGAGCGTTGAGAGGAGTAGAGTTATGAGAATTCAAGGTTTGCTCATTTTAGGATGTCTTTGTTTAGTGCCGGGCCTGGTTACAGCGGCTCCTGTGGAAGTCGGCGCCGGCGTCAATACCGCGTCGGTCTATATCGAGTGGGCCGATGGTTTCAGCGTTGATTTCCTCGTTCGTTTCGGCCAGGCCGAATCGGACACCACCACGGGTTTGGGATTGATGGATATCATCGAGGCCGGAACGAAACTCACCACGGTGCGCGCCGACTATGGCTGGGGCGTGTATATCGACGGGATCAGCTATCAGGGACACAGCAACGAGGGATACGCCGGCGGCGAACTCTGGTGGCATTATTGGGAAAACAACGCGGGCAGTCAAAATCCCTGGCAATCGTCCATGACCGGTGCGGCCGGGCGAACCATCGCCCACGGCGACGCCGACGCCTGGATCTACGGGCACGGCGACGAGCCCCCGGCGATCGACGTAGTCGAAGTCGGTTCGGGCGTGAATCAGGCGGGTGTATTTATTGAATGGTCGGACGGCTTCACCGCGGAGTTCCTCGTGCACTTCGGCTCGTCGGAACTGGACACCACGACCGGCCTGGGCCTCATGGATATCATCGAAGCGGAAACGGAATTGACCACCGTACGCGACGATCTGGGCTGGGGTGTCTATATCGATGGGATTAGCTATCAAAGACACAGCGACGCCGGATATGCCGGTGGCGAACTCTGGTGGCATTATTGGGAAGACAATGCCGGGAGCCGCACTCCCTGGCAGTCGTCCATGACCGGTGCAAGCGGGCGCATCGTGGCTCATGGTGACGCGGACGGCTGGATCTACGGGCATGGCAACGAACCCGCTCCGGCGAGCGTGAATCCCTTCCTGGCCGGATACGGTCATTACGTTTACAATCCTGACGATTTCGCCACGTCCTGTATCGCATATAATCCTAACGGGATGTATAACGACTGGCTCACCGGCGAACCGTTCAATGATCCCAATGCGGCTCTCGGTCGGCCCACGGTCGATACCAGCGGGGATGACTGGTTCATTCCCATGGATATGAACGCTCCCGTTGTCCCGGTTTATCCTCCGTTCAGGGCCTATGAACTGGTTTATCTGGGCGAGGGCGGATCGATCACACTCAGCTTCAACCACCCCGTACGAGACGACGGGGAAAATCCGTACGGCATCGATTTTATCGTTTTCGCCCATCCGTACCAAATCATCGGCGGCGGTGAAGGCTGGACCAACGGAAATCCGCGATCCGTGACTGTCGGTCCCTCGGGCGGGATCGAGCCCGGCATCGTGTCCGTCAGTCAGGACGGCCAAACGTGGTACACGTTCACCAACGATCCGAATTTCATGAGCGACAATCCCAACTTCATCAAGCTGGCCGGCGATGTTGAGAGCGGTCCGTTCTGCGGCGGCTTCGCACCGACGCTGGGACGAGTCTATGATCCGTGTTACGCGGATACGTCCCTGGGCGACTGGAATCGTTGGTGGGCCGAACCCACGAATCCGACGCTCCCGCTTGATCCGTCTCTTACTTATGCCTCGTTAGACGGTATGTCCATAGCTCGCATCTCCGAGACCTACGGAGATTCCGCGGGAGGCGTCGGGTACGATCTGGCCCGGCTCGACTTACCGGCCGATCCCGATACGGGCATGAAATGGTTTCAGTACATTCGAATCGACGATGCACCGGGCGGCGGCTCAACGGAAATCGACGCGGTGGCCGATGTGAGCTGCCCGGGTGACTATCAGCACCCGAAGCCCGTCGGCGATCTAAACGGAGATTATCAGGTCAATGAGGATGACGTTGCGATTGTGGAAGGTTATATGGATCAAACCGTTACCGATTCGAGCAATCCAGCGGCTGTCGCGGATATCAATGGTGATGGCAATGTGGATCAAACCGATCTGGATACGGTCATAGCCAACCTCGGCGTCTGTGCCTAGGGCTGTTTGACTGACCAATAGAGTATTTAACTTGCTGCTGCGGATTGACGGCGCTTCGTCAATCCGCAGCCTTTATGGATTGACTTGTTATGCAGGGATTAAAACGACATCGCGGTTTAAGTCTCATCGAGGTGCTCGTTGTCGTTTCGACGTCCGCCCTGCTCATCGGCATACTATTGCCGTCGTTCGGCACGGCCCGCCAGCAAGCCCAGCGGAGTTTCTGCCTCAACAACCTGCGCCAAATGGCCCTGGCCGCCCAAACCTACAGCACTGTCTATGACGACCGCTATCCGCTGGCCTATCATACCGAGCGTGTAGATGACATTCGTCGATATCTGGCCTGGGATTTTAATACCTGGAAAGACTGGAGCCAAACCGATCCGCTCGAACACCTCGAGCCCGGCCTATTATGGATGGGACAAACGGTCAAGAAGATCCAGCAATGCCCGGTTTTCAAAGGTCCGGCCAACTGGTTTGTGGACCCCTATACCGGCTACAACTACAACACCAGCTATATCGGGCGCGACGAAACGCTCCAGCCCATCGATTCGATCAAGACGACGGAGGTGGGCTCCCCGGCGCAGACCGCCCTGTTCGGCGACGGAGAATACACCGGCGGGGCCAATAAGTTCATGCGGGCCCCTTTTTCCAATCCCCGCGACGCCAGTTTCAGTGATGCCTTTCGTTACGCCGGTGCGCAGGGTTTCCGCCACCTGCATACGACCAACGTCGCCTTCTGTGACGGTCACGCCGACTTCATTCGCGAAGTGTACGTCGACACCGATCCGTACAGCCGGGACATCCTCGAAGAACACAACCGAACGCACGACAATAAAATCGGCTTTCTCTCCACAGACAATCGCCTCTACGATCTGAAATAAATGGGGGTTGAAAACGATTTCATCCCTCTCAACCGATACTCGTACATGCTTTCACAGATCGTTTCCCTCCAGTATCTGCATGAGCTTATCCATGTCCAGATATGCCTCGAAGTGTTCGGCCAGCAGGTCATATTGACGATCTTTGAAAGTATCAATTGAAGAATCGGAATCAGAATCACTCGACATGTAGCGATCCGGGGCGAGGTCAGTTAGAAACGAACGTCGAAAGGCAGGTGCATCGAAAAGGCCATGCAAATACGTTCCCCAAACGCAACCATTTCGACTGAGCGTCCCTTCTTCGGTATCGTCGGGACTCCGGCAAATCAGCGGTTTCAAAGACTTATGTCGCTCTGTGATACCCATATGGATTTCATAGCCTTCGACGGCCATACCATTGGATATCCACACACCGTGCGTTCGGGACAGAATCTTCTCCGGCATCAGCGTCGTATGCACGGGCAGCAAATCCAATCCGTCGGTTCGGCCGGGCGAGCCTTCCACGCCGTGTGGATCGAGGATGGCTCGGCCGAGCATTTGATACCCGCCGCAGATGCCGCCGATACGTCCATTCGCTTCAGCAAAAGTTCTTATTGGCTTTTCCCATCCTCGCTCGCGGAGCCATTCGAGATCGGCGCGGACATTCTTCGAGCCGGGAAGGAGCAGGAGATCGTAGCCGTCCAGAGCACGGGGACGCGTTAGGTAGTGCAAGCAAACGCACGACTCGCGAGATAGAGGATCGAAATCCGTGAAGTTGGAGATGTGCGGGACGCGCAAAACCGCGATGTTGATCTTGCCGGGAACCGGTCCGCCGGACGGATCGATTTGGATCTCCAGGGGCATTCCATCCTCAGAATCGATCTTGATATGGTAGAAAAATGGGATCAACCCCAACACGGGGAGACCCGTGCGCTTTTGCAAATAGTCGATACCGTCCTCGAAGAGCGTGGCATCGCCCCGAAAACGGTTAATCACGAAGCCCTTAACACGCGCCCGATCTTCGGGCGGTAGAACCTCCAACGTACCGACGATCTGTGCGAAGACACCCCCTCGGTCGATATCCGCCACCAGAATAACGGGGGCATCGCACGCATGCGCCATGCGAAAGTTGACAAAGTCCCGCTCCCGCAGATTGACCTCTGCACACGACCCGGCGCCTTCCAGGACCACCAGATCGAATTGACAACGCAAACGTTCCAGGGCGTCGCGGGCTTCACTAAAAAGGACGGTCGTATCCGTGAAGTACTCCCGGGCCTGGCTCGTTCCCATGGCCCGGCCGTGGATGACGACTTGAGCGCCGGTATCGGAACAGGGCTTGAGCAACACGGGGTTCATATCCGTGTGCAAGGGTACACGCGCCGCTTCGGCCTGAACGACCTGCGCCCGTCCGATTTCTCCGCATTGGTCCGTCACATAGGAATTGTTGGACATGTTCTGGGCTTTGAAGGGGGCGACGCGGATACCACGATTGCTGAAGATTCGACACAATGCCGTGACGACGATGCTCTTGCCGACGTCGGACCCCGTCCCTAAGACGGACAAACAACGAGCAGGTTGGACATTCCATGTTTTCATAGGCACCACATACAGACATTTTTGCCCACGATAGCCCCGGTAAACAAGACACCGGTTTCAATAATCTCACTGGCCGCACCCAACAGGTCGCCGGTAATGCCGCCGATGCGGCGTCGAAACCACATCGCCAGGACACGGCTTATTAACCAGGCGGCGCCCAATGCCAAGACGCCGGCCGGGCCGCTCACGATCAAGACCAGACCAACCGCAACGACCATAGCAACCACGCGATGTCGAATGTGTGCGTCACGGACAAACGGAGCGGCGGTGCCCCCTTCCGCGCGTGCATAGGGCAACGCCGCCGCCAGGTCCACCTGTAAGGTACGGGAAATCACATAGGCGCTCACCAGCCAGTGCAGGGCATCACATTCGATCATTCGGGCAACTGAAAGCCATTTCAGCAAAAGCACAAGCACCAAAGCGACGACCCCAAACGTGCCAGCGCAGGAATCCTTCATAATGCGTAACGTTCGCTCTCGTTCTCCCGCTCCGAAGAAGCCGTCGGCCCAATCCGCCAGGCCGTCGAGATGCAAAAAGAGCGTCAGGACGGAGCCGGCCACGATGACGACGCCGGCCGAACCTAAGCTCCAAGTCGGCGTAAGAAGGCAAAACAGAACGGCTACACCCCAAAGAGTGCCACCCAACAACAAACCGACGACGGGAAACCAATATAAAGCATCCGACAACGTCTCCGCATCCCGTCCCGGGACAGGAATGATCGTTAACATCCGGACGGCGCTGATGAATCCCCCGATCATGACGATGAAACCTTTTGTGTTATGCCGGCGGTATCGAACGTAGCCATTTCCTTATAAGTTCTTACGGCGGCCTCAATCAGGAACATCGCCAGGGCCGACCCGGTTCCTTCGCCGAGACGCATCTTCAAATCCAATAACGGACGAACGCCCAGGCGATCGAAAAACCTTCGGTGTCCCGTTTCCGCCGACAGGTGACTGAAGAATAGATACTCCCGCACGACGGGACACATTTTCCAGGCCGCCAGCGCCCCGGCCGTGGAGATAAATCCATCGACCACCGTGGAAATGTGGTGAGCCGCCGCACCCAAGATCAGACCGCAAATGCCTGCAATCTCGAATCCCCCGACCGCCGCCAACGCTCGGACTGGATCGCCTAGTTCCTGTCGATTGGTCTGTAAAGCTTGCTTAATTATAGTTTGTTTGTGTGCCAACCGGTCAGCATCAATCCCCGTACCCAACCCCGTGACTGCTTCCACCTCACAAGGTAGCAAAGCCGCAAACAGTGCGGACGACGGCGTCGTATTGCCAATGCCCATCTCACCTGTACCGATCAGCGTGACGCCTTCTTCTTTCGCCTCGGTCGCCAGCGCCATACCGACCTCCAGAGCCTGATAACATTGGTCCTCCGTCATGGCGGGACTCTGTGCGATATTTCCTGTCCCCGGCGCGATCTTGCGACGGATCAATCCGGCGGCGTCTTTGAGCGGATCGTTAACGCCAATGTCCACGATCCGAACCTCAATCCCGGCGTGACGAGCCAAAACATTAACGGCCGCCCCCCCGGCCAGCATGTTTCTGACCATCTGCACGGTCACCTCGGACGGAAAAGCCGAGACGCCTTCTTCAACCACGCCATGATCCGCAGCGAAGGTGTAAATGACCTTTTTGCCCAACTCCGGCTCGGTCGTTCCCTGAACCAGGCAATAGCGCAAGGCGATTTCTTCCAAACGCCCCAGGCTGCCCTTCGGTTTGGTCAAGTTATCCAAGCGATCGCGTATCTCTTGCTCGAGAGAAAGATCCACAGGTTGAATTCGATTGACAATAGCGGTCCATCCCATCACGATTCAGTCTCCTTCACCACTATCGGATATCCGCTGACCATGAAGATGACGCGGTCGGCTTTGGCCGCGACGTGTTGATTGAGAGAGCCGGCGATGTCGCGAAAGCCCCGGGCCAGATCATTATGGGGCACGATCCCCATACCCACTTCGTTGGTAACAATGATCAAATCACACGGCGGTTGATCGAGTGCAGGGAGAAAGCGGTCGATTTCCTCGAAAGAACCTAAAGCGTTCGGATGGCGGTGCATAAGATTGCCGATCCAAACGGTTAGGCAATCCAGCACGGCGACGTGTATATCCGATGGCAGTTTTTTTAATATCAGGCCCGGATTTAACGGCTCTTCAAAGGCCGTAAAATCCGAAGCCCGTTCTTGACGATGATGATCGATCCGACGGCGCATCTCTTCATCGACAGATTCTGCCGTGGCAATGAAAGCCCGCGGAGCAGATATTTTTCGAGCCAGAGATAAGGCATAGCGACTTTTACCGCTGCGTGCGCCCCCGGTAATCATAGTAATGCACTTCATACGAAGCCTCTCAATACATCCAAAGAGCGTTCGAAGTCGTCCTGGTTGAAAATCTCCAGGGTCAGGACACGTTGTTTCTCTGCGGCTGTGATACGAAGCCGACTCACCATCAATTTTAAGATATGATTTGACAATCCACCAATATCACAATGATCTCTACCGTCATAAATACCGTGCAGATGTACGACGCAACATCGAGAAAGATACGTATTCAGATATTCAACAAGATCGAACCCACTGAGTATAATGTGCCCGACGTCCAGGCACACTGATAGATCGTGACTCTGAACCAAATCCCAGACCAAATCAAACGGGTAGCCTAACGTCTCGATGCAAAACGTTCCCGGGGCGGGACCGTCATATAAAAGTTGCTCGATGGATTGGTTCAAGGCGGCTTTCCAGGACATCACGTCGTCGGCCGGCTCTTGGCCGGGGCGGCGTCCATATAAATGAATCACATAGGCAAAAGGATCCAAAGTCTTTGTTAGACGGATCACTTTTTGGCATTTTTCCACGGAGCGCTGCCGGACCGTTTCATCACCACTGCCCAAGTCGGCGTCCAGGGGCAGGTGAACCGTATAGGTCAGGTCATGATCGTCGGCGAGACTCGCCAGTGTTTCAATCTCCTCCGGTTCCGGAAGATTGGATATTTCATGCGATTCGAAGAGCACCAGTTCCACATCGTCAACCTTATCGGCCAGATAGGCGACGTTGGGGACCAGGTCGTCGGGCACAATATACGACGTGGCGCCTAATCGAAACGGAAAGCACCCTTTCAATCCGTTGCATCGTTGTTCTGTTTCAGGTTTCATTGGATCGATAAAAGCCGCTCCGTCCCAGGCCGTCGCTCACGAGCAGCCATACGAAAAACGGCCCCCCGAGCAGCGCCGTGATGATGCCGACTGGTATTTCAGCCGGGGCGATCAATACACGGGCCAGGATATCACACAAGGTCAGAAACGTTCCGCCGAATAAAAAGGTGGCCGGGATTAACACGCGATGATCCGCACCCACCAGAAGGCGACAGATGTGCGGGGCCATCATACCGACGAAGCCGATGGGACCGCACCTCGCCACAATGCCGCCGACCATCAGCGACGTGGCGAAAAACAAAACGTTTTTCACGACCTTCAGATTCAGGCCGCGACTGATCGCCAATGCCTCGCCGGTGGTCAACAGGTTAAGTTCCTTGCCCATACAAAAGATGATCGCACTGCCGCAGAGCACCAGAGGCCCGACTTCCCGCACTGGCGCAAAACCGGTGACCGCCAACTCTCCCATCAGCCAGCGGGTGATTTGAAACAAATGGGTGAAACCGCTGACGTATTGAATAAACAGGATGAAACTGGAACAGAAGAAACTGATCGCCACACCCGCCAACAGGATCGCGGCCATGGAAAAATCGCGCCGCAAGCGGGACAATCCATACACCAGAAAGATCGTCAACACGGCGCCGGCAAAAGCGCTGAGCGTCTGACCGGACAATCCCAGCAGGCCAAAGGCTATACCAATGCGGATATAGAGGGCCGCGCCCAATGCCGCCCCCCCGGCAATCCCCAGCGTAAACGGCGTGGCGAGGGGATTGCAGAACATCGCCTGGAAGGTCAATCCGCTCAGGGACAGGGCCGCACCGACCAAAAAGGCCATCAGAGTGCGAGGCACACGGAGTTGCCAGAAAATCTTTACGTCCGTTTCGGATGGCTCCGCAGACCAGAGCGCGGATGGAGTGATGGTCTGCATACCAATAAACGGAGCGATCACTATCACCAACAAGCTGAGAACGCCCAGCAGAATGAGCCAATTCACAGGTTTCACCATCATTGGACGTCTCATGTCGCGACCTCCGGTAATACCATGGGATGGCCGGTGTCGGGATGGGTCGTCAGGAGGAAGGGATTGTCATACACCTCCTGGAGGATCGCCCGGGTCATAAACGACGTGGGCGGCCCGGAGAACAAGACCCGTCCTTCCTTGAGGGCCACCACGTGATCGTGCATGAGCACCGCCCGATTTAAGTCGTGGGTCGCGGTAATCAGGGTCAGGTCGCGCTCTTTATGCACGCGCGTCAGAACCGCACAAAACGCGGCTTCGTGCCGCGGGTCGAGAAAGACCGTCGGCTCATCGAGCAACAGGATTCGCGCTTCCTGGGCCAAAGCCGCTGCTAAAATCACACGCTGTCGCTCGCCTCCGCTTAAAGCGTATAACGGACGATCTCTTAAGAATATAGTATCTGTAAGATCGAGGGCCTCGTCCACGGCGCGGCGATCCTGCTTATTCGGCCGGGCTAAAAA
>JAFGTG010000391.1 GCA_016934255.1 Sedimentisphaerales bacterium
GCAAATCCTCCGGCGTGTCATCGCCTTGCAAGACCAGGACCCGAATAGCCGGACCTATGGCATCTGGTCGTGGTTTATGGAAGAACCGCTCGATCAGATGTCGCCACCCGATTGGAACTGGGCGGACTTTTGCGGCGCCCAACTGCTCCAGGTGGCCATCGATCACATGGACCGGCTACCCGAAGACTTGCAGCAGAAAGTCACTGAGTCGATCCTCCATGCCGGCCGCGCCATCCAGCGCCGAAATGTCGGCCCGGGCTATACGAACATCGCTATAATGGGCGCTTACGTGACACTCGTAGCGGGGGAGCTTTTCAATAATGCGGAATTGGCCGATTACGGCAAAGCCCGGCTCAAGCGGTTCCACGAGCATACCTTCAGGCAGGGCTCCTTTAGCGAATATAACAGCCCGACGTACAGCGTCGTTGCGATCAATGAGCTAACGCGAATGCTCCGGCACGTCAAAGACGATGAATCGCAGAAACTTCTGCATGAGCTGAATCGTTTTGCCTGGAGTCACGTCGCGAGACACTTTCACCCGCCGAGTCGCCAGTGGGCGGGACCTCATAGTCGATGTTACGCCACCTTGCTCCGCGATAGCACGTTGGCCTTTATCCAGCGGAGCACGAACGGGAAGATTCAGTTTTTACCGGAAGACAAAATCTTCGAAAGCCTCGACGCCCATCGCCTCGACGCGCGATGTCCCGACGAATTGTTGCATTATTTCACCGAACTTTCCGAACCGCGTTTGGAGGTCGAGACATTCGCTCGCAACGCCGGTGACAAGCACGACGTTATCGGCACGACATTCCTCCATCCGGATTTCACCCTGGGCTCAGTCAATATCGGCGATTTCTGGAACCAGAGACGGCCGCTGGTGGCCTATTGGCACACTTCGTCCGGCGTTATAGCGATGCGTCTGCGCTGTTTGCACAATGGTTACGATTATTCTTCGGCGAGTCTCTTCACGGTTCAGGATCGAGGTGACATTCTCGGCGCCGTCGTTTTCGCCACCGATCGAGGTGACACTCACATCTCTCTCGACCGGCTCAAGAACGCAACCATTAAAGCCAAAGATTTGCGTTTGCGTTTGCAGTTCGAGGGAGCAATTGACACTTTCAAGTTGCCGTCGAGAATCGAGCCCGATCAGCCTATGACGATGGTGTCTGGGGCGGTTCATATAGGCTTTAACGTTCCTCACGCTGTTTTCGGTCATGACCCCATCCGGATGGAAACCGGCCGGACCGAGAATACAACTTATATCGATATCGTCTTCTACCACGGTGAACAAAAAGAAATCAATTTCGCCAAAATTACCGATGCCGCCGTCGTTTTCGCGTTATCCGTATCGACTCGCCCGGTATCCGTTCTAAATAGTCAATTGTCCATCATCAATCGTCAATCTCAGACGCTCGCCCATTGGTCCCGGTCGGATCGGCCTCGAATGTCACTAAGCGTGCCGGTTCAACCGCTTTCAACAGGGAAACAAAAGGCTTCCGCTTCCGCGACGTTGGACGCGACAAATCCCTGGAAGAGCGCGACAGATTATCTTCGATGAAGATCAGCGGCAAAGTTACGTAGGGCGATGTTTTCTTGAGTGCCGACCGTTTTTGCGGCAGGAGGAAGAACCAGTAGAGTTCGAAGGTTGTCAGTCCCGTATTATCCCGTAACGGCGACCTTTGTACGGGTGTTTGATCCGTTAGTGAGCCGTTTGTCGGAGTTCCTCAATTCTCGCCGTGAGAAGCTCTGCCTTTAATCTCTCCAGTTCCTCTTTTAATCTCAGCACTTCCCTTTTTAGCTCTTGAAATTCCTTGATGAGCATTTTTTCCCCTTCAACAATCACTCGATCAAGTTAAAACGCTAATCCTCTCGGTAATCTCATATTTATTACCGATATGGTAGCGCCGCCCGGCTTAACCTTTTTTAGCTGCGCCGAGACTTCCATTTCGATGTATCGGCATATTAGAATGGAATACTTGAGATATTATCGGTCTATTATGGAAATTTTTTCATCTTTTTTGACTTATCCTTCCTGTCTCAATTGATATTCACGATGAATCGGCGCGTAGAAATCGTGAAAAAAAGTACGCCGGTATTGCCCGGTCTGTCGAAGATAGTCTGAGAGACATTGTTGTCACCGGGTCGTGATACGGTTTTTGAAAATGATCGTATAATAATTCGGGCGCACGTTCTAATGGTCCTTGGACGTTGAAAAATGGTCTTTGATCCTGAATATATCGATTTAGATTGCCCGCAATGCCATGTGCGGAGAATCTATTTCGACCGGGACATCGGTTACTATTGCATGTCGTGCGGTCATCCGTTTAGTTGCGAAGACATCCTTATGCTCCTCGCGAAAGACGAACGGACATCACAGCCGATTCCTGCGCCCGATAAAAGCGTGATACAACCTCCTCCGGAAATCAAGGAATTGCCCGCTGCCAAGGCAAAAAAATCGGATCGAGTCAAACGCGACGCGACCGAGCAGGATCAATCCGAGCATGGTTCTCACCTTTAATCCGCATTTTTTGCCGCGATAGATCGTCGGTCGATGATATTCAAGTCAGCGATCTGTGACGCGGCTTATGATGGCTTGGGATTCAGGCTCGCCAGGGACGCGGCCTGTTGGCCGTGCGGGACAGGATGTCTTTGGCGATCAGCACGTTTTCCCTGATCTGGAAATCGAACATGCCGACGCAGATAAAATCAGCCCCGTTCTCGAAGGCGTACTTGAAGCCTTCTCGCGGATGAATCGCCCCGGCGGCCAGAACCTTGAAAGCAATCCAGGGCGTCGTCACCGTATTCATAAATTCGATCGTTTTCTCCGGCGTGATCGACCAAATGTTATCATGATCGTATGGACTGCCGCTATCGACGTTAAACTCTTTTCGTTCGGCCTTCGGTGTTGCGGACCAGTAATCGTCGCGATGCAATGTCTTCATGTAAAAATCAGGCTTAATCCCAGCCTTTTCAACCGCCATCGGCACCTCGATGGAATGCCCCCCAATCCCGGCGATGAGCCCGTTATCTTTAATGAACTCAACCGCCTTACCGAGCAGATCAACCCGCCCGTTGTTAACGAAGCTGTCCCCGATACCCCCTTGCACATAAGCCCCGACAGCGCCGTTATCAATCGCGCGTTTGATGTTGCTCGTCTGGTCGGTCGCCTTTGGATGGACTTGAGCGATCCACTGAATTTGCCCGCCTCGTTCCTTCCGGTATCTTTTGAGATGGTCCGACGCCCCGGAGATCATGGCGTTCACGCCACATTCTTCACATAGCTCGAACGTTTCCATGATCTTCTCATGGGTTGCATAAGCCTGGAATAATCCCCGCAGATATTTAAGGTCCCGGCTATGCGACCACCCGGAAAACTGGTTCCCCCCAATAATCAACCGGCTGATATTCAACTTACCAATCCTTCCCGTCGCTAATCCTGTATTGGAATTCTCTTTCGCCATTTACACCCTTACAGAATTTGTATATTGGATTGATAATATTTATCTCTCTGTTATCTTCAAATTTTCGTACAAAGAGCCTATGCCTTACGGCTTTGCTTTGCAAGAGCTTTTCCCGGGCCATCGTGCTCAATCGCGATGACGATAAATGGATAGTTCGTTGCTTCCCGGAATTCCTCCTCGATGTACCTAATGGCATCTTTAAATGCTGGTGTCCTGTCAGGTAGAAAGATTTGAAGTCGATCGTCTGGAACCACAACCACACCGACATCGATCAATCCCGTGTCGATGCTGTTGCGTAAATGTAAAATATCACGAATTAACATGTCGCTTCGAGCTGAAACCTGAAGTTCTACACCGAGCCGGACAAGAATCGTCTGGTTGTATCGAAGCTTTTTG
Organism: Sedimentisphaerales bacterium; assembly: GCA_016934255.1. GTDB lineage: Bacteria > Planctomycetota > Phycisphaerae > Sedimentisphaerales > Anaerobacaceae > JAFGTG01. The sequence continues at coordinate 3,858 of JAFGTG010000391.1, forward strand.
GTCCAGTCGACACCACCTGTGGAAGTCTTTTCCCACCCACCACGAGCTTCAAATTCTGCATCGATCATCTTGCGTAGGATTGCCGCGCCATTCGCGTCCTTCTCTTCTTTAAGACGGATATCTACAGACAATAAGATATCTTGTAATTCGATAAGGAGGTCAGCGAGTCCCAGCCGACAAACTCTCTCGCGTGCACCGTCGTAAAACCGCATTTTTGTGATCTTCATCTTGTTTAAAAAGCCCTCGTATGTCGAATTCAGGTTTTTTACCTAATGAAAGGGGAAACCGTTCCTCAAATCTGCGCTGTATATGTTTACTGTCGTATAGCTCAGTCCCAATCCAATACCTATTATTGAGTTCTGCAGCTTGAAATGTAGAACCGCCTCCTCCGAACGGATCAAACACTATATCATTCTCATTTGTCGATATGAGAATAGCTCTCTCGGGAATAACGAGCTTAAGTTCATTGACACCCGGCCGTACCTTGAATTTTTGATGTCTGTTGGGGGATGTATCCTCCCAAAAATCCGTAAGGTTGAGACCTAGGGGATTAAGCTTGTCACGATGTCCACCATAATCTTTGACCTCTTTTCCACAATGGCGACAAGTTGGAACTGGAACTCGGACCCGATTAAACGTTTTTGGCTGATTGCGTGTGTAGTATAGTAAAGCGTAATGGGCCGGATATAGCTTTTTGCCTCGGCTGTATGTTCCTTTCATGCTCATGGCAATCCAGTGTCTAAAAGTAACCAGCTCATTTAGGATATTTCCAAACTTGATAGCGAGCTCAGGAGTGGCATAGATGAAAATAGCCCCTCCAGGCTTTAGGATTCGACAACATTCTTTAATCCAGTCTTCGCACCAACATAAATAAGAAAACTCAGACATCTTATCGTGATAACCATTTTTATAGTCTTTTCCCAGATTGAACGGAGGATCGGCGAAGACACAATCGACAAAAGACGATTGCATGTCTTTTAATAACGACATACAATCTTCGGCGAACAAAGCTCCTTTTCTGGTTGTGAGAAACGGTTTATGCATCACTTCAAGTTTACCTGATATACCAACGGAGATCAAGTTTCATCATAAAATGATTTGTTACGGATTATTTATGAAGCCCATTCGAAAGGGTAAACACACGATTGACAGTGTCCGACAGGTTTGCTACAAAGTGTAAAACACAAAGTAGGACCGATTTTCAAAACACTCGAACGGCTTGTTCTCCGAGCCCTGGAAATAGACATGACCATGACAATAAGAGGTTTTACAATGAAACATAATGTTCTTGTCATTCTCATTCTGCTGAATGTTTTATACGTGTCTGTTGAAGCGAAAGCCCCGGGCCTTTCGAATCAGACAGCCACGTCGAAACAAGAAAAAAAATATATTGCGTTTACATCGGATACGGAAGCCTATTTTTGCCCTCCTGAATTCACGGGGTGGCAGGGTATTTTCACGATGGATATCGTCCGAATTTGTGAAAAAGAAAATATTCCGTTCACATGGCTTGTCATCTGTGATCGCGAACGATCGCCGCGGGAATTTCGAGAGATTGACGCGATGATGAAAACCGTCTGGCCCGTTCGCAAGGATATCGACGAATTTGGCATTCACATCCATTTTAAGTATTTCATCAACGACACACCCGATGATAAGTCGTGGTGTTTACCCGACAGACGCCTGGCGTTTATGCAGGCGGCCCTGGCCCGTCGTCATAAGCTGGGTATGCCTTCACCCGCGTCGTTTAGATTTGGAGCGGGGGACTCACGAGCCAGATTCTATCTTGATGATGATCTTGAATATCTCTATTCCGTTGGCGTCAGGAATTATATTTTTCATCACGATTTAATCGACTTCCAGGGTCTCAACGAAAATGAAATCAAACATAAGGGCAACAATGTGTGGCGCGTGCGCGATATGGAAGATATCACACTGTTGCGAGGTGCGTCTGCATCCATGGAAGCATCCACAGAGGATATGATTAAGGTTATCGATCAGGGTTTGATTGAATCTGATTATATTCTCATCGGCTGTCACGATTATACCGCGATTGTTCCCCGCAATCTCCAGGCGGCCGTCGATCATCTCAAATCTTCTTATCAATGTGAGTTTGTTACGATTTCCGATATTGGAGAGCGGATTCGCTCGGGCGTATTGAAAAATGAATTTGCATTAAGATCGTCGAAAGAAAATAGAAGATGAGAACTGATACAAACATTCAAGGGCGATCTTTCACATCCCGTTACGTGTGCCAAATCTTCAAAGGATGCGATTTATCGCGCCTTACTATGATTCTCTTTCTGATAATCGTGTTGTTCACTACGCCGCTTTATGCGGGGAAATATGTTTTCTCGGTTCAGGGAACGAAAACGTATTTGAACCAGCAGGAAATTCTTGTGAAGGGGCTTCGATGCTCGAATGCGTTGATGAGTGATATATCGACCAAAGAGCTGATCGATAATCTGGATACGTTTACGTCCTATGGAATCAATACGGTCAGCGTCTTCTTCATGGGTTCCCGGTTCGGCGATGTGAAGGGTTATAAAGAGGATGGGAGCCTGGATCCCGTCTATGCCGAGCGTATGGGTCGAATCATCGAAGCGGCGGACGAGCGGGGCATGATCGTCCTGGTCGGGTGCCTCTACTGGAGTAACTCGAAATGCAAGTGGGAAAACTGGACGCAAGCCGAAGCGAACGCAGCTATCGCGAATACGATTCGATGGCTCAAAGAGCATGACTATCGCAATGTCTTTGTGGACGTGGATAATGAAGGGATGGCCAAAAGGGCGAAGGGCTTCGATAATCGGCAGATGGTCGTCGCCGGCAAGGGCGTCGATCCGACGTGCGTGATCGCTACGAATTTCAAAGGCAATCCGCCGCCGGAAGCGGACCTCGGCATCCATCATAGCAAAAAGGTGCCGGACAAACCTTACATCGAGAGCGAAGGTACGCCCACTAAGGCGCCGGGTGGTTATTGGGGCAAGTACAGCAAAAAAGAAGGCTATTACAATTACATCAACATCGGCCTTTATAACGAGCAGATGAAAGCCAACCAGAAGGCCATTACCGCCGAGCACTTGAGTAACGGATGGGGATATATGTGCGCCTCGACGTGGCTGCAATGCGTCCCGCCCTACGGACCGAACAACTCACCTGGCGGCGACGGCTCGAAGGAATCGCCCGGCATTAAATGGTGGCTGGAGTACCTCCGCGACAAATATGGGCCTTACGTTCCTCCGCCGCCCCAGATCGGCTGGAAAGCCTCCGGCAAAGGCGGGGCTGTGGCGGCTGGCGGCGCAGGCGCGGTAGCGGCAGGTGTTTCTATCCTCGAACAAGACGGGAACGCTGCCGATGCCGCGGCGGCAACGTTGTTGGCGTTGTGTGTCACGGATTACGGTTCGACGGCCATTGGCGCAGAAATACCGCTTATCATCTACGATGCGAAGAAGAAGGAAGTGAAAGTCCTCTGCGGGCTGGGCGGCGCCCCGCTTGATCCGAAGACAATAGAATGGTTTTATAAAAACGGTATCCCGGCCGATGGAAGCTTGAAAGCGGCTCCCGTCCCCGGTGCTCTGAGCCTTTGTGTGACGACGGTCAAGCTGTACGGAACGATGTCTTTCGAGCAGGTTGTCGCACCCACCCTGGCTTTACTCGATGCCGGCGGCAAAGACTGGTACGCAAACTTAGCAAAAACGTTCCGTCGGCTCATTAAGACGGAGAGGCAGACGCAAGGCACACGTGAAGAGAAATTACAGGCGGCCAGAGACCGCTTCTACAAGGGAGATATGGCCGACGAGCTGGTGGCTTATTATATCAAAAACGGCGGCTTCTTAAGAAAAGCGGATTTGGCCGCCCATCAAACTCGCGTCGAAGACCCGATCACTGTCCAATATAGGGATTATACGGTCTGTAAATGCGATACGTGGACGCAGGGACCTTATCTTTGTCAAACACTCCGGCTGCTGGAAGGTTTCGATCTCGAACGAATGGGGCATCACTCCGCCGACTACATTCATGTACTGACTGAGGCGTTGAAGCTGGGATTGGCGGATCGCGACGAATACTATGGCGATCCGTTGTTCGCGGATGTTCCGATGAAGGCGCTTCTTTCCGATGAATACACAAAGCTCCGCCGCCCTCTCATCGACATGACTAAGGCTTCGAATGAAATTCGGCCCGGCGATCCCATCAACATGAAGGCTGTCAAGGGACAAGGAACCTATCGGCCCGGTCCAGGGGGAACGACTACGTGCGTCGTTGCCGACCGATGGGGGAATATGGTCGCCGCCACGCCCAGCGGGAACCGGCCCTACGCCGTTTGCCAGGAATTAGGCGTCGCGCACGGCAACAGGCTCCGCAGTCTCAATACCACCCAAGGACATCCGAACCGTATCGAGCCGGGCAAGCGGCCGCGTATCACGCTCACACCAACTCTCGTTCTTAAGGACGGAAAACCGGTCATCGCGATCAGCGTGGCTGGGGGCGACCTGCAAGATCAGACGACGCTCAAGTGCCTGCTCAATCACATCGAATTCAAAATGATGCCCGAGGACGCTGTCAGGGCGATCCGTTTCAACACAGACCATCGTCAGGATTCCTTCAACCCCGATCCGAATCGCCAGGCAACGCTGGGGACGCTTGCGAGTTTAACAGTGGATGACAGATTGGACGAAGCTACCCGAGATGAACTGGCCAGGCGGGGACATAACATCAAAACAACATCCCGGCCTATCGCCTATCCGGTTATGATTTATGTAGATCCGGAAACCGGAATAATGCATGCCGCGGGGGATCCCAAAGCTAAGCGTCACGCTGCCGCTCTGCCATAACAAACAGCAGATGCGTCACAGCTCATAAACGTCGGGCCGGCGATCGACAATGTGGCCGCCTTTGTTGGCGAGGGCTGTGGACAGATCGATTTCGGTGACGGTATAGGTTTTTTCCTTATCTGTATTGTTGCAGACGATGGCGCCTTTGTGATTGGTGATAAGCGACTGGCCCGGATGGGTGAAGACGATATAGATGCCGTTTTCGTAGGCCCGCGTTCTCATCATGCACAGATTCAGGTCGCCGTGCATGCCGTACGTCGGATTGAAAATCACGCGGGCGCCTTTGAGTGTCAGCGTGCGCGTCGTCTCCGGCCA
>JAFGTG010000392.1 GCA_016934255.1 Sedimentisphaerales bacterium
AATGGTGATACAACTATCGAACTGGCCGTCCACCGTTAGATACATCACCGCCCCGCCGTAGTAGCCGCGTTTGGTCTTTTCCAACTGGCGAATGATCTTCATCGCCTCGATTTTCGGCGCCCCGGTCAGCGTCCCCATATTCATCGTCGCCAGATACGCACTCAGGGCGTCCAGCTCGCCCGCCAACTCCCCCCTGACATTGCTGACCAAATGTTGCACCGACTCGTATTTTTCCGCCGTCAACAACTCGGTCACGACCCGGCTGCCCGGCTTGGCCACTCGCGCGATGTCGTTCCGAGCCAAATCCACTAACATCATATGCTCGGCCAGCTCTTTGCGGTCGATTTTCAGCTCCGCCTCATATCTAAAATCAGTATCAGCATCAATTTTTCCCCCGACCCGGCCCCTGGGCTTGGTCCCGGCGATCGGTCGGATTTCGACCTGACGCATCTCGGTCCCGCTGACTCGCAGATTCAATTCCGGACTTGATCCCATTAATATCGTATTCGGCGTATTCAAATAGAACATATAAGGCGAGGGATTCAATAGTCGAAGTCGCTTATAAACATCGAGCGGCTCATCCGGACACGGCTCCATCTTCGTCCGGCTCAGGACGACCTGAAAAATGTCGCCATCGAGGATATGTCGCTTTGACGCCCGGACCATCGCTTCGTACTCTTCCTGACTCGTATCGGTCGAAGCAGGCGGTAACGATTCCGTAAACCGTTTTCCATGGGGCACGTCAAACCGCGAGAGATTGTCATAGTAATCGAAACATTCCTGGGCCTCAGTAATCGCGGCCTCGCGGTTTTCATCCGTAATAATGACATTCACGACGACATAGCCCTGTTTCTGGCCGTGATCCATCAGAAAGATATTATCCGCAAAATAAAGCTCGTAATCCGGATTGCCCAAAAGGTCTTCTTCGTTGGCGGGGAGCTTCTCGAACTGGTCGATGAAATCATAACTCAAGGCCCCAAGCAGTCCGCACGTCACACGAAAAGGCTTGCTGGCCAGCTTGAAAGAAAACGCCACCGCCCGCAAAACGTCCATCTGGTTGGTGGTTTTGAGGCGCGTCTGCTCATCAACCAGTTTCTGGGTTTGTTTGATGGTCCCCGTGATCATTTCAGTCTCGAATTTGACTGACTCACAAAAATCGAACCGCGACTCCCGGGCTGATAAATATCTGATGATCCGCCGGCCCGTTTTACCGAGGGCTTTGATCGTAAAATCGGCCCCGGTGCCGGTCAGGTAGAGGGAGGGTTTGGCCGTGCCGAAACTCAATTCGGTAAAGCCCTTCAAATGCTCTTTGGACTCGAATAAGCAACAATTCTTGGCCCGGCCGTAATCGCTCAATTTGGCGAAAAAGTCCACCGGTTCGGTCATGTCGATTCGTTTGACGATTGGCACGATCTGCCCCGGCTGGGCGTTTTGTATGATGGCTCTGTAATCTTCCATACGCACCTCAGAAATCGCGATGACGAACGTAGATTGACTATTGAATATTGACTATCGACGAATGAACGGAATATCCGTACCCTCAGTCAACGCCGAAAGCGCAAATAGTCAATAGTCACTTGTCATTAGTCGATATCAACTTTCTATTCTCAAATCGCCCAAAATACAAACAAAAAAAGCAGCCTGCTTTTTCGGCAGGCTGCGTTTTGAATCGTTCCAACAAATTGTAAACAGCAAATGTCCGCTTACCTGCCCGAAATTATCCAGCAGGCCACCACCAGCACCCCGTGTTGTTGCGGTTCATTTGCCTCATAGAGCATTTATTAAACCACTTTTCCTCAATTCTGTCAAGCCAAAAATAAAAAATTTTAAGAGCCCATAACAAAATGAAACGAATGTCATTATGAATGGAGCATAGCGTAGTCAAAAATCTTAAAGATGATGTATCAATCCCAGATGCTTCGCTTCCAGGCTGTGTCACAATAGCTTTTTCTGACATTTTCGTTCGATGTCACCTTTTTTTTTAAGCTAAAATCAACGGTGACACTCCAATATTTTGGCACAATTCTTAATTGTGACACAGCCTGTTCGCTCAGCATGACAAAGTAAAATGAATTTTCATTTCTCAAGACGTATTAAATAAACGATCATAGTCTTTGCTACGCTAAAGAAGATATGATCTTTTCAATATCTTCATTTCTACTCTCGAATTTCAAATAACAGGTAGGGTGCGATGTATCGCACCAATAATCTGAATCAATAGCCGGATTCTTCCTTTTTCCTGGCTATGGATAGAATATACGTGAGCAAATACCAAAACCCATATTTAACATTTAAGACTCGATCACGCCCTTCCCCTTACGTTGAAATTCCTTGACACTATCGGCAATAACAAGGTAATATAGTACATAGGTGATTGAAAGACCGGGATGGTGAGGTATTCGAGTAACGGCAGTTCTCCTCTTGCCGGAATCTGTTCGAGCCAGCGAGCAAGGGTATTTGATATGCAGAAGTCCGACTTCGATGGTTATTTTGCTCTTCGCGAAAAAGGGGCCTTTCGAGAAGCATACGCCCTTCTGCAGGATATCATAGAAAACCAACCACAATGGTCCAAGATAGGCGATTTGTATATATGGTGCGCCGATTTCGAATTGTCACTTAACGATGATTTACGCAAGGCCGGAGCGTTTCTCGACAAAGCCATAGAATTGGGTTGTGCACATATGGCACCTTATTACAGCATACGAGGATATGTACTATGGAGAAATGGCGACCATCAGAATGGATTACGACATCTTGAGAAAAGTATTGAATTAAATCCCAGCGTGACGAACCTTGCCACATTTGGCAAATTGTTGTCCTCAGATCACGACAAACGCGCGCTATGGGTATGGCAACGTGTTTTGCAGAAAGATCCCAACAATTCCATGGCTCATATATATTTAGGAATAGATGCGGCAGCAGCCGGTGATAGGGCAAAAGCTCTTCTGATGGTGAAACGAGCCGAAAAACTAAGCCGCTCAGGACGGGATTTTTCTGAAATCGGGCGTTTGTACAAAGAACTGGGAGAATTTCAACTCGCACTTGATACATACTTGAAAGCAAACAGGCTCGGAGACGAACCCAAGGGTGTTTTGTATGCGTCTATAGCCACGTGTTATTTCGAATTGGGTGATGAGCGCACAGGTCGCAAATTCGCCGACTGGGCTCTGCAATATAATCCAGAAAACGACTATGTAAAAAAAATCTGGCAACAGTGCCAAGAAAGATCCAACCAATAGGATATCTGATATCCAATTATTCGGGACGTTTACCTAATTCTACGAAGAAAGAACTTTAATACAAACATGATCCAAAGGCGTCTATTGTGGTGACTACGTATTTTCCCCGAAAAGCCTTACATAAAAACAAACCACGAATCCACACGAATGAACTCAAATCATTCAACTTATGGTGGTGCAAGCCGCCACTTTACGAATCGTCATGTCGAGCGCTGTCGAGACATCTGACTGGCGTTCGATAAATGCCTTTCATTCGGAGCCAGATCTCTCCGCTCGGCTGCGCCTCGGTCGAGATGACAAACGAATATCCAGGAAATCAGAAATGGTGCGAAATATTGCACCCTACATGTTGCCTATGTGAAAGTACGGGAATAATCTTCAGATCAATTGCCTTTGGGTAATCGCAGGTGGAAGGTCGTGCCCTCCTCTTCGGTGCTGGTAAAATCGACCTGTCCGCCTAAATAGGTCTCGCCAAAGAGTTTCATCGAGTAAGTGCCTAAGCCGCGGCCGGAATCGGATTTGGTGCTGTAGTTGCGTTGAAAGATGCGTAATTGCTGCTCGGGAGGGATGGCCTGGCGGTTCCATACATAAAAAGACACATCCTTGTCCGTCTGCTTCACCCAAAAGCGAATGGCACCGCCGGGTTCCGTGGCCTCGAAGGCATTGATGACCATATTGACCAGGATACGTTTGAGCAAAGCCGCGTCCGATGTAATCGTGATCTGCGGAATCGGCTCAAGAATCGAAAACGTCTTTTCCAGTGATACTACATATTTGGACAACATCGTTCTGAGCTCATTGACGACACAACCCACGTCCACCTCTTCCATCAGGAGTGAAAAGGTATCCGACTCTTTGGAGGTCAACGCGCGTTGAATCTCAATCTCGCGATCCAGTTGGCGCGTCACCTTGGCAATGCAGGCAATCACTTCTTGTCGCTTGACGGGATCTTGTTGGGTATCCAACAGGTGACTACTTAGCTTCAGTCCGGCGATCATATTTTGAATATCATGAAAAAACACATACTCCAGTGCGGCCTGTTGCTGTTGGATCGTACAATCCTGCAGAAACAGCAGGAGAAAACGTTTCTCGTCGAAAACGACCGGGGTACACCGCACGCGAAAGAATAAATCCGTGTTCTTTCCATTTTTGTTCACGGTGGCAACACACGTCCTCTCCTGGGCGCTGTCGGTCGCCAGGGCGGCCACGATAGCGATGACGGCTCCACAGGTGACGCAGTAACGGCTCGTGCCGCATCCTCCCGGCTGGTCATGGGCGTGGATGCAGTGAATCGCTTCTCCCGGGCGCAAGCCCAGGACTTCTTCGGCGTCATCAATGCCCAGCGACTTCATCAACGAAGCATTCAAGGCCAGAACCTGGCGTTGTTCATTCAAAATGGCCATGAGGCCGGAGACGGTGTGCAAAAGCGTATCGGCGATGGGATTGGAGGTGAGGAGCTCAACGTTCTTTTTTAAGACGTCTTGGCCGGCATGCTCGGCCGGGGCAAAAAACGTTTCACAATCCTTTGCCTTCTTCCGGTTATTTTGGTTCTTTCCTGTAGTCATCATATACCCCGGCAAATAAACAACTTCACTACGGGAAAATGTAAATCCCGGCTAACGGGTATGCAAGAAGAATTAAGGTTAAAGGAAGGTTCCAGACAGCAAAAACCAGACTCTACAGCAAGCCGTTTATTAAGGGAGAGGACCCAACGAGTGGATGGTTTCGCATTTTTCATCATAAGGTAAAAAAAATTGCCGCGACCTTCCGGGTCGCGGCAATGATCTGGATATCGCGGCTTTCTCGTAGCCAACTCAGCGCCCCTACAATCCGGCGGCTTTGCGGAGCTTGGCGGCCATGTTCGTGTTCTCCCACGTGAAATTGGGATCCTTTCGCCCGAAGTGACCGCCATACGACGTCGCGGCGAAAATTGGTCGAGCAAGCTCCAGATAGTCGATCATTCCTTTCGGCGTCAGAGGGAAGAACTTCCGAACGAGTTCACTGAGTGTCTGCTCGTTGATTTTCCCCGTCCCTTCGGTATCGACGAGCACGGAAATAGGATCGGCCACGCCGATAGCGTAAGATAGCTGGATCTCGCAGGAATCCGCAAGGCCCGCGGCGACGATGTTTTTGGCGATGTGCCGGGCCATATAGCTGGCGGTCCGGTCCACCTTGGTGGGATCTTTACCGCTGAAGGCCCCGCCGCCGTGACTGCCTCGCCCGCCGTAGGTATCGACGATGATTTTTCGGCCCGTCAGACCGCAGTCTCCTTTCGGACCACCGACGACAAAGCGACCGGTCGGATTGATATGGAAGATGGTCTTGTTGTCAACCAGACGTTTGGGCAATACCGGAAGAACCACCTTCTCGATAATCTCTTTACGCAGCTTTTGGTAGGCAATGCTCGGGGCGTGCTGGCTGGCGACGACCACGGTATGGATGCGTTTGGGTTTGCCTTTTTCATATTCGACGGTTACCTGGCTTTTCCCGTCCGGTCGAAGCCAGGGTAGTTTTTTGTTTCGCCTCATCTGTGCCAGGCGCGTGGTGATGGCGTGAGCCAGTTGAATCGGCATCGGCATCAGGACGGGGGTCTCTCTGCAAGCAAAGCCAAACATGATCCCCTGGTCGCCGGCCCCTTGCTCTTTATGTAATCCTGTGCCCTCGGTAACTCCTTGTGAGATGTCGGGGCTTTGATTGTCAATGGAAACCATGACGGCGCAATCATCGCCATCGAAACCGACCGTCGGATCGTCGTAGCCGATTTCTTTGACGGTTTTTCTGACGACGTCCGGGATATCCACATACGCTTGTGTTGTGATTTCCCCGGCTACAACGACTAAGCCGGTTGTTACAAGTGTCTCGCAAGCAACCCGGCTCTTGGGGTCCTGGGCGAGCATGGCATCGAGAATCGCATCGGAGATGTGATCGGCCACCTTGTCCGGATGCCCCATCGTAACAGATTCACTGGTGAACAGATGTTTGTCGGGTTTTTGAGAATTCCTTATTCCTTGTTTTGCCATTTGTTTTTCATCCTTCTACGAACCATCATTAATTGTCCAATCGTACCTCATGTACTCGACAGTATAGCTTCCGACCTCGAGAAAAGAAACATCCTGGGGGGAAACATAATTACAAATAAAATTCAATATCGCTCGCGTGGCGGGCGGGTGGTCTTTAAATTTTCGGTCGATCGCATATTTCTCAGTAAACTCATTGCCGTACGACGACATTTGAAACAGGGCGGATAGAGACACTTTTCGTTTGTCTCGATCTATATTGAATGCAAGCGGACTGGATAAAAATTTCCGAACCTGATCGTCCAATTGCTTATCGAGCCGAACTCCGGTGTAAGGCTCATTTCGCAACGGCGGACTCGATAAACAAGCGTTCGTCAGGGCAAAGAAGATTCTGGGATCGTCAAACGTCCCTCGAAAGAATCGCCTGTCCACAATCGCAAACGTAAATTCTTCATCCATCACAAGGAACTTATGCCGGGTGATCTCTTTTTCGATATGACGGACGCTCCGCGGTCCCCAGTAAATAGAAAGGATCCGGGACGACGGTTGAATTGGGTAATTGTCGGTAACGATCCTCAGCTTGTTAAGGTTGTACACATTGATCCAGAAAGCGATTTGATCCTGCTCGGACCAGGCTTGATATACGTTCGGATCGAGCGTGTCGAATCGTCTCAGCAAGGCTCGAAGATCGAGTCTTTTACGTCTCAACGCCGTATAATCAACCTTCCCCGTCTCATTGACATAGGTTTTAAAAATTTCGGCACATTCATTATGAAACGCTCCAGCCGACGTAAGATTCGGATTGTTCGGCTCAGTTACGTCAGCCCTGGCTACACTGCGTCCGCAAGTAATCACCGGTACGCTAAGTGAAATTACACAAAAAACAAACCCCCTGGTCATTTCCATATTTCGAATCGACAATCCCAGAATCCTTGAACTGTAAAGACTGCTTCGTAACGGTATAGCATAAGGAATTCACTCCTGAATGCAATCATTTGTTCGTCGGTTTTGGCGTATTTTTAATATCACGCACCATAGAATAGGAAAAATATTGAAATTCCCTTCACTTGAGCTTATATACTAAGCTTCCGGGTCGAGAATGGTTGCTTATAAGATATCAACCAGCATATGAAAGGAGTAAAGCCGTGGGAAGTTTTCAAGCATTAGATTGGATGGCGATTGCCGCTTATTTCGGGATCATGTTGGCCATTGTCTGGTGGGTCGTTCTGCAAAAACAGAGAACATCGACCGATTATTTCCTTGCGGGACGACATATGCCGTGGTTCGTCGTCGGGGCGTCGATTTTCGCCTCAAATATCGGTTCCGAGCATATCGTCGGTCTGGCCGGGCAGGGCTCCACCGACGGTATGGCAATGGCGCACTGGGAATTGCACGCATGGTGCGTGGTCATGCTCTCCTGGCTTTTTATCCCCTTCTATTACCGTTCGAAAGTCTTTACAATGCCGGAGTTTCTTGAGAGACGATTCAACTCGACCTGCCGTTGGATATTGTCGATTGTTTCACTCGTAGCGTATGTGTTCACGAAGGTATCGGTGACAGTTTACGCCGGCGGCGTCGTCTTCAATGTTCTTTTGCCCGAAATCAACATACAGGTAACGGAGACTTTTGCCCTCGACGCATTCTGGATTGGGGCGCTGTTAACGATTACCCTTACGGGAATTTATACCGTTCTGGGTGGTATGCGTGCCGTAGTTTATACCGATACCGTCCAGACCGTTATTTTGATACTCGGTTCCGTCTTTATTACGTTTTTCGGCCTTAGCAAACTTGGCGGATGGAGCGAGCTGCGATTAATATGCAGTGAGAATGCTTCCAACTTTGCCTTGTGGAGGCCGAACACGAATCCGGATTTTCCGTGGCTGGGCATTCTCATTACGTCCCCGATTATCGGGATTTGGTACTGGTGTACGGACCAGTATATTGTACAGAGGGCACTTTC
>JAFGTG010000031.1 GCA_016934255.1 Sedimentisphaerales bacterium
CGGCGTTTTTGAACGAGGCCGAAGGGGCTCGAACCCTCAACCTTCGGATCGACAGTCCGATGCTCTAACCAATTGAGCTACGGCCCCATTATGAACTTTTTTAAGAAAAGGGATTTTGCCATTCTTCGATCATGATGTCAACAATTTTTATAAAAAATCAAAAAGCTTTCATATACTTTCAGGCGCTTCCCAGAAAGCTCCTGGATCTCTATCGGCGCGACGACTGCGGCCGTCTGACCTGCGGCTGGGACTTGGTTTTCTTCTTGGCGGATCCTTCCTGGAGGATTTTCATGGCCTTTTGCACGTTAGCGACCTTTAAAATCCCTGTCGTCCGCCCCCCTTTGGCGCCCGCCGTGCAATAAGCGTACGAAATATTAATATGACCGAGAGACAATTTTTCAGCGACGGTCGCCAATGCCCCGGATTGATTGGTCAACGTAACGCACAAAACACTCGTCTCGTTATAGGGCATATCCAATTTTTTCAATATGTGCTCTGCTTTCTCCGGATTCGCGAAAACAACACGCATCACACCTTGCTCGACGGTATCCATCATCGTTATCGCGGTAATGTTGAGCTTCGCTTCAGCAAACTCGCCGAGCATCCGAGCCAGAACACCCGGCTTGTTGACCATAAAGATTGAAAATTGTTTCGCCACGTACATCGACAAACCTCTCTATTAAGATATTATTAGAAGATTTACTCATATCGGCATATTCTCACATTCCACTTGATAAGATCGTTCAATTAGACGTGGCGGCCTCAACGGCCTTCCGTCGATTCGGAAAAAATCTGAAAATCTTATCAAGATTCGTGATCTTAAAAACCCGGTGCAATTGAGGATTAATCCCACTAATCAGGACTTCGCCATGGTACGACGCCATTCTCCCCCGGACGTCCAGCAGCAATCCCAAAACCAGCGAGGAAAAGAACTTAACCGCTTCAAAGTCGAAAATCAACGCGCGCGGCCGATGCTCCTTCACATAGTTCTTGATCTGGGTCGAGGCGGCCGAAATCGTATCGACGTCGCTCATGGACGGCGATAAAAAAGCCACAATGGCCGTGTTCGCCTCGGCTTGCGTTATTTCCATGTCCATTTCTTCAGCCATTTTAAAAGGCACTTCCCGACTCAAACAGGCCCGAATCGATCTTCACATTTTGGAAAACCCCCATGGCCTTTTACCCATTTTGGCGTATTCGGTTCTGTTTTTCAATCCCCAATTTTAAAGAATCCACCTTTAATTTTCATCAGAGGTACAACCCTATCAAAGATTTGGACGAAACCGCTAAAAGAAAACCCGCGTTTACGTCCGGTAATTATTCCTTGACGCGCTACCCATGGAATGAGTATAAAACACTATGAAGTTTATAGGTCTTACTGCCTTCTGGAAGGTGATTCTCGCATTTTCCTTGAGTGGACCTTCCCAATAGCACCCATGGGTAGAATTTGGAGACAACGATCGACATCTTAACGGTTTCGGAGGCAAGGTTTTCCTCTGTCCCTAAAGATTCGGCTTAAAGATGGAGGAAGGTGAGGACGATCTTTGCATATCTATACCAACATGTAACGTTTTCTTCCGTTGTCAGAAATGATCAATTTTTCAACATAATTAGGAGGTCCGATTATGAAAAAGGTTGTCATAGCAATTATTTTATTGGGTTGTAGCATTGCCTTCGCTCAACCCCCGGACGAGCACACCTTAGCCTATTGGAAATTCGATGAAGGCGCCGGGGACACCGCTAATGATTCCTCATCATACGGCAACCACGGAACCGTGGTCAACGCGGCATGGACCACGGACGCCAAAATCGGATCAGCCCTGGAGTTCAACGGAGCGGACTCCCAGGTGACCGTGCCCGACAGCGACGGTTTGCACCCCGCTTCGGGCGACATTACCATGGGAGCCTGGATCAAGGTCTTTTCCAATCCGAAGGAATGGAGCAACGGCGGAGCAATCATCTACAAAGGCAGCGCCTATCAATGGGTCGTCAACACCAGCGGCGCCTTATGGCTCGGCATCTGGGGAGCACGTCTGGAATCGGTCGGCAGCTTCGATTTCGAAGATCATTTAAACGAATGGCACCATTGTGCCGTGACGTTCGATAGCACCGCCCAACATGGCGTGATTTACGTTGATGGGGAACTGAGTATGGACGGAACCGTCGCGGCGACGGTCGATCAATCAACCAACGAACTCTACATCGGCTACAAGGCCGACGGCGGCGGTCGTTTTGACGGGATCATCGACGAAGTGCGTATTTCCGATATCGTCCGTTCGCAGGATGAGATCAAGGCGTCCATGTCAGGCGGGGCGAGATACCCCTATGCCAGTGAGCCTGAGCCGGCGGACGGCGCGATTTACGAAAACACATGGGCCAATCTTCAGTGGAAATCAGGGGATTTCGCCGTCACGCACGATGCGTATATCGGGGAAAATTTTGACGACGTGAATAACGCCACACGTGATTCCGATCTGTTCCGAGGCAACCAAATCACCAACTTTATGGTGGTTGGTTTTCCCGGATTCGCTTATCCCGAAGGTCTGGCGTCGGGCACGATGTATTACTGGCGGATCGATGAAGTCAATGACGCCAACGTCGCCAGTCCCTGGAAAGGGGATGTCTGGAGTTTTTTCGTTCCCCCGAAAGAAGCCTATGATCCCGTTCCGGCCGACGGCGCGGAATACATCGACACGGCGGCAACGTTACGCTGGCAGCCGGGCTACGCGGCGAAATTGCACTTCGTGTACTTCGGCGACAACTATGACGAAGTGAACAATGCCACCGGCGCTGCCACTTATACAGAGACGACATATACACCATCGCAGACGCTGGTGCCGGATAAAACGTATTACTGGCGGATCGATGAGTTCGACGGCGCCGTGACGCATAAGGGACACGTCTGGAGCTTTACGACGTTGCCGATCATCGAGCCCGCGGAAGATCCCAATCTGATCGCCTGGTGGACGTTTAACGAAGGTTCGGGCGACCTCGCGATCGACTGGTCCGGCCACGGCAACCACTGCTCCCTTTTCGGCCCGGGGTGGGCGACGCCGGGCATAGTGGGAGAGGCCGCCCTGAATTTCACCGGCAGCGCCTATGCGGCCATCCAAAACTTTCACTATGCCGGTACGGACTACGCGGAAGCAACGGTTTGCACCTGGCTTCGGACAGAAGTTTGGGGCCCACAGTACATTGCGTCGTTCGATCGCGATCAGTACTGGCGTCTAGCCATCAATCTCAATGGCCCCGGACCCGGTCAGATCGGATGGAATGTCAGGACCAGCGACGGACAAGTCGATCTCGGCAGCGTCACGCGCGTGGATAACGGGGCATGGCACCACGTCTGCGGCGTCTTCGATAATAGACGGTTATCTCTCTATATCGACGGTCGGCTCGACGCCTCGGCGTCCGGCGGCGCGACGTTCGGCACGGGCAATACCCGCTATGGCCTGTTGGGCGCCAACTGCGAGGCCGCGGTCTTTGACGGCAGCCGGGGCACCGGAAGTCCCATCGCGGGCGATATCGACGATATGCGAATATACGACCGAGCCTTAAACGCCGAGGAAGTCATCGACGTCATGCGAGGCGATCCGCTCATCGCCTGGGGGCCGAGCCCGTCCGACGGCTCGACGCCAGATATCGACAACGCCCTGCCCCTGAGCTGGTCGGCGGGCGATACGGCGTCCAGCCACGCGGTGTACTTCGGCGCCGATAGAAACGCCGTAAAGGAAGCTGACGCCACGGATACGACGGGTATCTATCGCGGCAGCCAGAGCGGGACGAGCTATTCCCCGCCCGAAGGCGTCGTATGGGGCGGCGGGCCGTACTACTGGCGTATCGATGAAAACAATACCGACGGAACCGTCAGCAAAGGCAACGTTTGGACGTTCACCGTCGCGGACTTCATCCTCGTGGACGATTTCGAGAGCTACACCGACGACGATGCCAACGGCCAAGCCATCTGGCAGCACTGGATCGACGGCTTTGGCGTCGCCGACAACGGCGCGCAGGTCGGCTACCTGCTCCCACCATACGCCGAGCAGGGTATCGTCAATAACGGTTCGCAATCCATGCCGCTTATGTACGATAATACGTCTGGCGTGGCCAATTCCGAAGCCGTATTGGCATTGACTGCACCGCGGGATTGGACCCGGCACGGCCTGACGAACCTGTCGCTCTGGTTCCAGGGCTACCCGGGCTCGACAGGCAGCCTCGTCGAGTCCCCAGCCGGCACTTATACACTGACCGGCGCGGGCGCTGACATCGCGGGCGCCGCCGACGAGTTCCACTTTGCCTATAAAACGCTGACCGGCGCCGGCTCGATTGTCGCCCGGATCAACAGCATCCAGGGCGCAAGCGCCTCGGCAAAAGCCGGCGTGATGATTCGCGAGACGCTGGACGCCGGCTCGAAGCACGCCTTTGCCTGCATCACGCCGGGCAGCGGCGTCGCCACCCTGGGTCGAACGGCGACGGACGGAACCAGCTTCAGCACCTACGAAACCGGCGTTTCGGCTCCGCACTGGGTAAAGCTGGAACGCGACGCGGCCGGCAATTTCACGGTCTCGCACTCGTCGAACGGCTCAACGTGGGTATCGGTCGCCAACGCGATCCCTACGAACATCTCGATGACATCGAGCGTGTACATCGGCCTGGCGGTGACCAGCCACGCGGCGGACCAGGCGTGCCAGGCCGTCTTCTCGAACGTCACAACGACCGGCACCGTAAGCGGCCAATGGCTGAACCAGGACGTCGGCTTAACCACGAACGCCGCGGTACCGATGTACGTAGCGATCTCGAACGCCAACGGCGCCGAAGCCGTGGTGGCCCATCCCGACCCCGCGGCGGCCACAATGGACGACTGGACCGAATGGGTCATCCCGCTCCAGTCCTTCGCCGACCAGGGCGTGAACCTAAACGACGTGGACAGCATTGCGATCGGCCTGGGCACCAAATCGGGCATGACCTCGCCCGGCGGCTCGGGAACCGTCTATTTCGACGACATCCGGCTGTACCCGTAATCTGAATGGATTACTCAGTCGAAATGTAGATTGAATATCAATCCAGGGCCTGTGCCAACCCGGCATAGGCCCTTTTGCTATCCTTAGAACATATGAAGTATGCACTGTCATTCTGAACGCACCATCAGGTGTCCTTTAGGGAGAGCGCAGCCTTTAGCCCTGAGCGAAGTCGAATGGGGTAGTGAAGAATCTCAACGATCCATCCTTATCCCAGATGCTTCGCTCCGCTCAGCATGACAAGGGTGGGAATTGGGACTTTTCATACATGCTCTTAAAGAAATGCTTCCTCTCTCCTCCCGAATTAGTTTTATTTTTACGATCGTACTCGATCACGTGTGCCTGGAAGCTGTCATTCCGCACTTGATGCGGAATCCAAATTCATCAAAAGTCTGGATTCCTGCCTCCGCAGGAATGACAAAGACTTTCAAAAAACATCTGCATAGTGACATCAGCACGTAGGGTGCGATATTTCGCACCATCTTCCTCACAAAAAAGCTGGATTGGTGCGATTTCATTTCACCCTACTTTCATTGAGACTTGAAAATAGCACATAACAAAACACACAAACAAGAATGTTATTCTTCAAACTGTTTGGGAATCTGGTAAAATTTAATTCGAGCTTAATATAGTCTTAGAGATTCAAATAACGTTGAAAATTGTTTTTTATCCGAAAGGATGAATATGTTTCTGGGTATTGATACAAATACGGGTATCATCTACGAAACGGGTAGCTCCTTCTGGAATGGAAGACCTTTGTTACCCACACCATATATATTTCCTCTACAGATCGCCAAAACTCCAGAGGAAGCCCTAAATAAACTGATACAGCGCTCAGATATAACTCAAAGACTCCTCTTCCGTGAAGATGCATATGATCCAGTCTCTAAGGTAAGAAGAGGACGCCTATATAAACCTGAAACTTCTCAACCTCAGAAATGGATTGTTCTACCTATCAAGCCAAGTCAAGAAGGAAATGAGGAGAAGCAACTCAACTCCTATCAGGCAAATAAATTAACCTCTTGGAATCCTTCGCAACAACTTTTTGCAGCCATTGGAATGGACAAAGCATACTCCATGTGGCGGATTGTTTCAATCGACCGCATGTATTCGAATGAAGACTTAGTGACGATGCGTCCGTTGTACTTTCTCGGAAACCTTCCTGATCTTTTACCAGATAAAATACCTGAAAAATGGCGAACAAAAGTAATTGAGAATGTACAAAAAGTTGTAGATGCAATGTACAAAGCGGATGCCGATTCTATTGTTGAACTCTGTAGGCATGCTGCAAGCTCCGCCTTGTTTGCAGAATTTGATGAGGACATTTCCCAAGCAAATAAAAAAGACCTCGGTGAATTATGTAAAATGGCAGAACAAAAGAAACGACGAATAATCGCTCATAGCGGATATACAATTGCCGATTTGCATTCCAGGCTCAAACCTAACAACCAGATGCATTATGGTTTCCGAGTTGTTAGTGACAGGGATGCCGAACTGGCAATTCAATGCCTTTCTTTCATTTTGCGTGACTTAGTCTCTTACAAATGAAATTGTGCGCAAAATGGTCATGAAAAACTATTCATTCGACAGTTGCAGCTCTCAGCGAGGGAATGATA
>JAFGTG010000393.1 GCA_016934255.1 Sedimentisphaerales bacterium
GCAAATCCGGGATCTTGTATCCATTTCTCGGGCGTACTTTGGCCTTTCTCGATGGCATCCAGCAAAGCGTCCATAATCGCATCCGCCTCGAAGAATAAATCCTGGACGCCGGTGGCATCGACGTAACCGTCTTTCATTAACTGATAAGCCGTGGAGTCGCCGTCAAGTCCGCCCAGAATCACATGCGCGGGATCGCCGATCGGTTTCCATTTTCCCAAAGGCTCCAAGACCGCCTTGACCTGGGGATACAGAAAGTCCGACGACGTGAAAAGGAAATCCACATTCGGTTCCACCTGAAGCGCCGCTTCGAGATTGGCTAATGTCGTGACGGCGTCCCATTTGGTCGGAACCTCAATCGGCTTTTTGAACAGATCGGGATGAGCGTTGATCGCTTTATAGAAACCATTCTTCCGTTCGACCGAGTTTTGATCGCCAAGGTCGCCCACCAAGATTAAAGGTGTCATTTTGCGATTGAGCTTTTGGGCGACTTTGACCATGTAGGCAACCGCTTCCTCGGCAATCCTTTCGTTATCCGCGACGACGACAAGGGCGGGTTTACTCCGGTCGGCGGGTGGGCGATTAAAAACGCCAATGGGAATGCCCGCCTGGTTCGCCTCGCCGATGATGGTCACGGCGCTTTCGCCATCCTGAGGGATCATAATGATACCGTCCACGTCCTGTGCGATGGCGTCGCGGATTTGTTCGAGCTGGCGATTCGCATCCTGATGGGCGTTACGCTCTAAAACCCTGACATTTTTGGCCTTGAGAGTTTCGGTGATTGCTTTGTGGGCGGCCACCCAATATTCGGTTTCGAGGTCCTGGAAGGCAAAACAAATGGTGATTTGATCGGATTGTTTGTCCTTGCGGGAACAGCCGGCATGTGTAAACACGACAATACCCAGCAAAGCCAGCAAAATGAATCTTTTTACATTTTTCATTTCTTTTATCCTTCCCAAAATATCAGCCATCCGTATAATCATATGTTCAGACTTGAACGTTTGAACATTAATGGGCCGGCCTGGATTTGTCAACTGGAATTTTAGGGCTTTCGAGTTTTTGGATATGGGATCCGACAATCAAGACCATCGGTTGCTCTACAAAGTGGCCAAGGCTTACTATGAGGACAATCTTACGCAACAGCAAATCGGCGGGCGTTTCGGTCTGTCTCGCGTGAAGATCTCGCGAATGCTCAGTCGGGCAAAACAATCGAGGATTGTACAGATTTCCATTACCCCCCCGCTATCCTCGAACGTCGATCTCGAACGCAAAATTGAGTCCAAATACGGTCTTAAAGAAGCCGTCATCATTACGCCCACCCGCTATGAAACTGATACAGTCGTATCTGAACTCGGGCTGGCCGGCGCTCAGTATTTACTTCGCTGTCTCCAGGGCAGTGAGGTCATTGCGATAAGCTGGGGCAACACGTTATTGGCTGTGGTGGATGCTCTCCCGGCGGAGAATCTTCCTCGCGTCAGAGTGGTTCAGATCATCGGCGGACTCGGCGAACTGGAAGCCAAGTTCCATGGAGCGGAACTAACCCGTAGGATGGCTCAGACCATTGGGGCGCGCCCCCGGCTGCTTCATGCTCCCGGGATTGTGAAAAAACAAAACGTTCGTAACGCTCTGGTAAACGATCCTCAGGTTTCAGGAACCTTGAAACTGGCTGCGAGCGCCGATATCGCACTGGTCGGCATAGGAGCTTTTCACGCGGATTCCACATTGTCGAACACGCGGATATTAACGAAGACTCAAACGCAAGCCCTGGATAAATCAGGAGCGACGGGCGACATTGCGTTGCGATTTTTCGATGAAAACGGCGATAAGGTCAAAACCGCCATCGATTCGAGAATCGTGGGTTTAGGAATTGACGCCATCAAAAAAATTCCGCGTGTCATTGGCGTCGCGGGAGGAAAGAATAAGACTGAAGTCATCCGGGCCGCCATACGAGGAAAATTAATCAACGTCTTAATCACCGATGAGCAGGTAGCTATAAGTCTTCTGAAGGATGAATAGCTCTTGGATTGCAAAAATAGAATATAGATAAAAAAGGAGTAATACGATGAATACAAAACAGAATTTCGCCGTCATAGTGACCTCTCGTAATATTTTCCCGGCACAACTGGCCATCCAGGAACGACTGAATATCAGCGCAAAGCTGGATGAACTGGGTTTCGGCTTTATTCTCCTCGGAGAGGATGAGGTTCCCAACGGCGCCGTCGAAACCTACAGCGACGCCAAAAAATGCGCCGCCCTTTTCAAACAAAGACGGGATGATATTAACGGCGTGATCGTCGTTCTACCCAACTTCGGAGATGAGCAGGCCGTGACTCAGGCTATCGATATGGCGCAGCTCAACGTGCCCGTGCTGGTTCAGGCGTGTGACGAAACGGACGCTACGAAGCTGGCCCTGGGCAAACGACGCGATTCTTTCTGCGGTAAGCTATCTCTGTGCAATAATTTATACCAGTATGGTATTCCATTTACGAATACCACGTATCACACTTGCCACATCAACGATGACATTTTCACAGAAGATCTCAATCGATTCGCCGCCGTCTGCCGGGTCGTCAACGGCCTGCGCAGCGCTCGGATTGGGGCCATCGGCGCCCGGCCGGAAGCCTTCCAAACCGTTCGCTTTAGCGAGAAACTGTTGCAAGCATCGGGAATAAAGGTTGTAACCGTGGATCTGTCGGAGATATTCTCTGCGGCCGATGGACTTAAAGATGATGCCACTGACGTTCGCAACAAGGTTAAAGCTATTAAGAACTATGGAAAAATTCCAACGTCCGTATCCGATGACAAAATTGTCAAACAAGCGAAATTGTCTGTTGCTATTGATAATTGGATGACGGAGAATGAATGTGTCGCCAGCGCTATCCAGTGCTGGACGTCCGTGCAACAGCATTACGGTTGCGCAGCCTGTCTGTCGATGAGCATGATGGGCGAACAAGGTAAACCGAGCGCCTGTGAAATGGATGTAGCCGGGACGGTCTCTATGTATGCTCTGAATTTGGCCTCGGGTGACAAGCCTTCGGGTTTCGTGGATTGGAACAACGACTATGGTAATCAAAGAGATAAATGCGTCGTGACCCATTGCAGCAATTATCCCAAGAGTTTTGTCGGTGGTGAGATTGAGATATCGGAACTGGATGTTTTGGGTGAATCGCTCGGTCGGGATAATTGCTTTGCCGGGATCAAGGGTCGAATCGCTCCCGGCGATATGACCTTCGCTCGCATCAGCACTGACGATACACTCGGACTCATTAAAGCGTATGTCGGTGAGGGTGAATTCACGGACGATCCGCTCGAATGTGACGGCGGCGTCGGTGTCTGCGAAATCCCCGGGCTTCAGGGTCTCCTCGATTTCCTGTGCCGGAACGGTTTCGAGCACCACGTTGCGATGAATCGAGGCCATTATGCCGATGCCCTTGAAGAGGCTTTCGGTACTTATCTTGGTTGGGACGTTTATAATCACAGTTAATCGAAACAAAGGTAATGTAAGATATTATTCTGGAGACGATCATGAAAAGCCAAAGCCCTATCCCATCGCGCCGGAATTTTCTTAAAATGACAGGTCTGGCCGCTTCATCACTTCCTTTTTGGTTCATTAATGATTGTGCCGCTCAAGGAAAGAGAGAACGGGTAACCCCTCTCCCACCCAGTGAGAGGATCAACTTTGCATTAATTGGCTGCGGCGGTCAAGGTCGGGGCGATGCTCGAAACGCCGGCAGGCATGGTCAGATCGTTGCAGTATGTGACGTGGATGCCGGGCATTTAGCGGCCGCACAAAAGGATTTTCCCGGCGCCAAAGGCTACGCCGATTTTCGCGAGCTTTTGGAACGGGACGATATCGATGCCGTCATCTGCGGCACGGTTGACCACTGGCACACACTGGTAGCCATGGCTACAATGAAGGCCGGTAAGGATATTTATTGCGAGAAACCACTCACCCTTACGATCGATGAAGGCAAGCGGCTCGTCGAAGTCCAAAAGCAAACCAAGCGCGTGCTCCAAACGGGTACTCAGCAGCGAAGCAGTATTTATTTCCGAATGGCCTGCGATCTTATTCGAAACGGGCGAATCGGCAAAATCCAAAAAGTCGAAGTCTGGCTCCCCGCCGGCCTGCGACAGGGACCGTTCAAGACGTCACCGGTCCCGGAAGGTTTCGATTACGATTTCTGGCTCGGCCAGACACCGACTGTCAAATATGTCAAAGAGCGAACGCACTTTAGCTTCCGTTACTGGTGGACCTATTCCGGCGGTACGATGACCGACTGGGGCGCCCATCATAACGACATCGTCCTTTGGGCCTTGGATTTGGACGGCTCCGGGCCCGTTAGTGTGGAAGGCAAGCAACTGGTTGACATGATCCCCGGCGGTTTCACGGCGGCCAGTGAATACGAAGTGACGTACACCTATGCGAACGGTGTCGTTCACACCTGTAGAAGCACCACAGCCAGCGAATGGCACGGCGGCGTCAAAGATCCGAACGGCCAGCAGCACGGCATTAAATTCCATGGAACGGACGGTTGGATTTGGGTTACGCGAGGAACAATCAACGCCCATGACCGACAGATTCTCAAGGACAAGCTACCCGAAAATGCTAAACGTGTTTACCTTAGCACGAATCACATGGGCAATTTCGTTGATTGCATCAAGTCACGCGAAAATCCGATCTGCCCCGCCGAGACCGGCCATCGTTCCGCGAGCCTGTGCCACCTCGGAGTGATCGCCATCCGCTTGGGCCGAAAGCTGAACTGGGATCCGGTCAAGGAACGGTTCGTCGGCGACGATGAAGCGAACGAGTGGCTCGCTCGCCCGATGCGAAAACCTTACGATTACACTATGATCTAAGTGTTCCTTTTATGGATCATATACGCCATCGTCGTCACTGACATCGACTTTGTTCAGTGGAGTGGTCCAAAGATAAATAGTGTGTTGCTCGTGATATTCGTCATCGACGGAATCTTCGACGACTTTATCCGGCTTGACTCCTCTCATATCGAAGTCGTGGGAGACGATGCGTGAGCCGGGCTTGAGTTTTTCCAATTGAGGGATCAACTTGACATTCAGTTCCGGAAGCAAATAGAGAGTGATGACATTCGCCTTGCTCAGGTCCAATGTAAAAATATCTTTTTGCTCAATTCGCACCAAGTGTCCAACGTTGTTCTTTTCCACGTTTTCCAGGGATTCGATGATTCGTTTACGAGCGATATCAAAACCAACAGCTTTGCATCCGTATTTTTTGGCCGCCGTCACGACGATCCGGCCGTCGCCGCAACCGAGGTCATAAACCAGGTCATCCTTCGTCACCTGCGCCAATTCGAGCATTTTATCGACGACCGGTTGAGGCGTTGGTACATAGATAACATCCGGCTCCCGCGGCGTTTTCATGATGCGCGGTTTTGGGCTGCCGGCACGAGTGAGACGCCTTTTCTCCCCCATGACCTTGGCCAGACCCGCGGAACTGGTGATCTCGCCGGCGAGTTTCCTATCGTTGATTTGACCCGCGAAACTGATGTCTAATGTTTCGCTGCCGATGGCAAGACTCGTCTTGAACGTTATGCCTTTGCCGTCGAGATGGACCTTTTCGATTGAAATGGCGCCGTATCGGGCGCTCAGGTCTGGGAATACCCTCAGTAGTTCCTTCCGGGTCCAGGAATCCGACCGAACATCCAGCTCCCACTGGCCGATGGCCGCGGCGCCCACGCGTTTACCTTCCAACGCGATGTCGCCTCGTTCAGACTTGATCATTCCGGAAAGCGTATGATTTTTCAGTGTTCCCTCGAAACTTGATTCCCACTGCCGGTCCTGAAACGTGCTTTTACGGTCGAACGTGAGTTTGCCTTGTCTAAATTCTACATTGGTAATTTCATGCTCACCATATTGACTATTCCAATCGGCGCTGAGCTTGCCTTGATCGTCCATCTGGATAATGAGATCGGCGGTGAATTCCCGGTCGCCCATTTTGAGCTTCATTTCCCAGGTTCCCGCCGCTATGGGTATCCCCCTGATACGCTTGCCCCGCGTCGGGTATTCACCCAAATTATTTGAGAAAACTCCGGAGAGTTCGCCCTGCTGTATAGAACCGGAAAATGTTGTATCCGTATCCCCTTCATCGAGCCGGACGGTCATGGCGAAGCTCAATTTCCCGGCATCATACTTGATTTCCCTTAATGGAGTTATTCCCCAGAAACTAAGCCACTCTCCCTTGAGCGTATCGTCAGTGTTCCTGGACAGCGACAGGACGGCCGGCAATTTTTGGTCATCGACATCGATCTGAAGCTGCCAGTCTCCAATGATCCCTCTTCTTGCCGATCCGGCCCACACCTGCCCAAGAGAAGCCAGCAAAAGAATAAGCGCAAATAGATAGACGAATTTGGATAGTACGGACTGTTTCATGACACGGTTCTCCTAACAACAAATGTGTTTTTTCTGCCAGCAGCACACATGAACTGCCTGATAAAATCCATATTACACGGCTCAGCGGATAATAACAATGCTCAGTGGAAAATTTTTGGGGAGATTTATTTCCCCAAATATCCTACGTATAATGGCGTGATTTTCCGGCGGCACCATCGGTTCCGGTTATAGGGAATGCTGGCAAAAATTCATACAACGGTTAAAATGAATCTATGGATAATTCATTGGATCAAAAAGAACCCTGCCGAAATATGTTCGACAGTGATGATGAAAGCATCTACGACATTTCAACCTCCTCGGCCGGGCCGCAGGGTCAACTCCCCCTGACCAAGAACCGACTCGTCGAAAGCCCAAGCGGTGATATCTTCGGGATGATTCAGAATGTCGGTATGGGCTGGCAAGCGAGCCAGGCTGAGCGGGAACAGTTTCTACTTATCAGCACGCAGGGAGGTATGCGTTCACATGATAGAACGCCGATAGCTTTGGGTTACCATTCCGGTCACTGGGAACTGGGCCTGTTAATGCAAACGGCCGCATTGGAACTACAGCGTCTCGGCTATACGCCCTTTGCGGCGTTTTGTACCGATCCGTGTGACGGACGAACGCAGGGAACACCCGGCATGATGGATAGTCTGCCCTATCGCAACGATGCCGCGACGATGTTCCGTCGTTTCATCCGGAGTTTGCCGGAGCGCAAAGGGGTGCTCGGCATAGCAACGTGCGACAAGGGTTTGCCGGCGATGATGATGGCGTTAGTTTCGATGAATGATCTACCCTCGGTGTTAGTGCCGGGTGGAGTTACTCTTCCACCGACCGAGGGTGAGGATCTGGGTACGATTCAGTCCATTGGGGCTCGCTTGGCTCATAACCAGGTAACGCTGGAATATGCCCGGCAGATGACCTGTCGATCTTGTGCGAGCGCCGGTGGGGGGTGTCAGTTCCTTGGAACCGCCGCGACGTCTCAGGTCGTCGGAGAAGCACTTGGTTTGACTCTCCCACATGCCGCACTGGCGCCGTCCGGCCAACCCATTTGGCTGGACATAGCAAAACGCTCGGCACAGGCGTTAGTGCAATTGTACAAAAAAGGCCTAACGGTTAAAGACATTATAACCGATTCCGCCTTCCACAATGCGATGGTTGTCTTTGCCGCATTCGGCGGCTCGACAAATCTTTTATTACATATCCCCGCTATTGCACATGCAGCGGGACTGGCTCAGCCCACCTTTGAAGATTGGATGAAGATCAATCGTTCGGTGCCGCGTCTCGTGGATGTTCTGCCCAATGGTCCGGTCGGTCACCCTACTGTCCGAGTTTTCTTAGCGGGCGGCGTGCCGGAAGTTATGCTTCATTTAAGACGGCTCGGACTTTTGCATTGTGACGTTTTGACAGTATCCGGGAAGCGTCTTGGAGATATCCTCGACGAGTGGGAGAAATCAGAACATCGCCACCGGCTTCGCGATCTGCTCCATGAAAAAGACGGCGTCAATCCGGACGATGTCGTTATGAGCCCCGATCGAGCTCGCCAACACGGCATAAAAAGTACAATGACCCTCCCCAAGGGAAACCTTGCACCGGAAGGCTCGGTCATAAAAAGCACCGCCATCGATCCGACGCTGTTGGGTGCCAATGGTGTTTATCGCATGGTCGGCACAGCAAAGGTCTTCACGAGCGAATCCGCCGCGATTTGGGCGATCAAGGAAGGAACAGTTCAGCCTGGCGATGTCGTTGTTCTCATTTGCGCGGGTCCGTTGGGCAGCGGAATGGAAGAAACATTCCAAGTCACGGGCGCTCTGAAACATTTATCCTGGGGCAGGCATGTCGCGGTCATTACTGACGGTCGGTTCAGCGGAGTCAGTACGGGCGCTTGTATTGGGCACATCGCCCCGGAAGCCCTGGCGGGCGGACCGGTTGGTAAAGTATTGGATGGAGATAACATACAAATCATTATTGATACGAACCGTCTGGAAGGAAGCGTTGATTTAATCGGACAGACAAACACGCCGGAAGATCGACGAAGCATAGAGATAGGTACGCAGATATTGGCGGAACGTCCAATGCGGTCTGACTTAAAACCGCATCCGAATCTTCCGAATGATACGCGTTTGTGGGCTATCCTGCAGGAGATCGGCGGAGGCACATCCGGCGGGTGTGTATATGATGTCGATGCGATTATTGAAAGATTGAAAAGTCAGTAAAGGAAATGTATGGAACAAAATAAGAAGAAACTCTCAGGTGTCTTTTCTCCCGTGGTGACGCCTTTCCGATCCGACAAGCCGGCCCTTGACGACCTGCGATTTAACCTGAAAAAACTCAATGAGAGCGATCTGACGGGTTATCTGGCGCTTGGCTCAAATGCAGAATTTAGAAGCCTCAATGACAAAGAACAGATTCAGGTCCTGGAAGTTTTCGCCGAGGAAAAAGGCGACAAGATCGTCATGGTCGGCACCGGCTGTGAATCCAGCCGCCAGACCATCGAAAAATCAAAAATAGTCGGTAAGATGGGCTTCGATTATGTGAGTGTCCTGACACCGTGCTATTTCGCAAAGCAAATCAACGGCGACGTATTGAAAAGCTATTACGAACGAATCGCCGATTCGATTGATATTCCCGTACTCCTCTATAACGCCCCCGGTTTCACAGGCGGGATACGAATACCGCCAACGACGGTTCTCGAACTCTCACGGCATCTCAACATCGTCGGCATGAAAGATTCTTCACCGGAAGGGCCGGCCAAGCTCCTCGCTCATCTTGATCCGAAAGAAGATTTTCATGTTCTGGCCGGCTCGGCGAACTTCTTCTATCCGTGCCTGCATTTAGGTATCCCCGGTGGGGTGATTTCCATTACAAACGCCCTGCCCGATCCGTGTTGTGGGTTGTACCGTTTGTTTACTGAAGGCCGGTACAACCAAGCGAGAGACCTTCATTTCAAACTCGCACGGCTTAATCAAGCTGTATCAGGAACCTGGGGTGTGGCGGGTGTCAAAACGGCTATGGACCTAATGGGATTCAAGGGAGGCTCGCCTCGGCATCCGCTCAAGGCCGTTACAAATGAAGGCATAGAGGAGATCCGACGCCAAATCATCAATGAGGGCTTCATGACCGAATGAGTAAAAACTCAAAAAAACAAAACGAAGAAAACATCACGATACTGGGAGTTGATATCGGGACAACCGGCATGAAAATGGGTGTCTTCCGAATCACTGATGATGGCTTGGATTTAGTCCGTCAATTTTCACAAGAATATAAGGTCAATATCTATAACGACGGCTTATTTGGTGACATCGAGCAAGACAAATGGAAGAGAGCCTTCGTCGCCGGCTGTCAAGCGATGGAGGATGTGATTGGTGAGGTCGATGTGATTTCCCTTTCCGGGACGACACCCGGATTGACGGCGATGGATGGAAACGGCGAGGCGTTATACCCGGCCATCCTCATGCTCGATCAGCGATCTCGCGAACAGGCCGGACGTATCATCAAAACCATCGGTATATCCACACTCCTGGAAACTACAGCGAATATGCCGGTTGCGGGAGGATGCTCGTTAGCGAGCATCCTTTGGATCAAAGATAATCATCCTGAAATTTTTAACAAAGCCCACCAGTTTGGTCATTCGAATACCTACATCGCTCACTGGCTGACGGGCGTCTTTGCCATTGATCCGTCGTCGGCGTCACTGACGGCTCTATACAATACCACTCGCAACGATTTAACCTGGAACGAGGACATCGTCGAGACGTTTGGCCTTTCGCTCAATCAACTTCCGGACATCGTCCCGGCGTGTGAAAGCCTTGGTCGAACGAAAACATCACACGCACGAGAATTGGGATTCAGGAAGAAACCTGCCGTATTGGTTGGCGGCAACGATGCCGTCTTAGCCGCGTATTCGGTCGGCATTAAGGAGCCGGGGGACATCATTAACGTTAATGGGACGTGCGAAATTGCTTTGGTGTGTCTCGATCAATGTTTGACCTCACCCAACTACAATATTCGGGCGCATGTACTGCCGAACCGATGGCTGACCCTACATGTGATGAATGCCGGAGGAAAGGCGTTAAGCTGGTTCAAGGAGTTATTCTGTAGTGAACTGAGTGCCGAACAATTTTACAACGAGTTCCTCCCACGAGCCGTTGAAAAGTGGCTCGACCGTGAAAGCGGTGTTACCTACGTACCGTATCTGATGGGATCGCGTTATAGTTTGGAGCCACTCAAGGCACAATTATTGGGATTGACCCACGAGACGACCCGCGAGCAGATTTTGGCGGCGATTGTCAAAGGACTTTGCGAATATCAAAAGGCGCATCTGGATGAGATCGGCAAGAGCGTTTCGCTTCAAGACGTCATTCACATCACGGGCGGCGCAATCAATCCCGCCTTGATTCGCGCCAAATCAAAGTGGATGAGAAACTGCGAGTATGTCTTCAACGAGCAATCCTCCATGAAAGGCGCGGCCATGCTCGGTCAGAGGTATATCGAGTCTTTGGGATAATCCATAGGATCTATTTCATAGATTTTCGTACACCCAAACTTTGGGATTGTTCCAGCCCACGGAGATAATATCAAGGTCCCCATCGTTGTCCAGGTCCACAGCCTGCGTGCCGTCATGGTGGTCGATCTTGTCCTTGGCGTCTCTGTCGATAATATGTTCGCGCCAGATCGATCCGTTATTTATGTTCTCAAAGAGAACCACACGGTTTTCCGTTTTGCCCCGATGCTCTCCGATCACCACGTCCGGATCGCCGTCCCCGTCGAAATCCGTCGTGTCCATACTAAATCCCTGGCCGGCAATTACACCGAGCTTGTGCTGAGTCCACGTGCCCGTCGGATCCTCAGGCGCCTCGAACCACCAGACGTCCGTGCCTTTTTCCAGCGCGACGACTGCATCCAGTTTGCCATCACCATTGACGTCGGCTAAGTCCACACGGTCCGGCTCGCCGTTAGTGATTTTGCCCATACGAAACGTGGGCCATGAATCACCATCGTTGCGAAGCCACAAATCTCCTAACAACAGATCCAAATCCCCATCCCGGTCGATATCGCCGAAGTCGAGGTCCTCGCCTTGAGGTGGCGTGCTGACAGTTGTGCTTAAAAGCGTAGTGGTCCAGGTTTTCTCCGCGGATTTGGCCGGGACGTTCAGGGTATAGATACCGCCACCATCGCGATGCCATGAGAGAGCGACGCGAATGGTTTTACCTACGCGAGCGGCTGTGCACCCCTGGAGGAAATCACCACCGCCGGTGTAATTGATGTTCTTGCGGATGGTAAACTGGCCTTTGCCGTCGTTCTGTGCCCATACGAAGTCGGTGTTTTTAGCAGAACCGACGCCTTGGGTACCGAGAACGTCCGGATCGCCGTCCTCGTCGAAGTCATAAACAATAGCCATATTACGGAGCGGTTCTCCAATCGTGAACTGCTTCCAGGTTCCGCCCAAGTTGCCGGGATTTTTCCACCACCAACCTCCGGCGATCAAGTCCCGATAACCATCGCTATCCACATCAGCGCCCAGGATGAACATGGAACGGGCCGGCAAATCCGCAATGGCATGACGCTTCCACTTATCCAAAGACACTGCTCGTTTTCCCTGGTTCAGAAGCACATCCACACGCGGTGAATTGTGATTGTAGGGCTTCATGAGGATATCCAGGTCCTTGTCACCGTCCAGGTCGGCCAGGAGGCCTTCGTGGATACCCTGGCCATGCGAAGCCACTGTTTCCTGGAAGCTTCCCCGGCTGTTACCATACCAGATATAGGTTTTGGCATTATCCCCGGCGCCGGGTTTGCCCATCTCACCGATGAAGATATCCAGATGTCCGTCACCGTCCACATCGCGAATCTCGCACGTATGACCGTGGATAATA
>JAFGTG010000032.1 GCA_016934255.1 Sedimentisphaerales bacterium
GTCGGTCGTGGCGTGAATCTGGATTTCGATGGTGGTATGAATCCAGTTGCTCAAATCAGCGCCGCGGATAAAGACGCCGCTGTTGCCGCCTTCGGGAACTTTAAAGTCGAGTTCGAGGATAAAATCGCCGTAGCGTTCCTTCGTCCAGATGTCGCCATGCCCGGTGGGTGTCGGTCCGAGGACGCCATCGTCGGCATAAGCCCAGGCGTCTCCGCCCTTCAAAGCGTTGGACAGGTCCTGTTTGAAAACGGATTTGTACTCGATATCGCTGAGTTCGGCCTGTTTTTTCCTAAAGAATTCCACGCACTTTTTGATCTCCGGCATGGAATCGAGCCAGTTATGCTCGTACTCGATGGAGAAAACACCCTTGAAATTCTGTCTCGCCAATTCTTCCAAAATCGCCCCGGCCTGGCTGATACCCGTCCCCCAGGGAACATCGTGCGCCGAGCGGATGCCGAACACATTTAGATCTTTGAAATGGAGGCTGATAATGCGTTTTTCCGCCCCGAGCTTCTTGACGGCTTTGAGCGGATCGATGCCGGAACGGGTCCAGTGGCCTGTATCAGCGCATGCGCCGATCCAGTGGCTTCGTCCTTCACAGACTCTCAAAACGGTATCCGGATCCCAGTAATGCGAAGGTTTCGGATGGTTGTGCAAAGCGACGCTGATTTTATACTCCTTACAAAGCTTGTCGATCAAGTCGAAAGCGTCCTCTGGCGGCTCCGAAACGATCGTTTTAATCCCCATTTCTTTGGCAAAATCGAAGACTTTCCGGCATTCCGCCTCATTGTTGGGCAATCCAACCACGCCGTAGTTCATGAGTGTAACGCCGGCATCCCGAAGCTTTTGCAGCATGAGCTTGCGGTCCTGTTCGGACATCGTGTGACCGACCTTGACATCGGATTTATCTTTGCTAAGCGTCTGGCCCGGATAACATTCGATGACATCCATACCAAGCGCCTTGTTCTTGTCCACCGCCTCGAAAAACGTGAAGCGATTGAAGCTATATGACTGCATACCCAGTTTCCAGTCTTTCCAGCTATCCGCCACCGCCACCTTAGGCAATAAGCCAACACACAAAGCCAACGCCAGCACAACCACAGTCAATTTCGTCTTCGTATTCATATCTTTTCTCCTATTAAATTAGACGTTGTTCGGACAAGGAATAATATATTACAGTGTCCAACCGGAACGATATTTCCGCCGTAGATGCTCGTTGATCTCGGGCATATTGGTCACCTTCAACGCCGCGGAATCCCATTCGATCTTCCGACCGGCCTTGGCCGCGATGTTACCCAGCAGAATCGCTTCGGTCAGAGGACCGGCATAATCGAAGTTCGACAACGGTTTAGGTCCCCCCTTACACGCTCGGACCCATTCCTGGTAGTGGCCGTTGGCGCCGTCTTTTTCCCGATGAATAAAGGGTTCCGGCATCTTATATTCCCTCATCTTCGAGTAGGGAAGCAATTCCGGCCGACTGCCGTGCGGCAGCATAAGCGTGCCCTTATCGCCATAGTAGAGCCCGCCCTGGCTCGGCAGCTTTCGGCCTTCTTCGAGGTCCTTCGGACGAGGCGGCCGATTCTCCCCGTCATACCACGTCACCGTAACGGGGGGGCGACTTCCACGGGCCGGGAATTTCCAGGTAATAATCGTCTTGGTCGGATAGGTTTCATCGCTGAACGGACCCGGATCGGCTTCAATGCTCGTCGGCGCCGTCAGTTCGAGCGCCCACCAGGCCGGGTCGATGATATGGCATCCCATATCGCCTAAAGTTCCGGTCCCGAAATCCCACCAGCGCCGCCATTGGGCGGGCAAATAAACGTGATGGTAGGGCCGCCACGGAGCCGGACCCAGCCACAAGTCCCAATCGAGCGTCTCGGGGACGGGCTCGGATTCCGTCGGGCGCGTGCCGCCACCCCAGTTCTTTCCGCTCCAGAGATCCACCTTGCGAACCTCGCCGATGGCGCCGGATTGGATCATTTCGACCATCGTCTTCATCTCCGCCGTAGCGTGAAGCTGTGTGCCCATCTGCGTCATCACATCATGCTTGCGGGCTGCTAACGTCAATTGTCGCACTTCATAGACGTCATAACACAACGGCTTCTGGCAATAGACGTGCTTGTTCCGTTTGATCGCCGCCATCGACGCGACCGCATGGATATTGTCGGGCGTCGAAACGCTCACCGCATCGATGTTTTTATCTTCGGCGTCGAGCATCTTGCGGAAGTCGTGATATTTCCTGGCGTTGGGAAACTTCTTGAAGGTCTCGGCGGCGTGCTTCCAATCCACGTCGCATAGCGCCACGATATTCTCGCCAGTGAACTGACTAACATCGCTGCTCCCCATGCCCCCAACGCCGATACAGGCAATATTAAGCTTTTCGCTCGGCGCGACGCGTCGCGGCCCGCCCAGCACGGAGCGCGGAACAACAGTAAACGCCGCAACGGCTGCGGCTCCGCCTAAGAATTGTCGTCTCGATATTTGTTTCGTTGTCATACTACTTCCTCACTCAATCGAAAATCTAAAATCGTAAATTTATGCCTTAGTCTCTTACAAATGAAATTGTGCGCAAAATGGTCATGAAAAACTATTCATTCGACAGTTGCAGCTCTCAGCGAGGGAATGATA
>JAFGTG010000394.1 GCA_016934255.1 Sedimentisphaerales bacterium
ATGCTCCAGGCGGACGCAACCTACTATTGGCGGGTTGATGCAGTCGAA
Source organism: Sedimentisphaerales bacterium (assembly GCA_016934255.1). GTDB lineage: Bacteria > Planctomycetota > Phycisphaerae > Sedimentisphaerales > Anaerobacaceae > JAFGTG01. The sequence continues at coordinate 49 of JAFGTG010000394.1, forward strand.
AGTACCGGCACGGTGAAAGGACCCGTGTGGACGTTTACCACGGCCGATTTTGTTGTCGTGGATGATTTCGAGGATTATACCGACAACGACGCGGCCGGGGAGGCCATCTGGCAAAGCTGGATCGACGGATATGGTGTGGCCGGCAATGGTTCGCAGGTCGGCTATCTCATGCCTCCGTACGCCGAGCAGACAACGGTGCATGGCGGCTCCCAATCGATGCCGCTGATCTTCGACGTCGATATGAAGTACGCCGAGGCCACCTTAACGCTCGCTTATCCGAAAAACTGGACGGAAGGCGGTGTGGAGATGCTCACGCTGTGGTTCCACGGGAATATCGTGAATCCTGAGACGCCGCTTTACGTGGCGCTCAACGGCAACGCGGTCGTCACACACGATGATCCGGCCGCGACGCAGATACACGCCTGGACGCAGTGGGATATTCCTTTGCAGGCGTTTGCCGATCTGGGAGTGAACCTGTCGAGCGTTAATACCCTGACCGTTGGCGTCGGCAATAAAACCAATCCTCAAGCCGGTGGTACAGGCACGATATATATTGATGATATCGGGCTGCATTAACGAACAGCCGTAGGGGCCACCCCGTGTGGCGCCGTAAGGTGTCTCTAACGGGATTGCCCATGGCGAGTTTGACATTCGGGGCTTATGCCGATTCATTTGGCATAAGCCCCTTTGTCAATAAATCAGAATAAGGGACGGTTTTCGCTTTCGAAAACAAACCTCCGGAAGCGAAAAATTGCCGGTCTAAATCCAGGCATCCCCTCCAGTTGATTTCATCCGAATAATTCCTTGACAAAAAAGACCTTGATATGGTATAAAATCAGAATGGTGATGCATTCGAGATGATTGGGTGAATGGATTTTTTGCCTGGATTGAAGGGTATAAAAGCAAGATCATAGACCTATGGAATGACAAGAACGATTCTGCTGGGGAAAGGAGGTGTGTTGAATTACATAGGAGTCATTCGAGATAAGCGCGAGGAGGTGAAAATCGTATAGAAGACGGTTATTCCTCTGTTTATTAACTCTATATAAGGAGAGAAGTTATGTGTAAAACATTTATCTATTGCACTTCTTTGGTTTTGTTGCTGATCGCTGTGGGCGATGCTTCTGCCGAACTGGTGGGTTACTGGAAATTTGACGAGGCTTCCGGCTCGGCTGCTTACGATTCGAGCGGCAACGGCAATGATGCTACATTCATCGGCGATCCACAGTGGGTGGATGGACATTTCGCTGGCGCTTTGGAATTCGATGGGTCCGGCGATTATCTCGATTGCGGGGATGATTCGAGTCTGGCGATTGGAGAGGCGGTGACGATCGCCGTATGGATCAAGGTTTACGCCTTGGGAATGGATCACAAGATCGGGGGCAACCAGGACGGGTCTCACGGCGGTTATAAGATGACCGTCTATAGTAACAACAAGGTCGAATTTGAAATCCGTGATTCCGCAAATGCCTCTACCCTTAATAGAAATACGGCCGGCGGAACCGAATTAGAAACGGATGTCTGGTATCATGTCGCGGGTGTTTACTCTCAAGAAGGGGGATACATCAGGACCTTCGTGAACGGTGCGCTGGATCGAGAAATGGCGACGACGAGTGTTCTTGGCGTCTCACCGGGGCATCTTTATATCGGTTGTGAGCCTTATAATACAAGCTCTTACCATTTCAATGGGGTGATGGACGATCTTCGCCTTTATAACGCCGCGCTTGAGGACACCGAGATTCTGGCGGTGATGGAAGGAGCCGAAGGCTATCCCTATGCGTTGTCTCCCGAACCGGAGGATGGGGCCATTATAGAGGATACATGGACCAGTTTGAGCTGGCGAGCGGGCGACTATGCGGTTTCCCATGATGTGTACCTGGGCGAAGAGTATGACCTTGTCAACGAAGCCACACCAGACTCGGATGTATTCCGTGGCAACCAGATAGACACATTTTTCATCGCCGGTTTTCCCGGATTTGCCTATCCGGACGGTTTGGTTCCGGGCATAACGTACTACTGGCGCATTGATGAAGTGAATGACGCCGATCCGAACAGTCCGTGGAAAGGGTCTATCTGGAGTTTCTCCATTCCGCCCAAGACGGCGTACAATCCTAATCCGGCCGATGGCGCCGGTTCTGTCAGCCTGGATGCCAAATTGAGTTGGACCGCGGGTTTCGGGGCGAAGTTGCATACCGTTTATTTTGGCGGGGATTACGACGACGTGAACAATGCCGCCGGAGGAGCCCCGCAAGCTCTTACAACGTATAACCCCGGTTCGCTCGAATCGGCGAAGGTGTATTATTGGCGGGTCGATGAATTTGACGCTTCCGCAACCTATAAAGGCGACGTCTGGAGCTTTGCAACGACGGGCGCAGTGAGTGACCCGCAGCCGGCGTATGGCGCTACGGATGTCGCAATGAATACCACTTTAAGCTGGACCGCGGCCGATTCCGCGGCCTCGCATCAGCTCTATTTCGGCAGGGACAAAGAGGCGGTACGCAATGCCGATACCGGTTCGTCTGAATATAAAGGGAGCATCGCATTAGGTTCTGAGAGCTATAATCCCGAAACGCTGGCTTGGGACACGACCTACTACTGGCGCGTGGATGAGGTCAATAGCCAGGGCAATACGTCGAAGGGACTCGTCTGGGTTTTCACGACGGGCGATTTCCTCCTCGTGGACGATTTCGAGGGCTACACGGACGACGACACGGCGGGGGAAGCCGTTTGGCAGCATTGGATCGACGGCTATGGCGTCGCCGATAACGGCGCGCAAGCCGGCTATCTGGATGTCCCCTATACGGAGCAAACGATCGTTCATGGCGGTTTGCAGTCTATGTCGCTGATTTACGATAATGCGTCCGGCGCGACGAATTCGGAAATAACACTGACGTTGACGGATTTGCGCGATTGGACCTCGCAGGAGGTCGGCCAGTTGAGCCTTTGGTTCAGGGGCACATCAAGTAATGCGACTGAGCCATTATATGTCTCGATCGCCAATAGTATGGGCAGCCCTGCGGTAGTGGTCCACGAGAAATCCGGCGCGGCCGCGCTTACCTCATGGACACAATGGGAGATTCCGCTACAAAGCTTTGCCGATCAGGGTATTAGCTTAACCAACGTGGATTCCATCTCGATTGGTTTAGGCACCAAGGGCAATGCCGCGGCGCCCGGCGGTACGGGGACGCTGTATATTGATGACATCCGGCTTGACCGACCGTAAGAGACTCGTAACAAGGACATGTCGCTTGACGATGAAAGCGACATCAGAATAAACATCCATTCGGGGCCTGTGTTGATCATTTCGACACAGGCCCTTATCATTTCCGCATTGATATGCTAAGATAATAACTGAACTTTTGCAAAATTGAAGTTAGGCATACTTTTGGAAAGAAAAAATCTTGTCTCTTGATTTTTTCTTTCTAAAAAACCAATGTGTAATGTCGCACGGGACAACAAGTTATGATCTGATCGACCATTATTTTCAGAAAATCATGAAACCGATTTTCTGAAATAATATATGCCTAACTTCAATTTTGCAAAAGTTCAAATAATAAGTCTGATGTTGCAGAACTCACGACGACTTTATGATAAGGAGAGTTTCTGATGGCAGAAAAGCATATCAATAGACGGCATTTCCTGGGTACAACGGCAGTCACCGCCGCGGTCACAATCATACCGGGACGTGTCCTCGGGGGAGCGACAGACAAGCTTAATATCGCCGGGATCGGCGTCGGCGGCATGGGAGCGAGTAACCTCCGGCAACTTGAAAGCGAGAACATCGTCGCCCTCTGTGATGTGGACCATGAGTACGCCGCCAAGACGTTCAGGAGGTATCCCAAGGCCAAAGTCTATACCGACTATCGCA
>JAFGTG010000395.1 GCA_016934255.1 Sedimentisphaerales bacterium
CTTCGCTTCTTGCACGCCCGATATCGGGCAATTTCAGGAGTACAAGAGAAATATCGAACGATATAGCGACTGGTTCGATCCGCCTTTACGCATCAGCAATGGATCTCTTATCGTTCCCAAAGGGCCCGGCGTCGGTATTAAGAATGTTGTGGATGTGCTCCAAGAAGCAAAACCCGTCGGTTAAAGAAAAGGAAAACAGTTATGGTGACAAGACGTATTCGATGGTGTGTGGGATTATCGATTTCGCTGATTGCATTGACGGGCTGCGGCCATATGGGACTACAGGTTGCTTTAGTGCCCACCCATCAGCGGCTTACAGAAACTCAGATACAAGGTGACAGGTTTTTGTTTATCACCGACAAGATCGCGATCATCGACGTTGACGGCATACTCGTCAACAAGCAAAAACAAGGCTTGATGCGTGTGGGCGAGAATCCGGTGAGCTTGTTTATCGAGAAGCTCGATAAGGCCGCATGGGATGAGTCAGTGAAAGCGGTCGTGTTACGTATCAACTCACCCGGCGGGACCGTCGCGGCCAGCGACATTATGTATCATCATCTGCGTCAGTTTAAAAAGCAGACGGGAAAACCGGTTATTGCGTGCGTGCTCGGATTGGGGTGCAGCGGAGCGTATTATTTGGCGTGCGGTTGCGATGGCATCGTGGCCCAGCCCAGCAGCGTGACGGGTAGTATTGGAACGATTATGCAAACGTTCAGCGTGGCCGGGACGATGGAAAAAATCGGCCTTAAAGCGGTCACTATCAAAAGTGGCCGGATGAAAGATATGGCGTCGCCTCTGCACGATTTGAGCGATGAAGAGCGGGACGTGCTGCAGGAGATCATCGACCGCTTCTATCAGCAGTTTCTCGATGTCGTAGAGGGTGGTCGGACAACCATCGACAGACAAAAGCTGCAAGAGCTTGCCGATGGACGAGTTTTTACGGCGGAGCAGGCGCTCCAGGAGGAATTGATCGACCGAATCGGGTACCTGGACGACGGCATCGAATGGGCCAAAGAAATGGCGGGCATGAAGAGGGGACGAGTGGTGATTTATCATCGGGCGTCGGATTACAAACCGAACGCCTATGGTTTAGCATCAGCCGGTTCGGACGGACTCGGACCGTTGATTAACGTCGATCTGCCGGACTGGCTGAACGGAGGCAGCGCCCAATTTCTCTACTTATGGCAGCCGGCGGTCGAATAAAATCCGCATTAGAACATCTGCTGTAAAACCCCCACTTCGATGTGACTGGGATGCTCTTTCGACCGGTACACGCGATGAGTCGCTTTGATGAAATCGTCTTCGTTCGCTTCGAAAATGTTCGGTACGTATTTCTGCGGATTGCGGTCGATAAAGGGAAACCACGTGCTTTGAACGTGTATCATGATCCGATGGCCCCGCTTGAACGTGTGCAGAACGTCCCACAACTCGAATGAAACTTTCGCCATCTCATTCGGAACAAAAGGCTTGGGCTTCTTATAGCTTTCCCGGAAGCGGCCCCGAAAGACTTCGGCGCGAATCAGGGCTTGCTGGGCCGCCTTTTCGTCCAGATCGTCGGGATAGACGTCGATGAGCTTCACGATCCAGTCCGAATCCGTCCCGGTCGTGGAAACAAAGAGATTGGCAAGGATAGTGCCCACCAAAGTGACATCTTCTTCCAGAACATCCGTTTGATAGACCAGAACATCGGGCCGCCGGGATGCAAATCGCTGGTCCTCCGCATAAAACGTGTTATTGATCCACTGAGAATTATCCCGCGTATGCGGGACCGGCTTGTCCGGATCGCTGATATAGGAATCATGGGCTTCGCCGGCTTCGTTAGGTTTTTCACAGGAGAGTGCACCGCCATCGTGGAAGTAGAAACACGTCTTCTTCGCGGAAGCCGGCGGCCATTGATTGAAGCGTCGCCAGCGGTTGGCGCCGGTCTCGAATATCATCGCTTCCGGCATGTTCAGTTCCGTTTCTTCGTCTTTGAGAAAATGTTTAAAGAAATCCAGATCGATATGGTTTTGAAAATATTTCGAGGTGGCAAAACCAAAATCCGTATCTCCCAGTTCGCTGCCTTGACTGCTCAACCAGCCTCCGTGATACCAGGGTCCCATGACCATAATGTTGAACGTGTCGGGATTGTGTTTCTCAATCGATTCATATGTATGCAATGGTCCGAACAAGTCTTCCCGGTCGTACCAGCCGCCGACCGTCATGACGGCCGCGTTAATGTTCTTTAGATGAGGGAGGATATTGCGCTTTTGCCAGAACTTGTCGTAATTTGTATGGCGCGAGACCTGGTTCCAAAATTTGGATTTTCCCTTGAAATAACGTTCGTTCACATTCTTCAACGGCCCCACATCCATGAAAAACTTGTAGGCGTCCGTCGTTTCGATTTCGCAAATCGGGTCCGGCCACTCGTTGATCAATCCTTTGCGTCGCTGCGGCACGCGATTGAGAAATCCGAACCAGTGCGACAGCATAAACGCCCCGTGATGATACACGTCGTCCCAATAGAAATCGGACACCGGCGCCTGCGGAGAGACCGCCTTAAGGGCGGGATGGGAATCGATGGCCCCGGCGGACGTATAGAAGCCGGGATAAGAGATACCCCATTGGCCGACCTTGCCGTTGTGGTTGGGGACGTGCTCCACGAGCCACTCAATGGTATCGTAAGTATCCGTACTTTCATCGATATCGGATTTGCTTTTCTTGTCTGCAACGTGCGGTCTCATGTGAACGAATTCGCCTTCCGACATGAAACGGCCGCGGACGTCCTGATAGACAAAAATGAAACCTTCTTTCTCGAATTCTTCATGCGGACTGATACTGCTTCGATATTGGTCGGGCCCGTAAGGACTGATACTGTAAGGAGTGCGCAAAAGCAGTATCGGGTATTTTTTCGAGGTATCGTTCGGCGTATAGATCGCCGTAAAGAGTTTCACGCCATCCCGCATGGGGATTCGCTTTTCGTATTTCGTATAATTCTCGCGAATATAGTCCGCTCGATTATCGGCTCGAACGAATCCCACTTGAAAAACGAAAAGAGATAGTAAAAAGACAACCGTCCGTGTTTTCATAATACACTCCTTTGTTAGCATAGTACTACTTTTTCAATTTCAGGATTTGCTCCGCAAGTTCTTTTCGAGCAACCAGGAAGTCACTCGGCGTCTTCGAGAAATCCCACCAGTTCGGGGCAATCGTATCGACGATTTCCTTCGTGGTTTTTCGATCCGCCAAGTTCTCAAGTATGGCAAAATATTCGTAGTCCTCCATACCATCCCGGAGGTTCTTCAGGCGTATGCTGCAAACCGGTCCGTCGATACCGCAGGGGACGCCGGGATAGAACAGGAAACCGCCGCCGTTATAGTGTCGGGGATGGGCAAAGGCCGGATTCCACCACGGTTCGATTACGGTCGTCACCGTGCTCCAATAGAGCAGGCCGGTGATCCCGTACTGGTAGTTGATCCAGGTCGGGACGCGATAGACGGTTAATGGTCGGTCGATGTGCCAGTACGGCGGGTCGAGGTCTTTGACCTTTTCGTACTGAGGGTGATAACGCGGGGAACGCTGCACCAGAGCCGTATAAGACCAGACCTCGTCCCCTCCGGCGATTTTTTCGTTGATGGTCTTGCGGTCGATGAACGACCACAAAGGACACCAAATGTCCACCGCCGGATCGATGTCCGGCCAGGATGGGCCTTGCCGGTACGTCTGCTCGACGACCAGGCATTTGAGCTGGGGAACGGCTTCATGCACGAGCCGGCCGAGAACGAGCACTTGTTCGTAATTCTCTTTCAGGTTCGGCTCGTCCAACATGTACACATAGGCTCGCTTTTCCCAGCCGTTGTCCTTCAAATACTGATAGAATTCCTTGTAATATCGCTGTGCCTTTTCCCTGTTAGCCGGAGAGATCGTTTTATAGTCCGACGTCAGGGTCGAACCGGGCAGCCGGGCAAAGTATGATCGAGGTATCTCGAAATCCGTAACGTGAAACTCATCCATAAACTTCTTCAAGGCTTGGTGTCTTTCCGGAACGATGGTTAAAGAGCCGTCATCGTTCACTTCCGGTAGCAAGTCGTGCGGGATCGGCGGATTGATCCGATGCTCGGCCATCGCCTGACAATAACGCATTTCAATTTGCTTGAATTCCTCGGAGTCTCGCTTGACGTTGAAATAGCGCGCGACGTTACTGAAACTACCGAAATGGTTCTTATGAGTGGGCCCGTCGGAAAGCGTAAAATCCCACACCGTAACGGTCAAGGGAATCTGGCCGGAAATTTCGCCTCTCGCCCAAACGCGGCATTCACCACGGTACACGCCTGCGGGAATATCCTTAGGGACATGCACATCGATCCACAGGGCCTGGTTTTGGCCTTTGAAAACATCGAACGGCACGGCGTACATGTCGTAGCCGCTGGTCGTCACAGGTTCCCCCCATCGCTTACTTCTTCGGGTGAGAGGTTCGATGGCCTCGCCGGTTATCGGATTGATAAACGGTACGAGCGGGTCCGGATAAAGCCCCGGCGGCAACTCGGCACGCGACGTGGAGAGCCTAACCCGGACATATTCTTCTCTGAAAAGCTTGATATTTGCTTTATCAATTTTGGAGCCGTTGGGTCCGGCCAGGTCTGAAATTTCCACTTTCGTTACAGTAATGGTCTCTGCCGGGGCGCCTACGACGACCTGGAAAGACTCCACTTCGTTTTTCGCCGATGATATCTCGACAGAGTCGGTGCCGATTATTTCCTGGTTTTGGCCGATTCGCTCCATGCTATTCAGGGCAGTAAGTGTTATCTTATCTGCTGCGAAGGCGGAACCCAATGAGTTAAGAATTAATACAACAAGGAAGGCTACAGTATTTGTATTTTTCATTGTATTCACCTCTCAGATAAGGAATTCATCGCAACTCAACAATCTGACAACGCCCCGGTGTATCCGCGATTGTGATTTTCCTGTCACCGACGACGATGTCCACTGGATCGGTTGTTTTCGTAAAATCAGTTCGGCGCACCAAAAGACGATTTTCCATTTTCAACGCTGAAACAATCGTTTCCGGATGCCTGGGCACATCGAAAAGGACCGGCTTGCCTTCGGATAGAAATCGGCCATACTCCTGAGCTTGTGCATAAACCTGATGAACGAGCCGGATTTCCTTGGGTGACTCCTGCTTGCGACACCAAAGAAAGAAGGTGTCCGTCCCCCTCAACAACATATGCCATAATAATTCCTGGTATTTTTCTTCGCTGAACTGTTTGGCCGTATTGGGAAGGTCATCGGACTCGATGGTATGCCAATGCACGAAACTGATGATAGGAATCTCGTTCGGGGTATGCTTTCCCACATTGCTGGCCACCAAGAGCATATTATAAAACCACCGATAGTCCGTGTCGGCGTAGTCGTACCAATCGAAAATTCGCCGCCACGTATAGACGACGGGCATGGCGAAGGTATAACCGGTTTCAGGAAACTCATCGATCCATTTTCTGTATTTAGCCCGCTGATCGATCCGGCAGGGTTGGCCTTCGACGTAGTATTCGTAGTAGTCATACCAATACCGAGTGCCGTCGTGTGGATAGACGCCATAGTTTCCCACAAGCGCATTGGGAAAACTCTTCTTGACCGGCTCGGAATAGACCTCTCGTTGTAACTCACTCCTGAGCGTGCGAAGAACTTTCTGAAAGACCTCGAAGTCATTAATGTCACGAATATTCCGGCGACATCGTTGGCATCGTTTCGAGGCGGCGTGGGCTTCGTTGAATTCGATCGGGCCGTCAATCTCCCAGTCCGCGAAAATGAAATCGACGTTCACATCCGCATTTTTGAATGCTTTAATGAAATAATCAAGACGTTCCATCATATCGGGACGTCGGAAATCCAGTGCAAACGGACAGCCCATTTTTTGCTTGCCAAACGAGGTATCCCAAAATGGCTTGCCTTTGTCATCGATGTGGGCGGTTCGCTCGTCGCCGTTGAAAAATGAATATAGACAGGATGTCGCATTAATATTCACTCGCAAACCCAGCTTCTTTTGAGCTTTGGCTATCGCTAACGATTCCTCCAGACTTTGCTCTCGCTTACCCGGATTCCAGGATGTGACTAATCCAATGCCTCTTTTATCAAGCTGCTTAAGCAATTCCTTTGCAGCGTCCTGATCGAGCTTACCCGGATTCATGGCCTGCCAGAGATAGATCGGCAGGCGCTGCCCCCTATCAAATGTCAGCGGCTCCGTATTATCCAAGACGATTTGTATATGTTCCGGCCATTGCGCCTTCGATTCGGCCATACCGGCTGCCAAACTCATAACAACCAAAACGACTGATATTCTGTATATGCTCATTTTGCGTATCCCATCTAAAATGTCGCCCTCCTCTTGACAGATTGTATGCCGGAGCCATTCTCCCGGCCAGTTTATTTCTGCAACGCGGCGATAATTTTCTTATTCGCCGCCGGAAAAGCGAAGTTTTTGAACTGTTTCAGATAGATCCACTTGAAATCGACGCAGGTTCGGCACTTGGGCGTCCCCGAGGCGTAGGAGCACGTAAAAACATGGAGTGTCACTGAAAAGTGAGA
>JAFGTG010000396.1 GCA_016934255.1 Sedimentisphaerales bacterium
GTCCTTAACCTGCTCGAGCATGTCTCGGAAATCGGCGTAAACAGCGCAGCCGTTATATTTCTCAGAGCCCCGGTTATTGGCATAGTACGAGTTTACGATAAGGCGACCGATCTCTCGGCCTCCCGGGCAACCGGTTTCATTTTCCCACCACGAGGAATTGCCGATGTATTTTCGGATTTGGTTTCGAATATTGTTCTTGCCCCATTCCACATAGTTGTTGCTTTGCTTATTCGGATCGCAGACGGCGATGATCTGAATGCGCGGATCGTTGAGCAGGCCGCCGATCTCACGGACGCTCTGCGAGCCCATGCCGATTTGGGCGAGGGTGATTTTCTCACTAGGGGCGACGTGTCCGCTCGATCCCAATACGTGACGCGGGACAAGTGTGAAAGCACCGGATGCGACGGCGGTTCCTAAAAAACTACGGCGATTAATATTTGTTGTCATGGGAAGGCTCCTTTTACTATTTATATTGACAGACGGTTCTATTTTGGTCTCTACAATATCACACGATGCGGCTTCATATCAATACTTCATTTCGGCCGGGCGCCTTCTCGCCCAATCCTCTTTCGAGGGGGAGCATTTGATGATACGGGTTCACACTGCTTGAGCTTCCTCAAAAAGGTCTTTGGGAAGGTGATTATTCATACTTTCCAATTGACGTCCATAGCTACCTTTGCTACAATAATGATCAGCACCTGTGGAGTATATGTCTTTTGGCGCAGTTCGTTTCGTTCGTTTTGAAAGTCAATATGTCGTACATTGTGCGTGAGGCGTATCGCGTAGCTTGTTATCAGCGTTTATCTGTGTGCATCAGCGGTTTCAAAGCAATTGATTATACGGAACCGCAGACGCCGTCCTGAGCATAGTCGAAGGATTAACGCGGATGTGCGCAGATATATACAGAATGCAATACTTGCTTCGTTTCAAGAAACGGGTATGATTATTTTTGAGGGAGGCAAACGATGGATACTCTAAGCAAGTCTATTGGCGCGATACTTGTTCTGCTTTCCGTTTGTTTCTTTGGGCCAATGGCCCAGGCCAAATACAGCGGCGGGACGGGGGAGCCGAATGATCCCTACCAGATCGCGACAGCCGAGGACCTGATGCTGCTGGGCGACAGTCCCGAAGATTATGACAAGCACTTCATTATGACCGACGACATTGATCTGGACCCCAACCTACCCGGCCGCAAGGTATTCGACAAGGCGGTCATTGCACCGGCTTCTGATATCCTTCATCCCTATGGAGGGATAACCTTCGAAGGAGTCTTTGATGGTAATGGTCACATGATATCGCATCTTACGGTGGAGGGTGAGAATGGCCTGGGTCTGTTTGGCAAGTCATATGGTAAAATAGTGAATCTTGGTGTAGTGGATGTCAACGTGACCGGTGGCGCTGGAGTCGGTGGACTTGTGGGCTACAACTGGGGTAGCATTGTTTCGAGCTACAGCATGAGTTCGGTCAGTGGCACTTCGTCTGTCGGCGGCCTCGTGGGCAGCAATATGGGGGAGGTGGCCAACTGCCACAGCACAGGTACGGTCCATGGAGGCGCCCGTGTCGGTGGGCTGGTGGGCGAAAATGGTGGGAATGTTATTAACTGCTACAGTAAAAGTACGGTTACCGGAGATTGTCTTGTTGGCGGATTGGCCGGCGGAAATTTGGAAGTCTTGCCCATATTGTCTGGCGTTTCGGTCTACGGTTCTATTGCCCAGTGCTATAGCGCAGGGGCAGTTACCGGCAACAAAGATGTTGGAGGTCTTGTAGGTGCAAATCCAGGGGATGTTATCGACTCCTACAGCACGAGTGCAGTGACCGGAGATCGTTCTGTCGGGGGGCTGGTCGGCACGAATCTGGTAGACTCCCGATACCCAAGTGGTGGTGCAGAGACTTTTGGCTTTGTTTCCAGGTGCTATAGCATTGGTTTGGTAATTGGCAATTCTGATGTTGGTGGACTGGTAGGACTGGGAACCACGTATTGGGTGGAAGGAAGTGTGGTCCACTCTTTCTGGGGCATTGAAACTTCAGGGCAGAATACGAGTGATAGCGGTACAGGTAAAACGACTGCCGAGATGCAGACGGCCAGCACGTTCATTGAAGCCGGCTGGGACTTCGTCGGTGAAATCGGTAATGGGACTCATGAAGCCTGGCAAATACCAGAAGAAGGCGGCTACCCATTGTTGACAACTCTCGGTGGGTACACTCCCCCTGGGCTGCAAGGCATAGGCACGGTGGAGGACCCATACTTGATACACGATGCTCTGGAATTGGGGTCAATAATATACAATTCCCATGCCCACTATCGACTTGCTGCTTCGATTGATCTTTCAGGTATCTGTTGGGACACAGCCGTGGTTCCACAGTTTTCAGGTACTTTAGATGGAGCTGGTAATACGATATCCAATCTAACGATTAAAGGTCGTGGTTATTTGGGCTTATTTGGCAAACTTGAATCAGGTGCTGAAATTATTGACTTGACTGTGGTTGACGTCAATATAACAGCCACAGAAGGCGATGTTGGTGGGCTGGTGGGGCAGAGCAAAGGCGACATCTCCTCATGCTATAGCGACGGGTATATAAGCAGCACCGGTTATTATGTTGGCGGGCTCGTAGGCGATAACTGGGGCAGTGTGGTTGGTAGCTACAGCAGTGGTTCTGTCAGCGGCAATAAATATGTCGGTGGGCTGGCTGGGGCTAATGGCGGTTCTGTGACCCAGTGCCACAGCACCGGTGCAGTCAGTGGCGATGATTATGCCGGTAGCCTCGTGGGCTACAACAACCGGGGTAGCATTCTTATGAGCTACAGCAGTGGTTCTGTCAGTGGCAATAATTATGTCGGCGCGCTGGTGGGGTGCAATCGTGGTTCTGTAGGTTCTGTAACTCAGTGTTACAGCATAGGCTCAGTCATTGGTATCAGGTGTGTAGGTGGCCTCGTGGGCATTAACTACCAAGGCACTATCACGACAAGCTACAGTACCAGTTCGATTAGCGGCACTGAATGGGTGGGCGGGCTGGTGGGATTCAATCGCGGTTCTGTGGCCCAGTGCTACAGCACCGGTTCTGTCAGCGGCGGGGGCCTCGTGGGAGCGAATATGAATATCTACGATCTTGGCAACGAGGGGGTTGTCAGCGACTGTTTCTGGGACACGGAGACCTCAGGTCAGACAACCAGTGCGGGTGGTTTAGGTAAGACGACAGCGGAAATGCAAGCGGCCAGCACATTCCTTGAAGCCGGGTGGGACTTTGTGGACGAAACCGAAAACGGTACAGACGATATCTGGTGGATTCTCGAAGGTCAGGATTATCCGCGATTGTGGTGGGAAACCCACAACAATTGATTAATGACTATTGATTATTGATTATTGCTCGGTGATCTCTGTGTCCTCGGTGGCTCTGACCATTGACGATCGTACCTGCTCTGCGGAAATACTAAATCCGAAATTCTAAACTCGAAGCAAATACAAATGATCGAGATTCAAAACCTGAGTTTCTTTGAGAATACAAGGGATTTCCATTTGATTCTGACGAAAGGATACAGTAAAATACAATCAAGAAAACAATGGATATTCTCGTAAAAATAAAACGTTTAGTGGTTTCACGGCGGATACTTTTTACCGAAAAGGCGGAGATCGAGATGGCGAGGGATGCGTTGACGCCGGAATTGGTGTACGAGGCGATCCTGAACGCGCCGGCGATATTCAAGGTGTTGCGTTCGCGCAATCCAAAGGCAGGAAAAACCGAGAGGCTTTACGTCATCAAAGGGCTAACCTTCGATGGACTTGCCGTTTACACGAAAGGTAAGATACTTAAGAAAGAAGGTATTGATATTTTTTATGTCCTCATCTCATCGAAAAAAAGCACCGACATCTGATGCGCTGCCTTGCCCTGAGTGCGGCAAGACTCAGATGAGTCGCGTCGTGGAAACGTGCCGACTCGCGGATGGGCTTACGGTCAAAAAACTTGGCCATTATAAGTGTCGTTCGTGTGGCTCGCGTTTCTTTGACGATGATGCCATACACGACATTCAGGCTGCACGTGCATCGCATCGTTCGTTAGCTCGAACTTCCTGATTCCCGGGCGGTAGGGATCACGATCACTACGCCGTTCCTTCAAGCCGGGTGGGACTTCGTGCACGAGACCGCTAACGGCGCGGAGGATATCTGGTGGATTCTCGAAGGGCAGGACTATCCGAGACTTTGGTGGGAAGCCGCAGAGCCATAAAGCGAACCGCAGATGGACGCAGATGCACACAGATATAGATAAACAAATGTATCGGCGTTTATCCGCGGTTTCAAAGTAATTATTGACGATTGTACCCTTTCTGTGGCAAACTCTCCATTTATCTGTGATAGAGGACTCTGTCCTTGAGAAAAATCGCATGAAGGAAAATAAACCGATAAACGGAGGTACTTTGAAATGAACGTGTTGGATAGACGGCAATTTCTGCGTTTGACCGGCGTCGCGGCTTTGGCGGTGAGTCCGTTCGCTAGGGCCGAGCGGGCAACGAAGAGACCGAACATCTTGTTTTGTATCTCGGACGATCAGACCTGGCTCCATTGCAGTGCCTACGGAAGCAAGATGGTCAAGACGCCCCATTTCGACCGCGTGGCACGGGAAGGTGTCCTCTTCAAAAATGCCTTTGTCTCGGTCCCCTCGTGTAATCCTTCCCGTTCGTCGGTGCTCACCGGTATGCCGTTCTATCGCCTGAAAGAAGCCTCGATGAACCATACGCCCTGGCCTCCCGAATTGAACGTCTATACCGACATGCTCGCCTCGATGGGCTATCACGTCGGTTTCACGGGCAAAGGGTGCGGTCCCACGGATTGGAAAGCCGCCGGACGTAAAACCAACCCGGCCGGCCTTGAATATAATAAGCGCGTCCACCAGAGCGGTTCCAAAGGCATCTCGAACACCGACTACGCCGGCAATTTTCAGGACTTCCTGAAAGAGCGTCCTCAGGGCTCTCCGTTCTGTTTTTGGTATGGGGGCAGAGACCCACACCGCGTCTTCAAGGAAGGGATCGGCCTGCGCGAAGGCAAGAAACTCTCCGATGCGGAAGTCCCCCCGTTTTATCCAGATTCACCCGAGATTCGTAGCGACCTGCTGGACTACGCCGTGCATATCGAGTGGTTCGACAAACATCTCGGTCGGATGATGGATATGCTCAAGGAGATAGGGGAACTGGACAATACCCTTATCGTCGTTACGGGGGACAATGGCATGGCCTTCCCGCGATGCAAAGCGACGTGCTACGAATTCGGCATTCACATGCCGTTGGCCATTCGATGGGGCAGTAGGGTCAAGCCCGGCCGGGTTGTGAATGATTTAGTGAGCTTCACTGATTTTGCTCCAACCTTCCTCGAAGCGGCCGGCGCGTCTGTTCCTAAGAACATGACCGGCAAGAGCTTGTTGCCGATCTTGCAGTCCAATCGTGCCGGACAGGTCGATCCCCATCGCGATCACGTCGTCGTCGGCGTGGAGCGTCACTTCCCCGGCGGCCGCAAAGGTGGCTGGGGCTATCCGATTCGCGCCATTCGTACGGAACGGTTTTTATATATCCGAAATCTCACGCCGAACCGCTGGCCTACGGCTGATCCGGACGGGCCCGTCTGGCCGGCCGATGATCCGACCGGCGGTTTCGGTGATTGCGACGGATCGCCTACCAAGACGTATCTGTGCACTCACCGTCGGGACCAGTCTTATTTCTTTAATTTGGCCTTTGGCAAGCGTCCGGCCGATGAATTGTATGATATCAAAAACGATCCGTATCAATTGCGGAACCTGGCGGACCAAAACCAATACGCGGAGATCAAGATGGAATTAGCCGCGAGGCTCAAGAAAGAGCTCATCGAAACCCAGGACCCCCGTGCCCTCGGCAAAGGGCAAGAGCTGGATGATTACGCCCTGAAATATCAAAAGAGCTTATAGGGCTTTGTTATAACAAAAACTGTTAGAACTGTCATTTCGACTGGAGGTTCACTGGAAGTGGACCGGAATGGAGAAATCTGGTCACGTCGGAACATCCTGTTACGTTCGTCACCAGATGTCTCGACTTCGTCCGCCTTTGGCGGACTACGCTCGAAATGACACATGCTGACGGTTCACTTTCTTCCGGACACCAGCCGCGCAGCGGCTTGCAATGACAACGTTTCCATTTCGTTACAGTTGCAGAAGCACTATTTGTCATTCCCGCGAAGGCGGGAATCCACTTTTTTACTCACAGGCCCCTTGCCTTCGCAGCACCGTAAGGCGTCCTGAGGAGGGTGACATGCGAGTTTTCTACGTTCCGCAACAGTTACTATTTAAGTCTTGACAGAGTACTCCGGCTATCTCGGCAACCAGGGAATCTCAACGTCGTAGTTCGGCAGGGCGTTGCGGTGCCATTTCAATGTCCATAACTCGTACAGGCCGACTTTCCGCGTCGAGCCGTCCATGAAGGACATGTGAATAGCCCGGCTGTGCCGGTCGAGGGCGAAACGGCACATACTGCTGGGCCAGGCCGCGGAGGGTTCGACCTCCCACCAGTCGCGCATAATCGGGGGTTGTGATTCTCTCTCGAAGGCGGGGTAGGCGGGATCGGGATGAGTCGCCGGCTGGCCTCCGTACCAGGTGCAATCACCCAGGATGGGAATATTGCTGGTGTTTTGGCAAAGATCGGTTTTCCAGTGCAACGTCGGTGCATTCAGCCAGCCGTCATCGCCTTCCTCCAGTTGATTGATCCAGTGGTTGACCCCGTAGCTTCCGTAATCTTCTTCGTAAAAGTACACCGTCGGGATACCCGGCCCCCAGACCCGCCTGGCGCTGCCGGCGCGCCTCCAGTTCGCATCCCCCGTACCCGGATCCACGAGAAAGCACGGCTGGGTGGCCACCGGGCAAACGCGGAATTTTCCCATGTCTCCGTACAATAATTCCAGGGCCCGCATCCAGGTACCCGCGGGATTCGCCCTTTGGCAGTATTCGATCCAATACTTGTTGTTGTTATCCATCGTGTACATGGCGATGATGGTGCCCCATTGTTTGAGATGCGCCCGGCAGGCCGCCCCGCGCGCCTGCGCGCGGGCCTTGGACAACGCCGGCATAAGCAACGCCAATAAAAGAGCAATGACGGAAATAACGACCAGCAATTCAATAAGCGTAAAAGCGCCTCGCTTTTTCATAATCACACCCTTCTATTGAGATTATTATATGATCTTCTGTCAGGGTATCGACAACGACACGCCTATCCTAATTGTCCCCAAGCTGCTCCAACCGGGTCACCCACTGGTCAAAATGTGGACATTTTTCACGTATGGTCGATATCCCTATAGCCTCGGCTATACTTTTACCCATAGCGACTTTTCGATAACTTTTGTTAAGACTCATCAGTCTTTTCGAAGGAGCCGTATCGGGGCCGTCGTCGATCTCTTCCGGCTCTCCGAATTCATCCAAGATATCTTCTATCTTATCTGTATCTATTCCAATTTCACTTGCAAGTATTAATGCGTTGCTGAACAATAATGCTTCGAATTCATGCATTTCGATATACGGAATAAAGCGTTCCTCGATATTATGATCCGGAAACAACTCCGTGATTTTCGCCAAAGTGGCGATCTCTATTTTTCCTTCTTTTTCCATTGCAGTCGGACAGCTTTGCATGTTTGAATGACCCGGCCAAAGTGGATCTAATCTGAAATAATCGAACATGGTGGATATATACGTATCGGTCCTCTGCTGCAGGAATTTCCCAATATCTCCTCTGGTTCATTCAAATTGTACATTTCCTCCTTTATGACCCGGCTTGCCAATCAGGACGGGATACAAAAAAATACCCTGGCCGCCCATCTCTGGTGCAAGCAAGTCCCTTACAAACGTTTGTTCTGTTTGTCCTTCCACGATGATATAAACGCTAATGTTACTCATGAACGGGTCCTCCGGCTACGATGTTTTTACGCCAGAGTTCTCCGAGTGAATAGTCTTGAAGCCAGTGTGACAATTCTTTCGCGTCTAATCGCTTAAAAACAGAAGCTCCGTTTTCTCTGTTAACGACGATAATATCTTCAGGGCTGAAATAATCGATTAAGGGCGGAGATTGAGTGGAAACGATGACCTGGGTTCGTTCCGAAGCCGCTTGAATCAATTCGGCCAGGATTTCTATGGCATAGGGATGCAAACCAAGTTCGGGTTCGTCAATCACGATTGTAGATGGGGGATCGGGTTGCAGCAAAGCCGTTGCCAGACAAATAAACCGTATCGTTCCATCCGAGAAGTGATAGGGTTGCATCGGATAGTCTGATCCCTTTTGCTTCCAGCTTAAGTTGACTTTTTCTATTTCTCCGTTCCTTCTTGGTTTCAATAAGAAATCATCGAAGAAAGGAGTGACGAGCCGAATTGTTCCAACAATTTCATCATAGCACGTAGGTTTATTCTCTCGCAATTCCAGAAGAAATGGAGCGATATTGGACGCATCCGGACGTAGTCTCGTGTTATCCGCTGTTATTTCGGAACGTCGCACTGGGGCGGTTGCGCTGGTATCATGAAAATGATAGACGCTGAATCCGGAAATAAGTTGGTAAAGTTCTTCGCAGGTCACCCAGTCAGGATGTGATTTGTTTTCTTTGGTTTCCAGTAGGCTCGTTTCAAATCCGCCGAACGTTTTGTTTGCAGGGTATATTTCATTTTCTATGACAAATTTCTCATCACTCGTAGGAAGCATGCTGCAGGTATAGTTGAGATATTTGTCGAAATGTAATTCAACCTCCAGGCGAGAGGTTGTTTGTGGACCATTAAACAGAAAATCATCGCATCCTCCATGACTCATTACATAGGATGCAAGATTTCCTTGTATCATTGCTTTCATGAGCTGGAAGAATTCTACAAAATTACTTTTACCGGCGCCGTTGCCGCCTATCATAATATTGAGTTTGCCGAGCTCGAAATCTTCAAGCGATTCGATCGACTTAAAACCTTTGATTGTTAATTTGTCTAACGCATTACCCATGGCGACGTACCTTCCGTTGACCGCGTATATGTCATAAGGTCTTCATTTCTTGGAACCAAGCATAATGAAGCTTATCAAAAATCGCTTGGCCCGAGAATATATGGTATCAGTTGTGTAGGAGAAATGCCAGCAAGAAGGCGTTTCTGGTGGGATAAAATTCATACCGGCATA
>JAFGTG010000397.1 GCA_016934255.1 Sedimentisphaerales bacterium
ACAGGAGTGCCCCAGGGATCTGAGATACTCATTCGTCTTGACATCCACATGTCCACATTACCAAGACCACCAGACCGGAAAGGACCGTAATAGTCCTCTGAGAATAAAAGCAAAAGACCATCGTATGAGAGGAAAGGAAGACTCTCACTGGCTGAGCTATTGACAATAGGCCCAAGATTTTCTGGTTCTCCCCAGGGATCATCCTTTGTTGCCCGTCTGGAAACCCATATATCGTCGCTGCCGTATCCACCGGATCGTTGAGAATAGAAGTAGAGTTCCAGCCCATCAGCGGTTAAGAATGGACCGCCATCTATCTTCGAACTGTTGACAGATAGCCCGAGATTCTCAGGTTCACCCCAGTCATCGTCAATTGTCTCTCGCCTAGACACCCATATATCATAATTACCGTACCCACCAGGCCTATTGTAAGAACTGAAGTATAGTTCGAGTCCATCGGCTGAGATGTATGCACAGGTCTCTGCCTGAGAAGTATTAATCGTTGGCCCAAGATTCACCGGGTCGTCCCAGTCATCGTCTGTTGCCCCTCGTGTGGATAACCATATATCCCAGTTCCCATAACCACCGGATCGTCGGGAATCGAAATACATCTTCAATCCATCGTAAGAGATAAAATCTAGAGCATCGCCAGATGAACTATTGACCGTCGGCCCGAGATTCACCGGTTCACCGAAGGTGAAATCCGCCTTCGTAACCTTGGCAACCAGACACAATGCCAAAACCAATGTGAGTGAAATCGTCTTTTTCATTTTGACTCTCCTTCAAAGTACCTCTCTGCTTAAAACGGTAATGATTTCTATTGCCACATCGCATATGGCGCGCAATCTCTTTGGTTCGTGCTTGTTTTTCTAAAAACCTCCTGATTAAATGCCATTTTGGCTTCCTCCACAACGAAGCCTATCGAACATGAAGATTATACTATTTACGCCATTATTTGCAAGAAAAAAAGTTCGAAGGAAGGAATACAGCGTATTTTAGACAGGATTCTCAGGATGACGCTTCGTGTCATTTTTTCTTGTGGGCGAGCCAGTCCTGGAGGTTTTTGGCTAAGATCTGGACGTCTTTCTTTTGCATGATGTGGTCGAGGATGGCCGGGGGGATCTTGAGCTGGACCATCGCTTTGTGGGCACGGTCCCAGAGCCGGTCCCGTTTGGCTTGCGTTTCGGCGATGTATAATTCACTGACCAGCTCGCCGAGTTTCTGGAGCATGATCGGTTCGAGGTTATTGTAGTAACCTGATATCACCGATTTCTGGTATTGCGAATAGTCTTGTTTGGCCATAAGCATTTTGTACGGGAAATTAACTGAGAAATCAAGCCTCCTCGATGCTCGATGTTTAGCCGTGAAGTTTTTTTGTCGGACCTGTCGGACTTGTCTGACCTGTCCGACCTGTCTGACTTGTCCGGCTCGTCCGACTTGAGTCCGACAGGTCAGACCTTATTCCATCGAGTTAACCTTTTTACTGGATTTGCGAAAAGTTCGAGCTATAATCTCCTGTCATGCGAAGCAGGATGCTTCTTATAGTCTATTTCATTGTTTTTTCGTTACCTGCGGTTGTATTGGCGGCTGAGGGGGAAACGGACGATGCGCCTCAAATTACGGCTTTCGCCGGGCAGGATCTTTATCTTCAGGCTCCCGAACTGGCCCTCTTTCGGCCCGACGACTCGAAGCATATCCTTGTTTTTAAGCAAAGATCGTCGATGTCCGTGGGGATTTATCGCTTTACGGCGGACCGTGCGATCGTATGGGTGGACGTTCTGACGACGAAATCGCCTGAATTGCCCGGGACGATTTATGAAGCAAGGTGCTTCCTTGAGGGTAATCTTTCAGTCGATCCCCCTTATGCGTTCAACATTAAAGAGCTTAACGGCCGACTGGCCCTTAGCGGTATCGAGGGAATGCTCATAGAAGATATGCTCACGTTGCGATTCCACGTGAGCGGTGAAGTTTTCATCACGGCGGATAAAAGGGAGACCATCGATCCTCGCGGGTCCGAGCAGTATTTGCGGGCTTTTGAAATGATGCAGGCGGCCGGGATGGCTCCCGAGGGGATTGAGAACGAGCCTTATAAAGGAGACCTTGCGGGAAAACCATTCGAACCACCAACGGAGAAAGCAGAGCCTGAGCCGACGGAACGCCCGGCCGAGCAGACTGAGCCGGAACGCCCGGAGCCGCCTGCGGAGCAAACGGAACCCAATGAACCGGTTCTTGAAATGCCTCCTGAAGAGCCGAACGTCCCTGAGATTCCTTTAGAAGAGCCGAATGAAGTAACGGTCGAGCCCGAAAAGAAGGAGCCTCAATTCAGGTATCCGATGAATATATGGCATGTAGGCGAAGACCCTCTCAAAATGGAGTGGAACCGCGAGGAAAAGGTTGGGACCGTGATGGGTCGATTCTATCTTTCGCATAAGCTGGATGAAGAAGGTGGACTGCTGGAATTGCAGGCCGACATGGCGGTCGTTTTCGGATCCGGCCAACAACCCTCCAGCGATCAAGGTCGGGGGCAAGTCGAGGCGCTTCTGGCGTTTGGCTCGGTCCAGGCGATCTATTTAGCCGGCGACGTCGTGATGACGTACGAGCGGCGAACCATCCGGGCCGATGAGATCTATTACGAATTCCAGGCCCATCGAGGTGTGGCGGCAAACGTCGTCATGCGAACCTTCGATACAAAAAAGGGAATTCCGATCTACGTGCGCGCCGCCCGGCTCAGGCAAGTCGCGGAAAACAAGCTCGAATTCGACGATGCCACAATAACGACGAGCGAGTTTTATCTTCCTCAGGTTTCGTTAAATGTCTCGAAGGCGACTATTACCGATACGACGCCCGACGATGAACGTCTGGGCCGTCTTTCCAAAGACAGTTTTGATGCACAATTGGAGGATGTGCGTTTGAAGGCCTACGACCAGACGTTTTTCTACTGGCCTTCCCTCCGGGCCAATCTGGAGCGCCCCGATCTTCCGATCAAGGGCGTTCGCATCGGGCACGACAATACCTGGGGCACATCGCTTGAAACGCAGTGGTATCTGGCCCGTCTGCTGGGTCTTCATGAGCCGGAAGGGACGGAGAGCACCCTGTCAGTGGATTATTTCGACAAGCGCGGTCCGGCTGTCGGCGTCCAGACCGAATACAAAGGGGAGGATTATTTCGGCCATCTTCTGGGATATGTGATCCACGATCACGGAGAAGATCGGCTTGGACGGATCGCTGCACGAAAGAACCTTGAGCCGTCCCGCGAAGTGCGAGGTCGGTTTTTATGGCAGCACAGGCATTTTCTGCCGTACAACTGGCAGTTGACGTCGGAATTCAGCTACCTTTCGGACGAGAACTTCCTGGAAAGTTATTATCGCAATGAGTTTTACCTCGGTAAGGAGCAGGAAACGCTCCTTCACTTGAAACGCATTGAGGATAACTGGGGATTGGCCTTCCTGGGAAAGGCCCGATATAACGATTTTCTCAACCAATTGGAGGAATTGCCCACCGCCGAGTTTCACTGGACGGGCCAGTCGTTTCTTGACGATATGCTCACCTTTTACAGCGACACTCAAGCCAGCCGGCTCCGGCAACGGTATTCCGCCACGGGTACGATTGACGGCCCGGAACATTTCTTTTCATTCGCGACGACGCGCAACGAGGTCGATTTGCCGCTTAATGTGGGAAAGACGCGGGTCGTGCCGTTTGTCGCCGGAACCGTCGCATACGAAGACGGCTTCGGTTTCTTCCGGGAGCTGGATGGCGGTACGGATGTGAGGGAATATGACGTCTGGTCCGCCGAGGGCGGCGTTCGCGTCTCGACGCAACCTTTCTGGAGGGTGTATCCGAACGTTCAATCCCAGCTTTGGGACCTCAATCAGTTGCGGCATGTCATTAGGCCGAGCTTGACGGCGGTCGCTTATACCGAGGGCGATTCGGTTTTCGAGCAGCGGGATACGTTGAGCGCCGGCATTTCGCAACGGCTGCAAACGAAACGCGGCTATGGCGATAACCGGCCAACGATCGACTGGATGCGGCTGGATGTGGATGTGACCTGGGTGAATAATTCCGACGACGCCACGGCCGGGGCGGACAAATTTATTTGGAATAAACCCCTGATTCCGTCGATAAATACCTATAGCTGGGCGATTCCGCTTCAGGACCGGCGCAGTAGCCAAATATACGGTCCGCGACGCAACTATGTCGGGGCCGATTATATCTGGCGGCTGAGCGATACGACGGCGGTGTTGTCCGATATGAATTATGATATGCAAAGTGGCGTCGTGCAGCAGTTTAACGTGGGTTTTTCACATTTGCGATGGCCCAATTTGCAATATTACGTCGGCAGCCGGTATCTCAGACGTCTGGATAACGGCAATGGCGAATATGGCTCGAATGCCTTTACATTTGCCGTAACGTATGTGCTCGATCCACGATATACTGTGGTGTTTTCGCAGCAGCTTGATTTTGATTACGGAAAGACCGTTCGAAGTGATGTTACGCTTATTCGGCGGTATCACAGACTTTATTGGGGTTTGACATTTAGTACGGACGAATCGCTGGACCGGCAGTCCATTACCCTCAGTCTCTGGCCCCAGGGTATTTCGGATCTGACGATTGGACAAGGACGATATAGCGATCTGGGCGGTTCGGCGGGATATTGATCGTTGGCCCATGAGATGTGAAAAAACTTGCATAACGAGGCGAGAAACAATAAGATGGAGCGATTTTTTACAAACGTCTGATAACAAATTAATTTTAGGAGAATTTTATGGCGTTGGTCAATACCAAAAAGATGTTTGAAATGGCCTATAAGAACGGCTATGCGATTGGTGCATTCAATGTGAACAATATGGAGATCACACAGGGGATCATCGAGGCAGTGGCCGAAGAAAAGGCCCCGTTGATCCTACAAGTGTCCAGGGGCGCCCGAGAATATGCGAAAAACAGCTATCTCAGGGCGATCATCGATGTCGTCGTGAAGGAAAATCCGGACATTCCCGTTGCGATCAACCTGGATCACGGCGATACCCTGGAAACCTGCAAGCAGTTTGTGGACGACGGTTTTACGTCGGTCATGATCGACGCCTCACACAAACCATTAGAGGAGAATATTCGGATTACGAAGGAAGTCGTCAAATATGCGCATGCCCGGGATGTCGTCGTCGAGGCGGAATTGGGCCAATTAGGGGGCATTGAAGAGGACGTGGTCGGTGTCGCGGATGATGATATCAGCAAACACCTGGCGGATCCGAACCAGGTCGAGGAGTTTGTTCAGAAATCGGGTGTGGATTCTCTGGCCGTCGCGATCGGGACCAGCCACGGAGCTTACAAATTCAAAAAGGAACCAAAGCT